>JBDRGZ010000001.1:0-6319 GCA_043817345.1 Patescibacteria group bacterium
ATATCTTAGCACTCTAATGTCAAGAGTGCTAATTACTCTCTGATTATTTATTATACAACAAAAAAACAGGCTGTCAACCCCTCACCTTTTAGTCACCTACTACAAAGTAGCAAATTCTAAAAGTCGCTAAAAGGTGAGGGGTTGACAACCTGTTTTTTTATTGTATAATAAATAATCAGAGAGTAATTAGCACTCTTGACATTAGAGTGCTAAGATATTAAAATAAAATAATATAATTAAGCTTAAAACTATGAATTTACAACCCTTAACAGATCATTTGATCGTTAAACCCCTTCAAAAAGAAGAGAAATCTGGTATTGTTTTACCAGAAGATGCTAAAGAAAAAGCAGAAAAAGGAGAAGTTGTTGCTGTTGGACTTGGTCGTGTCTTAGATAATGGTAATCGTTTAGAAATGGATATTAAAGTTGGAGATAATATTATGTTTAAACAATATGCTCCAGAAGAAATTAAGGTTAAAGATGAAACATACTATGTTTTATCTCAATCTGATGTAATTGCAATAATTAAATAACAAAATATATATGGCTAAACAAATCATATTTGATGAAAAAGCTAGATTAGCTTTAAAAAAAGGAGTTGATCAATTAGCTGATACAGTAAAAGTAACTCTTGGCCCCAAAGGACGTAATGTTGTGATTGGGGAATCTTTTGGTTCACCAACTGTAACTAAAGACGGAGTTTCTGTAGCTAAAGAAATTGAATTAGAAGATAAGTTTGAAGCAATTGGTGCTGAGATGGTTAAAGAAGTTGCAGTTAAAACCAATGATGTTGCTGGTGATGGTACAACTACAGCCACTTTACTTGCACAAAGTATATTAACCCAAGGTTTAAAAAATGTAACTGCTGGTGCAGATCCAATGGCTATTCGTCGTGGAATTGAAAAAGGTGTTAAAGCAGTTGTTAAAGAATTAAAGGAAAATATTTCTAAACCTGTACAAGGTAAAGAAGATATTACTCATATAGCTTCAATTTCTGCTAATGATAAAAATATTGGTAGTCTAATTGCTGAAGTTATGGATGAGGTTGGTAAAGATGGAGTAATCACAGTTGAAGAATCACGAGAGTTTGGTTTAAAAAAAGAAATTGTTGAAGGAATGCAATTTGATCAAGGATATGTTTCTCCTTACATGATTACAGATACAGCACGTATGGAATCAGTTATGGATAATCCATATATTCTGGTAACTGATGGAAAAATTTCTTCAGTTGAAGATATTAGACCATTATTAGAAAAACTAGTTCAATCTGGTAAAAAAGATTTAGTAATTATTGCTGACGAAGTTGAAGGAGTAGCTTTAACTACTTTAGTTTTAAACAAACTTCAGGGAGTGTTTAATGTTTTAGCTGTTAAAGCTCCTGGATTTGGTGATCGTAAAAAAGAAATTTTAACAGATATTGCAGTCTTAACTGGAGCCAGAGTAATTTCAGAAGAAGTGGGATTAAAATTAGAGGCTGCTGATTTAAACGATTTGGGTCAAGCCAGAAAAGTTGTATCTACAAAAGAAGATACAACAATAGTTGAAGGTAAGGGCGAAGAAAATGAAATTAAAACAAGAGTTGAACAAATTAAAGCTCAATTAGAAAATACAACATCAGATTTTGATAAAGAAAAACTCCAAGAACGTTTAGGTAAATTAGGTGGTGGCGTAGCTGTATTGAAAGTTGGTGCTGCTACTGAAACTGAAATGAAAGAAGTTAAACACAGAATAGAAGATGCTTTGTCAGCTACTAGAGCTGCTGTTGAAGAAGGTATTGTAGTTGGTGGAGGAGTAGCTTTAATTAGAGCTTTACCGGTTTTAGATAGTATTGAGGTTAATGAAGAAGAAAAAATTGGTTTAGATATTCTTAAGAGAGCATTAGAAGAGCCAGTTAAACAGATTGCTATTAATGCAGGCAAAGACGGCTCAGTTGTTGTTTCTGAAATTAAAAAACGAGAAGGTAATTTTGGATATAATGCAGAAAAGAATAAATATGAGGATTTAGTTGAAGTAGGTATCATTGACCCAACTAAAGTTACTCGTTCTGCTTTACAAAATGCAGCTTCAATTGCTTCATTAGTTTTAACAACTGAAGCAGTTATAGCAGAATTGCCAGGCAAAGAAGATAATATGCCACAGATGCCAGCTGGTATGAACCCAAGCATGATGGGAATGTAATTTGATATATTAAAATATTTTTAAGAAGTGGCTGTTGTTGCAGCCACTTTTTGGTTTTTGTGGAGTATGATATACTATGAGTATATATGTATAATAAAAATTCAAAAAATTTAGAAAATAATTTATTACCTCCTGGTTTAGAAGAGATTGAAATTGAAGGACCAGATAATATCGAAATAGAGGCTCAACCACAAATTGAAGCACCTAGGAAAATATCTTTTTTTTGGAATGAGTTCAAAGGGTTGTTTCTTTTCTTTGTAATCCTTGAGTTTGTAATTGTTTTATTTGGGTTATTTGAATTCTTTGAATTTCTAGCTCAAGATATTTTGCCTGGTTTGATTTTAATTTTTGAATTTTTAATTTTAATTGGTTTGTCAGCCAGATTTGTTAAAATTAAAGATATTAAAAATTCTTTTTTTGTGCCAATGTCTTTTGGTATATTAGTAGGGTTTGTTTCTGGTTTTATTAAAATCTTCCAATATTTAGAAACTTGGGTGATATATAATATATTTTTAGAAACAATAGCTATGATAATTTGGGCCGTTATTATTGCTTTGGTTGTTAATGCTGTAAATATTATAGCTGGAAAAATTGATAAAATAATTAGATATCGTAAAAATAAAGTTAGAAGTGATTTAAAAATTAATTAAAAAATTTATGAATAAAAAAACAATACGTGAAGAAGGAGAAGAAATTAAAAAAGAAGCCAAAAGAGCAGCTGATGAATTTAAAAAACAAGTAGTTGATGAACAAGACGATGGAGTTATCGCTGCTGTTGGATATATTTGGATCCTTTTCTTAATCCCAATGTTTTTAAAGAAAGATAGTGAATTTTGCCAGCATCATGCTAAACAAGGTTTAGTGCTGTTTATCTTTTCTTTAATTGTTACTGTTTTAGGTTCAATTCCAATTATTGGTTGGTTAATCATTATGCCAATTGGTTGGATTATTGTCATAATCCTTATGCTATTAGGTATAGTTAATGCTTTACGAGGCTCAATGTGGGAAATGCCATATTTAGGTAAATATGCTAAAAAATTAAATTTTTAAATTAAAATATATATACCATGCTTAAAAAAACAAAAAAACACATACTTTGGTTTAAAGAAATTTCAAATAAAGATGTTCCTTTAGTGGGTGGCAAAAATGCTTCTTTAGGAGAAATGTATTCTGAATTATCTAAAAAAGGAGTAAATATTCCTAATGGTTTTGCAATTACAGCAGAAGCATATAAATATTTTATTGAATCAAATGATCTAGAAGGTAGAATTAGAGATGGCTTAAAAGGTTTAAAGAAAAATAGTGTTCAGGATTTAACTAAAAGGGCTAGTAAAATTAGGTCCTTAATTGCTAATGCTAAAATGCCAGCAGATTTAGAATTAAAAATTCTAAATGCTTACCATAAATTTGGCAAAGCTGAAGACGTAGCAGTAAGATCTTCAGCAACAGCTGAAGATTTACCAGATGCTAGTTTTGCAGGACAACAAGAAACATATTTAAACGTTGTTGGCAGAGAAGAATTGATTAAGTCGGTTAAAAATTGTTTTGCTTCTCTGTTTACAGCTCGGGCAATCTCATACAGGGTAGAGAAAAAGTTTAATCATTTTGATGTATATTTATCTGTAACAGTTCAAAAAATGGTAAGGAGTGATTTGGCTTCTTCGGGTGTTATGTTTTCTATTGATACAGAATCTGGTTTTAAAGATGCTGTATTAATTAATTCAATATATGGTTTGGGAGAAAATATTGTGCAAGGAAAAGTTAACCCCGATGAGTTCTATGTTTTCAAGCCCACTCTAGCTAAGAATAAAAATGCGATTTTATCTAAGACATTAGGGAATAAGAATATTAAGATGGTATATAAAGGGAACGATGTAGAGAATGTTAAAGTTAAAACAGCTGATCAAGATAAATTTTCAATAACCGATAAGGAAATTACTCAGTTAGCTAAATGGGCAGTTATTATTGAAAAACATTATAACAAACCAATGGATATTGAATGGGCCAAAGACGGTAAAACAAATAAGTTGTTTATTGTTCAAGCTAGACCAGAAACTGTTCATTCGCAAAAGGATGTTAATGTTTTAGAAGAATATTTGATTAATAAGAAAAAAGCTTCTGAAGATAAAGTAATTTGTGTAGGTAAAGCTGTTGGTTCTAAGATTGGACAAGGTAAAGCTCATGTAATAACAAATGTTAAGGATATTAATAAATTTAGGCCAGGAGAAGTATTAGTTACTGAAATGACAGATCCTGACTGGGTACCAGTTATGAAAATTGCTGGAGCAATTGTAACTGATCTCGGTGGGCGCACAGCACATGCTGCCATTGTGTCTCGAGAATTAGGAGTACCTTGTATTGTTGGTACAGGAGGTTGTACAGAAAAAATTAAGAATCAAGAAAATATTACGGTTAGTTGTGCTGAAGGAGAGGCTGGTAAAGTTTATTCTGGATTAATAGATTATAAAATTAAAAAAACCAATTTAAAATCTTTAAGAAAGCCAAAAACCAGCATCATGTTAAATGTTGGTGAACCAGAACGAGCTTTTGAGTTTTCTTTTATACCTAATGATGGTGTTGGGTTGGCTAGAGAGGAGTTTATAGTCAATAACTATATCAAGGTCCACCCAATGGCTTTATTGAATTATGACAAATTAAAATCTAAAACATTAAAAGATCAGATAGATAAATTAAGCAAAGAATACAAAAAGAAACCAGATTTCTTTGTTGGGGAATTAGCTGAAGGAATCGCAAGGATTGCAGCAGCTTTTTATCCTAAAGATGTAATTGTTAGATTATCTGACTTTAAGACCAATGAGTATGTTAATTTAGTGGGTGGTACAGAATTTGAACCAAAAGAAGAAAACCCAATGATTGGCTGGCGTGGAGCTTCAAGATATTATGATCCACAATTTGTTGAAGTTTTTAAATTAGAATGTAAGGCATTACAAAAAGTTCGTCAAGAAATGGGGTTAGATAATGTCAAGATAATGATTCCTTTTGTTAGAACTGTAGATGAAGCAGAAAAAGTTATTCAAATTATGTCTAGTCAAGGATTAAAGAGACATAAGAATAAGCTAGAGATATATATGATGGTTGAAATTCCTGCGAATATTATTCTAGCCGAAGAGTTTTCTAAACTGTTTGATGGATTTTCAATTGGTTCTAATGATTTAACCCAATTAACTTTAGGTTTGGATAGGGACTCTAGTTTAATTGCTCACGTAGGTAATGAAAAGAATGAGGCTGTTAAGAAACTGATCACCCAAGCTATACAAGTAGCAAAGAAAACTAAAACAAAGATTGGAATATGTGGACAAGCACCCAGTGATTTCCCAGACTTTGCTAAATTTTTATCTAAACAAGGAATTGATAGTATTTCTTTAACACCTGATTCAGTAATTAAAACAATGATTGAAATGGGGAAGAAATAGAAAAACAGAAGAAAATACCCAGAATTGACAAAAAACCGCATTTTTTGCGGTTTTTTAATGTTTAAGTGGATAAATACTCTTGACATACTGTTTCTTATAGTATATAATTAGTGTATACTATGAGAAACGATAAAAATAAACCAAGATTAGATAATTTACCTAAAACTAGGAAAGTTTTGGGTTTAACTAAGAATCTTCCATATTTTAATATAGACGACCTTAAAGGTGTATTTAAAGAATATTACCTTAAGATTATTTTATCAAGATTAGAGGATAGGGGTAAGGTTATCAGATTAAAAAAAGGTTTTTATGTGTCAGAAGAATATATAAACATAATTGAGAGAAAAAATTTTAAAGACAGTTATTTGGAATTTATAACAGGCGTTATTTATTCTCCCTCATATCTAAGTCTTGAATATGTTTTAGCTAAATATAATGCTTTAACAGAATCACCGGTGAATTTTACTTGTGTGAGTAAAAATAAGACTACAAGATTTGACAATAAATTCGGTAATTTTATTTATCACAATATCAAGCCAGCATTGTTTATTGGGTTTAATGTGATTAAGACAAATAATTTAATTATATATGAAGCCACAAAAGCAAAAGCTTTGTTTGACTATATATATTTAAGAAAGAATCAGATAGTTGATAAAAGATCAATAGACGAGTTAAGAATTAATGTAGATGTTTTTAATAAAAAAGATA
>JBDRGZ010000002.1:0-3010 GCA_043817345.1 Patescibacteria group bacterium
ACGCAGAAGATAAAATAAATTCTATAGCAGAAGATTTTGGTGGGAAGATAGTAGGGTAATATATATTTATCGGGGATCGTCTAATCGGCAGGACTCGAGTTTCTGGTACTCGCAATTGGGGTTCGAATCCCTATCCCCGAGAAAACAATTTAATAATATAAATAAAATATATGAAAGAACCAACCCCAAATAATGTTGAAGAAACTTCAATTAATTCAAAACCTGAAGAAATAACGCCAGAAGAACAAAAGTATTATGATGAAATGTATGAAGAATGGCTGAAAAATAATCCTCCAGAAGAAGAAATAGAAAAAATAAAAAGTGAACCAGAAATTTTGATTTTTAAAGAAATGATTAAAACATTTGAATCAGAGCATTCAATCAAAGAGCTTAATTTAATTGTTGATCTTACTGTAAAAGATGCACCAAACCATCCAGTAAGAGAACCAGCCAGAAAAGCACTTGCTCCTATTTTTAAACAATTTAAGATGATAAAAGAAGAAACAGATATTTCTGATGAAGATTGTGAAACGTTGAGACAAGAATATAGGCGTATTTTGAGGGCTGTTGGTATGATTATTAATGATAAGTTTTACCATATATGGTGATAGACTTAACAGATTTTAGTGAAATGAAAAATAAGATGTTTAAGAATAGCTTAGATTTACTTTTACCAAAAAAGTTAATTCCAGTTATTGTTAAATTATCTAAGATAGACGAAGAAAAACAAGCTAATTCAATTACAAAACAAGAAAGAAACACCTTATTACACCTACTTAAAGAATTTAAGTTGGAAATAAAAAAGATTGATGGATTTGATAAAGCAATAGTTACAGCTGGGGGAGTTGATTTGAAAGAAGTAGACCCAAAAACAATGAAATCAAAAGTCATATCCAACCTATACCTTGCTGGTGAAGTTTTAGATCTAGATGGTCCTACAGGAGGATATAACCTGCAAGTTTCATGGTCAACAGGATATTGTGCTGGGGATAATTTTTTATTTCTCTCTACCTGCTCTTACCCTTTCTTGCTCAGTTAAAAATTGTTTTCTTAAACGAATACAGTTTGGAGTAATTTCTAAATATTCATCGTTATTCATTATGCCCATACCTTTTTCAAGGGTTAGGGGAGTTACAGGAGTTAAACTAATTGATTCATCAGTTCCTGATGAACGCATATTTGTTAGGTTTTTTCCTTTTATCGGATTTACAGTCATGTCATCTCCTTTGGCTGCATCACCAATAACCATTCCTTCATATACTTCAGTATTAGCTTTGATGTATAAGTTTCCTCTATTTTGTAAATTAGCTAATGAGTAAGCCATGGCTTTACCTGTTGCCATAGAAACCATTGAGCCTAGGCTACTTTTTTTAATTTCTCCAACATATGGTTTAAAACCAAAAACTCGGGTGTAGATAATTCCTTCACCCTTTGTATCAACTATAAATTCATTTCTATAACCAAGTAATCCTCTAGTTGGAATTTCAAAAACAATTCTTACATTATTATTTTCTGGTATCATCTCAAGCATATTGCCACATCTACTTGCAAGTTTTTTAATAATTGTTCCAGCCATTGTTTCTGGAACATTGACAGTAACTTCTTCAAATGGTTCAAGCTTTACACCATCTTCTTCTTTAATAATTACATGTGGTTGAGATATTTGCATTTCATAATTTTCACGGCGCATATTTTCAAGTAAAATTGCAATATGCATTTCGCCTCTACCATATATTTTATAATGATCAATTGCAGAAAAATCAATCTTTAAGCCAACATTAACTTCCAATTCTTTTTCTAATCTTTCTTTAAGTTGTCTGTTAGTAACAAATTTTCCATCTTTTCCAGCAAATGGGGAACTGTTAATAAATAAATTTAATGAAATTGTTGGTTCATCAATATTAATAGCTGGTAAAGCTTCTTGCTCTGCGTCTAAACAAATGGTTTCACCAATAAATATATTAGGTAGACCAGCTGTCATGACAATATCTCCTGCTTTTGCTTCTTTAACTTCTTTTCTTTTTAAACCTTCAAAGGTAAATAGTTTTGTGATTTTTCCTTCTCGTGTTTCTCCTATAGAATTTTTAATATATACTCTAGATGTGTCTGTTATTTTACCCTCATAAATTCTACTAATGGCAAGTCTGCCTAGAAAATTGTCATAAGCAAGATTAAAAGGTTGTATACGTAAAGGTTTGTTTTGTAAGTCTTCGTTTGAAGCAATTGGTACTTCTTTTAATATTGTATCTAAAAGGGGAGTTAAATCTTTAGAATCATCTTTTAAATCTTTTTTTGCAATTCCATCTCTTGCAACTGAATAAAGTGTTGTAAAGTCTAATTGTTCATCGCTTGCACCTAAGTCTAAAAAGAGTTCATAAACCATTTCTTCTACTTCGTCTGGTTTAGCAGCTGCTTTGTCTATTTTATTCAACACTACAATTGGTTTTATTCCTAAATCAAGAGATTTTTTTAAAACAAATTTTGTTTGTGGCATTGGGCCTTCTTGAGCATCAACTACTAATAGGACAGAATCTACAGAACGTAAGACACGTTCAACTTCTGAACCAAAATCAGCATGGCCAGGGGTGTCCACAATATTTATCTTTGTATCTTTGTAATATACAGAGGTGTTTTTAGAATAAATGGTTATTCCTCTTTCTTGTTCTAGTTTATCGCTATCCATACTGTCTCCAACTTCTGACATGCCTGTTTGTTGCATTAATGCATCTGTTAAAGCTGTCTTGCCGTGGTCAACATGGGCGATAATGGCTATGTTTCGTATTTCCATAAATTATGAATAAACCCCTCACCTTTTAATTACTTTTTAAATTTGTTGCTTTGCAACATGTAATTAAAAGGTGAGGGGTAAATTAAAACCGTCCTGCCGTGGCGGGACGGATAAGTGGCTTTGTATCTGATAGTATTTATACTATATATATTGGATGGTGTCAATGTTTGTGATATAATTAAGTAAATATGGAGGTTTTAGTTTTATGGATAAAGAAATATT
>JBDRGZ010000003.1:0-6847 GCA_043817345.1 Patescibacteria group bacterium
GAATCAATGATTGATTCAACACGCCAAGCAGTTAATGCTACACCGCTTAGTCCAAATCTAGGCCAGACTGGTAAGTTTAGTAAAGCTCCTGATTTTGATTCGGACGATGATATAGTGCAATCATCTGCTAATCCGACGATCACAAGCAGTATTCCAGGGCTAACAATGTCTGTATGGATGAAAGCCGATACTATTTCTGCTGGGACTGAGGACATTCTTTTACAGATTGAGAATGGAGCTGGTAATACCAGGGCCAATTTAATAGTGTTAACAAGTAATGATATGCGTGTTTATGCCAGATCATCTGATGGTGATGGTGCACAAAATGAATATACAACAGGGTCAGCGGTTGGCACCGGTAGCTGGTATATGCTACATGGGGTGGTGGATTATTTAAATGATGATATTAAATTGTATTCAAATGGCGTGGAACAGGCAGGTACTGGCACACCAAATTTTGGTCAGAATTCTTCTGATTCTACTAATTCACAGGAAGTAATTATTGGTGGATATAATGCATCTAGTTTTTTTGATGGTTTGATTGATG
This sequence comes from Patescibacteria group bacterium, assembly GCA_043817345.1. Lineage (GTDB taxonomy): Bacteria > Patescibacteriota > Patescibacteriia > UBA2196 > UBA2196 > CAYSXS01. Next base: position 548 of record JBDRGZ010000003.1, read on the forward strand.
AAGTTAGGATTTCAAACACAATACGTAGTGATGATTGGATTACATTTGAATATTGTAATATGGTTGATACTTGTATTTCTTATGGTGGTGAAGAATTGACTCCTGATGTTGTGCCAACTATATCATCTGTATCTGATACACCGGATCCAGCAAGCCCTAATCGTTCTGTTAGTTTTATAGTTGACTGGGATGATAGTGGAGATCAGATTAAGGTTAAAGTATGTAAAACAGATTCTTTAACCAACCAGGTGTGTGATGGTGGGGCGTGGGCAAGTTCAACTGCTTTTACAACATCAGACCCAGCTAAAGTTAAATATGATGTTGTTGGGGGAGATGCTGGGCAAACTAGAGATTACTATATTTTCATATGTGATAGTGGTGGCACTTGCACGACAAGCAGTTCGGGGACTTTTTCCGTGAATAGTGTAAGTACAATTCCAGATGTAAAAATTAGAGGAGATACAAAAATAAGAGGAGATACAAAATTTAGATAAGTTTGCTGATGTGATATAATATACGTATGGAAAGAAAAAATTTAAAAACAAATAATATTTCAAAAGGTGAAATAGTTATTTATCATACCAAAGATGGCAAAGCTAAATTGGATGTTAAATTAGATAAAAAAACTGTTTGGTTAAATGCTCATCAAATGGCATCAATTTTTGATGTTAAAAGACCGGCTATTGTTAAACATGTTAATAATATTTATAAAACAAAAGAATTAAACAGAAATTCAACCTGTTCCATTTTGGAACAGGTTGCAGCAGATGGTAAAAGTAGGCGCATGAATTTGTATAATCTAGATATGATTATATCTGTTGGTTATAGAGTAAATTCTAAAAGAGCAACTGAATTTCGTGTTTGGGCAACTCAGGTTTTAAAGAAATATATAATAGATGGTTTGCCAACATTAAGTTCTGGAACACCCACAATTGATACAGATCACGATGGTATGCCAGATAATTGGGAAGATTCTAATGGTTTAAATAAAAATGACCCAAATGATAATTCTTTAGATAAAGATGGAGATGGATATACTAATATAGAAGAATATTTGAATAGTTTAGTGAATTAGTTAATTTGATATAATTTAATGGTAAATATATAATTAAGATATAATTCAGTTATTAATAAAAATATATAAACAAATGAAATATACTGATTTTTATAATTTATTTAAAAATAGATACCCTATTTTAAGTAGAGCAGAGATAAAAAAGATATCAGAAAATAAAGTTTTAGATATTCAACTTTCTGATTGGGTTAAAAAAGGTTTTTTAATAAAACCCAGAAAGAATGTTTATTTATTAAAAGAAAATGCAGACATTAACTCTTTTGTTTTGGCTAATAAAATATTTGAACCATCTTATGTTTCTTTAGAATCAGCTTTGTTTTACTATAATCTAATTCCCGATGTTGTGATGGCGGTGACTTCTGTGACAGCTAAAAAAACAAGGCGTTTTGAATTTAATAGTAAGCTTTTTGTTTATCAGAAGATTAAAAGTGATATTTTTTTAGGTTACCAAGAAATAAAAGATATTAATTGGGGTTTTTTAATTGCTTTGCCTGAAAAAGCAATTCTTGATTATTTTTATTTACATCAAGGTGAGTTAAATAACCAAAATGATTGGAAAGAATTAAGAATAAACCATGAAATATATGTTAAACAGATTAAAAGAAATAAATTATTAAAGCTAAGTAAATTTTTTAATAATTCTAGATTTACAAATTTAATAAAAGGATTTGATAAATATATAAGAGAAGAATATGCTTCTATTTAAACAGATTTTAGACTCTGCTAAAAAATATAATTTACCAGCTAATAATCCTGAAATGACTTTAGTGCAATATTTGCAGTGCGAAATATTAGATTCTTTATATAAACTTGCTCCTAATCTTCATTTTATTGGCGGAACATGTTTGTGTATATTTCATGGTTTACCACGTTTTTCAGAAGATCTTGATTTTGATAATTTTGATTTAAAACAAGATGATTTTAAAAAACTTATTCAAAAATTAGATTATGATTTAAAATTAAAAGGGTTTGATATAGAATTTAGAGTGGCTTTTAAAGGAGCTTATCATTGTTATTTTAAATTCAATAAATTATTATATGATAACAAATTATCACCATATAAAAATCAAAAGATTTTAATTCGACTTGATACTACTAGACAAAAGATCAAAGTTAAAAAAGAAATAAAAATAATGCAAAGGTTTGGTCTTTCCAGAGAGATTTTATCAAATCCAATTGAAACAATTATGTCCCAAAAGATCGTTGCGTTGCTTGAACGTAAAAGGGCAAAAGGCAGAGATTTTTTTGATTTTTTGTGGTTGCGAACTTTAACTAATCCTGATTTTGGTTATTTAAGATCTTTTGCAAATATTAAAAATGAAGAGGAATTAAATAAGGCAATACAGGCAAGAATTAAAAATTTAGATTTTAAAAAATTAGCTAGAGATGTAGAAAAATTTTTATTTAACAGGCAAGATCTAGAAAAAATGGTTAATTTTAAGAAATATTCTAATTATACTGCTAAAAATAAGATTTAAGTAGGTTATAAAAAAAATAACTTTCTTAAATATACAAATACTTAGCCCATGTTCAAAAGAATCTTCAACAATAATAATATTCCATATGTTACTATTCCAGTAGCTATATTTGCTTTTATATTTTTAGGTATAGCAATTTTTAATTATTTAGGAATTACAAATTTAGTTTCTAATAATTTTTATAGTTATATAAATAAAGATAGTAATGGACAAGTAGCAGGTGAGTATAGTGTGCAGATGGCAGTGGGAAATAATTGCACTCATTATGTATCTCCCAGCGCTTCATCTGGCAGTGGAACTCAATCTAATCCATGGTCCATAGATAGAGCTTTTGCCAGCGACGGCGCTAAACCTGGCAATGTCGTTTGTTTTAGAGGGGGGCTTTATCAGCCGGCTGATCAGCAAAGATACGCGATTAGAGCGAATGGCACAGCTAATGATTGGATAATATTCCGTAATTATCCGGGCGAGACGCCTATTATTGACGGTTCTAAACATACACAACCAATAGCTAATGCCCAATTCGGTCTTGATATAGGCGGAGATTATGTGATGCTTAAGGGGTTTGAGTTGCGAAATTTTCACTATAGCGGAGGGATTAAGATTAGGGGCAGTTATGTAACTTTGGAAGATAATTTTATTCATCACAATGCAGAGCATAATTGGGATCCTCCGCCAGGTAAACCAGGTATAATTTGCGATGTTTCTGGTGGCCAGTATGCAAATGCAACTTGCGGTTATGGTATTACTAGTTTACCGACATCATCTTCATATGGGACAAGAAATCTTACTATACGCGGAAATATTATTTGGGCCAATGGACATGCTTATGGTTTTGATCAGGGCCTTTATTTGAAGGCTGATAATAGTTTGGTTGAACGGAACATATTTGCTTTTAATGCTGCTTCTGGAGCAGGCAGCAGATCTTTAAATTCAAAATTTTATCATAATATTTTTTATAAAAATAAGCATGTTGGCACAGGAGACAATATTCCGGCTACAAATAATTCATGGAAAAATAATATTGTAGTAGGAGGAGATTGGGCTTTTATGCACAGCTCGGGTGTACACGATATCTCTCACTTTCTAATTTATCACCCTAACGGACCAGACGGGTGGAATAAAGGCAGACCGCCTCTTAAGGGTGATGGCACACCAATGTTTGACCGTTCGAATTGTTCAGAATGGAGTGGTGATATTAATGAGGTAACCGCTTGGAAATATTATTGTGAAGCACGAAATACCATTGAAGCTAATCCAATGTTTGTTGATCCGCCGACTGCTCATGATGATTTTAGTTTTGATTTTCATTTACGCGCTGGTTCGCCTGCTATTGATTCAGGGCAGAATCTAGGCGAATCATTTGTTGGCAGCGCGCCTGACAGAGGAGTTTATGAATATGGAGATAGCGGTGGCAATGGGGGCAGTGGGGACAGCGTTAGCAAAATATTTCAAACAGATTTTAATAATGACAATAAAACAGACATTCAAGATTTTGGCATATTGTTGTCTAATTGGCACAAAACAGGCAGTAATATATTAAATAAAAAAATAGATATAAATAAAGATAGTATTATTAATGTTATTGATCTATCTAAACTTTTATCTTGCTGGGGAACACCACCTGAAGCAGATAGTCCTGAATGTTGGATGGAACAACCAGTAATATTATAGGTGGTTAGAGTTTTAGGGCGTTAGTATCCTAGCCACCTAAAACTCTAACCACCTAAAACTTAGTTATAAATATTAACATTAAAATTAAAAATAAACTGAGTGGCACAACAACTCTCCAATAGTTTTCTAATAATATACCCATAAAGTATGTTGCTAAAGTGAATATATATAATATTATTGCAATAATCCACATCCACCAAGCCCAAGCTCCAATAAATACTAATATAATCACTGGCATGATTGCTAGTAATATACCAAACAACCAACCTAACTTTTTTGTATTAAATTTATTTAAATAATTAACAATTAGTAATAATAGGAAATCTATCATTAATATTAATATTACCCATAAAGGCATACATTTACACCAAAAGATTAATATTAATGTTACAATCGCAGTACAGACAACTATTAATATCCATCCCAGAATAGAAGAGTTTTTTTTATCCTTTGGCTTTTCTAATTGTGAATTATTTGTTGTATTTTCTTGTTCCATATATTTAATTTAATATATATACATTATTCATCTTCTTTTAACATAAAGAAATATGTAAAGTTTAATCCAGCTAAGAATAGGACAATTAATACCCAATACCACCATGTACATTCAGAACAACCATGTCCTCCATTTTTAATTTCATAAACTTGTTCGCCTTTAACTTGTGGTACAAATTCTTCTTCTGGTTCAATTTCTTCTATTGTCTCACCTGTGCCAGCCACAGATCCTTCATCAGAGCCTGTAGGAGGGCTTGTAGGTGTTTCTGGGGCTATTATCTCTTCCTCTGGTCCACCGCCTGTACCACCAACAAATATGATATTTTCTGTCATTATTCCTGTTTCTGTTGTTTGATCAAAAACAACAGAAACATTTGTAATTGCTTCATTTTCAGACAAGGTTTTTACTGTTATTTCTACCATAAAACCTTTTGCAACTTCCAAGGCCGATATGTTCCAAGTAGCTACACCTGTTGATGATGCTATTGAATCCCAGGTTGGTGTAGTACTTACAAATTCAAGTTTATCCTCAGGTAAATCAATAGTTAATACACCACTTGTTAAAATAATGTTACCTGAGTTAGAGACGACGATTGTTTCATAATATTGTTCATCTAAATATTTTTCAGCTGGATAAATAAATTCAAATTCAGCTTCAGGACATTGGGTAAACCCACCACCACCAGATGATTCTTTTTCTAAGGCACATGAATTAGTACAATAATATCCACTTGATACACCATCACTGCCATCACATTCTTCTTCCATATTTTTTATTCCATCACCACAATATTCTTCATCACCACCAGAACCACCTTCAAAATAGTTTACAAAATATGTTGAAGTGGCCGTGTCACTTAACAAGGTAAATGAAGTTGAGGTAGGGTATAGAGCTAACCAACTATTTTGTAATTCTTCAGCCACAGTATAATCTCCAGGAATCAAGTTTGTAAATTCAAAGTATCCATTACTATCTGTGGTTAAAGTTGAAGTCGGAGTAGAGGTAGATGAAGAATCAAATAAATTAATTGACCATCCTTCAACTGGGTTATCTAAATATTCGGTTGTACTTGTATTATTATCTAGGTCTTCATATTTATATCCACTAATAGTTGAATATTCTACATTGTAGAAATCAACACGGGTTTGTTGCCCTGCAGCAATGTTAAATGTATGTGATTGGATACTATCATTAAGTAAATACCAGTTATTTTGTATTATTTCTGTCACTCTGTAATCTCCAGGAATTAAATCTTCAACAGTTACACAACCATCTTGGATTGTTGTAGCTGTTGTAGTAGCTGAACCATCAAATATTTCATAAACCCAATCAGCTAAAGGTGTTTGGTCATCACTAGATTCTGTATTTCCATCTTCATCTTCATATTTACATATCTTAAGAGATCCTGGATTTTCTACATCTTCTTTACACACATTAACAGCTCCAGGTGTTGCAAAATCATCTCCACCTATATCTAAGTTTGTTTTTGTTCCGGCATCACACCAATTAGCTTCTAATGTTCCATCTCCAGCAGGGGATTTACGTGACATAGATCGGTTATAGAAACCTTGTTCTTT
>JBDRGZ010000004.1:0-7012 GCA_043817345.1 Patescibacteria group bacterium
TTAATAAAATTAAAAAATTTGGAACAGACAGTTTGGCTTATGGAAAAAAGAAAGCAATTCGTGCCACCAAGACAGGACTTGGTACAACAAAAGTTGTTAGAAGAGGTTTAGCTACTGCAGCTCCAAATACACTATTTGGCAGAGTAGCTCAGGATAGAATTAACAAAGAAAGGGATGCTAAGGTTGCAAAGAGGTTAAATAGACTTAAAAAATTTGGAGCTAGTGATGAAACTTTTGAATATTTAAATAAAAAACATCAAGATAAACTGACTAAACCTAAAGATAAAGATGTTTTAGCTAGGAAGGCAAGTATTAGAGGTCGTTTACAGGCAGAAAATCCTAAATTAAGCGAAGAAGAATTAAACAACAGAATAGAGGGTGAATATGCAAATAATCCAGTTAAAACAAAATATACTCAAAAACTAGAAAAAGAAAAGAAAAAGATTGACGATTATAACAAGGAAAAAGGTATTGATATGGATATTAAAGATGTGGAGAAAAAAGCTAAGATGAAAATGAAAGGGGGAATGGTGCATCCATTCATGCGTCGTTCTACTTTTATTTCAGAAGTTGCTGATAAATATGGTGTAGCTAAAGCTTCTGATAAAAACACTAAGATGTGGAAAGCCGCTTACAAAAAAGCTAAAGAAGAAAATCCCGATGTAAGTGATGAGGATAAATTGAGAGATATAGCATTTGGTATACTTGCTGATATGCAATATGGAGACATAACAGCAAAATATAAAAAATCTTCAGAGAATAAATCTAAAGGGACAGAAAAAGTTAAATCAAAAGAATCTAGCAGTTCATCAATTATCACAGAAAATTTAAATCAAGAATTTACAAACGCAAAGAAAGAAAAAGAATAAAAATACACAAAATAAAAGCAGAATTATAACATGAAAATAAGTGTATACAATTTATATATCTACGAAGAACTAAAGAAAGCTTTAGACATGCTTGGTGTTGTTTTAAAAAAAGGCTCAATGTCAGAATCAGATGTTCGTCTTGAATTTTTTAAAACAGAACAGGCTAGAAAAGCTTATCAAAAAGGAATAGAAAAATATTATGATGATCTAGAGGATTTAATTGAAGATGATTTTCCAGAAAAAGCAGAATTTGATGAAATCACACAAGGTGATTTAGAAGACATACCAAGAGTATTAACTCCTAAAGAAATGCAGATTGAATTTGAAGGAACAGAGAGATATATAAATGACAATAAAGATGTTTTTCAAAATACAGAGTTTTTGAAATCAAGTGAAATTGGTGCATCTGTTGAATCTAAGATATTGGATAGAAGCGAAGAACAAAAAACAGGATTAGAAGTTGAATATGAAAAATATATTAATTCATCTCTTTTCCAAAACGCAAGTAATGCAGCAGAAGAATTTGAGTCTAAAATTTCTCAAAACGTGACAGAATTTAAAAATACATTTTATCAAGCTATCAACGCTAATGATGAAGTTAAGGTAATAGGGATGTTAATGAACATATTTCAAACAGGAGTTAAAAAATTCTTTACAGATGATAAAAGATATGAAGATTTTTTAAATAACTTTTTAAGTAAAAAAGATCCTAAAGAATTAGAAGCTTTTAAACAGGATAAAGTAAATGAAAAATATGTCATCCTTTTCCTTAGATTGATTTTAGAAAAGAAATTAAAATTTGATGAAGATAAGTCAGCTATGATAGGGGAAAGTTTAGGCTCTTTGGCTATTAGGGCAGGGGAGCAGGAATTTTTAGATATAGCGTATGGAGATGAAGCTTTAGGTAAATTTATGTGGAAAGGTCTTTAGGGAATTATATTAATTAACCTAATTGCTCTAATTATACTAAATAAATCCTAATGTTTAATAACCAATACCCAAAAAATATTTTTTATTTAATTTATTTGGATTTGGTTATTATTTAGAATAATTAGTATAATTAGAGCAATTAGAATAATTTTATATTATGTTTTCAGATAATAACAAAATATTAGTTAAAGATAAAAGCGGGCAGTTTAAGACTGTCAGTTTAAGTGATGACCCTGTTAAATCTTCTGCTAAAGCAGAATTTCATAGGGCAAGTAAAAAACAAACAATACCACAAAAGCCTGTTATTAAACAAGATGATGCAGTACAAGTAGAACCTGTACAACAAATTAAACCTGTTACGGAAGAAAAAAAACAAGTTGAACAACCTGTAGAGCCTGTTGTTGAAAAACAAGAACATGTTAAAAAAGAATCTAAGGTTCCTTCTTTCTATTTCAATGTATCAGATGAAGAAGAGGTTGCTCAATTTAAGAATAAAGATAATGAAGATGTCCGTCAGAAAAAAGAAGATATGTTAAAGCTTGAGGCACAAAGGTTTATGCAAATGATACCTAAGGACCTATTACCAGAGCAACAGAAAAAATTTGAAAAAATATTAATATCATATTTACGAGGAGTTAGAACAGAATTAGAAGTTGGAGAAATATTAGTTCGTGACTCTATGAAAGGTGGGTTCGGTTTTGAAAGAGAAGAAGTCAGGAAGTTTATTAAAAATCTTAAGAACAAAAAGATATTTTTTGAAGGATTAACTTTGGAAAAGATTAAAGAATTAAAAAAAGTTGATAATGTAAAAAAACAAGAACCTAAAGTAGAAGCAAAAGAGATTGTTAAGGAGGAAATAAAGGAAAGAGAACCAGTTGTAGAACAAAAAGTTGAAAAACAAGAAGAAGCAGTTCAAGATATTTTAGCAAAAATGGATAAAAACGAGGCACCTAAAGTTCAAGAAATAGTTTCTCCACAGCTAAAACAACCAAAACATGTTAAAATAGATAGACCAGTCCAACCAATACAAAAACCTTCTTTTAATGTACAACAAAAAAAGACACAAGGTCCTGTAGAAGAATTATTAAACCTTACTTTAGAAGAATTTAGAAATTTTGGTTCAAACCCTAAAGAAAGAGTTAATAAAATATATGAAAAGATTAATTTATTAGAAGAGGAATCCATAGACAAGAAAACACAAGGTATTTCTTCTTGGAAAAATTCTGCTGTATATAAAGAATATGTAAAGGCTGGTGAAGAAAGTTTATCTAAAGGCGTTTCAATAGAGGAAGCTGTTGATAAAAATGGTAAAATATCTATAGATGAATTTAATGCTATTGCAGATTTAAATGAACAGTTGAATTATTAAAAATTAAGAATGTCATCCTGAACGGAGCGATAGCGTAGTGAAGGATCTGATTTAAAAACAAGATCCTTCGCTTAAAACAACTCTAAAAGTCGCTCAGGATGACTACCATTTAACAAATATGGGACAACGTTTTGTAGTACCACAATTTATTGAAGAAGAGAATAAGATATTCGGACCTGTTACTGTCCGCCAGTTCATAATCTCCATGATTGTAGTAGTAACTGAAGTAATAATCTTTGGTATTGCTGGTGTCTCGGCTTTTTTTCTAGCAACAATGATTTTTTTTGGTATTCCTGGTTTAGTGATTGCTTTTGTTAAGGTTAATGGGCAACCATTTCATACATTTCTTTTAAATATAATTCAGTCAACATTTAAAAAACCACAATTAAGAGTTTGGAATAAAGATGTATCAATTGATGAACTAAAGTTAGAAATTGAAAAAAATCGTTTAGCTAGTAAAGTTAAAATAAAATCAAAAATTAAAAAAGATAAATTAACATCTTCTAGATTAGCAGAGCTATCTTTAATTGTTGATACGGGCGGAATGTATAAAGGAGATTAAAAATATGAAAAATAGTAAAAAAATTCAAAAAAAGCGTAAAATGGCTTCAACCCAAAAGCATTTAGAAATTGCTGAGATTAAAGAGAATACTTTAATTATGAGAGATGGCTCAATAAGAGTTATACTTTTAGCATCTTCAGTTAATTTTTCTTTAAAATCAACAGAAGAGCAAGAAGCTATTATTGGAGAATATGTAAGCTTTTTAAATTTTTTAGACTTTCCTTTACAGATTGTTATTCAATCAAGAAAATTAAATATTCATAAATATTTAGAGGAAATTCGTAAAAAAGAAAAAGCACAAACTAATGAGTTATTAAGAATGCAAACAGCAGAATATATTCAATATGTCAATGAATTAGTTGAATTGGGCGAAATTATGTCAAAACGTTTCTATATTGTAATCCCATATACTCCTGGGGGTGAAGAAAAAGAAAATTTCTTTGCACGTTTAGGTAAGGCTTTTGCTCCAATTACAGCTATACGTATGCGAGATAAAGTATTTCAAGAATATAGGAAAAAGATTCAGAAAAGAATTGATAGGGTTGCGGGTAGTTTACAAGGAATGGGGGTTTTTGTAGTTGAGCTTGATACACAAAGTTTAGTCGAACTTTTCTATAACACATATAATTTAGAGATATATAATCAACAAAAATTAACAGATTTAGATAATGTTCAAGTAGAGGATTAGGTGGTTAGGTGGTTAGGTGGTTAGGTGGTTAGGGTATTAGTATTATAACCACCTAAAACTCTAAAACCTAACCACCTAGTACTATGTTTGAAAAAAACAAAAAAGAACAAAAAATTAAAGATGCTCCACTTGAAGTAACTCAGCAAGAAGAAATGCAAGCAGAGGTTAAGAAGGAAGAAACAGAAAAAGAGATACTACAAGCAGAAAAAGCCTATCGCGAAGGTGCTACTTCGGTTATTGATTTAATTGCACCATCAGCTATTAAAGTTACACCAGATCATTTGAGAGTAGGTAGTAAGTGGGTTAGAACAATTTTTGTAACTACGTATCCTAGATATATTGATGTGGGCTGGTTTGAACCTGTAGTAGATTTTTCAGCCACCCTAGATATTAGTATGTATTTTTATCCAATGGATGTGAAGATAATTTTAAAACAGTTAAGAAATAAAGTAGGTGTTTTAGAGGCTCAATTATCTGGAGATGCAGAAAAAGGAGCTCCTCGTGATCCACAAACAGAAACAGCTTTACGAGATATCGAAGAATTGCGTGATGATTTAACTCGTGGTGTAGAACATTTTTTCCATTTTGGTTTGTATGTCACGATGTATGCAGATAGTCGTAAAGACTTAGATCTTTTAACAGAAAAGATAGAATCATTGATTGGTACACGAATGGTATATACTCGCAGAGCTTTATGGCAATCAGAACAGGGTTTTAATTCAACTTTACCTCAAGCCACAGACCAGATTGCAGTTGGATTTAATATGCAAACCTCACCATGTGCATCATCTTTTCCATTTGTTTCCAGTGAATTAAGTTCTGATTCAGGAGTTCTTTATGGCATTAATCGTCACAATAATTCTTTAGTGCTATTTGATCGTTTTAGTTTACAAAACGCAAATTCAGTAGTATTTGCTACTGCTGGTGCAGGGAAGAGTTATGCAATCAAGTTAGAAATTTTGCGTAGCATGATGACTGGTACTGATGTTATGGTAATTGATCCAGAAAAAGAATATCAATATTTATCAGATGCAGTTGGTGGAACATATGTAAATATATCTTTAAATTCAGATTCAAAGATTAATCCATTTGATTTACCTAAACCAGAGGATGATGGGTCTGCTAGTACTGCTGATATTATTCGTTCGGCTGTTATTACATTAAAGGGGTTGTTACGTATTATGATCGGAAAAGTTTCACATGCAGAAGATTCTGTTTTAGATAGAGCATTACTTGAAACTTATGCTAAAAAAGATATTACCCCAGATACTGATTTAAAAAGTTCTGGAATTGATTTTCCTTTAATGTCAGATTTACAAGAAGTTTTACGTAGTATGGAAGGTGGAGATGAGTTGGCTCAGAAGTTAGATAAATATACTAATGGTACATTTGCTGGGTTATTAAACTATCCAACCAATGTGGATGTTAATAATCAGTTAGTTGTTTTTAGTGTTAGAGATTTAGAAGATGAATTAAGGCCAATGGCTATTTATACTGTTATTAACTATATCTGGAATAAAGTTAGATCAAAATTAAAAAAGAGAATACTAGTTATTGATGAGGCTTGGTGGTTAATGCAACACGAAGATTCAGCTAAGTTTATCTTTGCTTTAGCAAAGAGATGTAGAAAATATTATCTTGGATTAACAACAATTACACAAGATGTGAATGATTTCTTAACATCACCTTATGGTCAAGCCATTTTAACTAATTCAGCTTTGCAACTCTTAATGAAACAATCACCAGCAGCAATTGATTTAGTTTCAGATACTTTCCGTTTAACACAAGGTGAAAGATATCTATTATTAGAATCAGGAGTAGGGGAAGGTATTTTCTTTGCTGGCTCTAAACATGCAGCTATTAAAGTTGTTGCTTCGTATACTGAAGATCAAATAATTACATCTGATCCACGTCAAATTTTAGAAATTGAAGAAGCTAAGAAAGAGTTTGATGAAGCAGTAGAAAATTAAAGCTTTAAAGTTGTCATCCTGAGCGACCTCTAGAGTTGCTATGAGCCGAAGGATCTAGAAATTTGCAAACAATATTTAGTGCTAAAATAAAATTTATCTTGCAAGTTACCAGATCTTTCGACTCGTCGCCCTGGCGGGACTCCTCGCTCAAGATGACTACCCTAAACAATATATGAATAAAAAATTAATCATCTCAATAATAGTGATAATACTGCTAATAATAGCAATAGTATTAGCTGTGATTTCAATTTTAAACCAAAAAGATACTGCCACACCAGAAGAAATATATCTACCTCCTATTGATGAGTACCAAGATAATACTGTAGATTTACCACAGAAAGTAGAGCCAGAGATTAAACCTAGACCACCAATAGTTGATGAATTATCTGAAGAAGAAAAAGAAAAAGGTTTTTTAACTAAAACAGCCTCAGCTTTTGCTGAAAGATTTGGGTCATATTCTAATCAGTCAAATTATGAGAATCTCACAGACTTGAAATATTTTATGACAACAAAGATGAAAAGATGGGTAGATGATAAAGTGGCAGCAAAAGATTATTCTAAAAGTAATGATATATATTACGGTATGACAACAAGAACAATGAAATCAGAAATTAAATCTATTGG
>JBDRGZ010000005.1:0-7176 GCA_043817345.1 Patescibacteria group bacterium
TACTTTAAATTCAGAGATTAATAACTTTAAAATTGAAACAGAAGAACAAACATCTGAGGAAGGTGATAAAATTATTTTAGAAGATGCAGAAGGTTTGGAAGTACAAAGTATTGAATTGGTCCCTGAAAGGGAAACTATTCAAGTTGTTGAAAAGAGGTTTGAATCTATTGGTCCTGTGATTGGTGAGGAATTAAAGAACAAAGCGATATGGGCAATTGGTTTAGCTTTGATTATAATTATTGCTTTTATAGCATTTGCATTTAGACAAGTATCTAAACCAGTAGCTTCGTGGAAATATGGTATTGGAGCCATTATTGCTTTGGCACATGATATTATTATTGTAGTCGGTGCATTTTCTGTTTTAAATCATTTCTTCTTAGGATTTGAAGTAGATATATTGTTTGTCACAGCCTTACTTACAATTCTCGGTTATTCAGTTAACGATACTATTGTTGTATATGATCGTACCCGTGAGAATTTGATATATAATCCACAAAGTACTTTTGAAGAGACAATTAATAAATCAGTTAATGATACTATTACTCGTTCTGTTAATACTAGTTTAACAACTTTGTTAGTTCTACTTTCATTATATTTCCTAGGCGGTACAACTATTCAGAATTTTGTATTAGCATTAATTTGCGGTACTTTAATTGGTGCATATTCTTCAATCTTTATTGCCTCTCCCTTATTGGTTGTCTGGCAAAAAATGAGTAGAAAAAAATAGATGTATATTAAAGTTGATAAATCAAAAAAAAGATTACAGCTGATTGATAAAGAATCAGTTGTTTTTGATTTTCCTTGTGCAACAGGTAAAAATGAAGGCAAGAAAGAAAAAGAAAAAGATTTAAAAACCCCTGAAGGATAATACAAAGTAGTTGTTAAAAACCCGGAAAGTAAATATTATCTTTCTCTTGGTTTGAATTATCCAAATATTAAAGATGCACAAGATGAATTTAAAAAAGGAATAATATCTGAAAAAACTAGAGATGAAATTATACAAGCAAATAAAGAAGGTGGAATAATTCCTTGGGACACAAAAATGGGAGGGGAGATATATGTTCATGGTAACTTGGATAATGGTAAAAACGATACTCTTGGCTGTGTTAAAATATCTGATAAAGATATGCAAAAACTGTATAATAGGGTTGAAATAGGGATAAAAGTAATAATAAAATAGTATTTGACACTATTTGCTAAATCTGATATACTAAGAGCATACAACAAAACTTCAAATATATTTAGCTAACTTTAGCTAAATATTTTAAAGCTACATATTAAATTTATGTCAGAAATTTTAGATAAAGTGATTTCTTCTCAGCAAGAATCGGAAAAAAGCAATATTTCAATGTCTGAAACAGTAAATACACTGTTATCTTTAATTCGTGCCCGTGAAGCTGAAATTCTACGTTTACGTTTTGGTTTGTTTGATGAAAAGAAGCATACTTTGGAAGAAATTGGTAAACGTATGAGTTTGACTCGTGAAAGAGTTAGACAATTAGAAAAAATCGCTAAAGAAAATATTCGTGCTCATAAAAATTTTGATGGAATAATTTCTCCAGCCAGAAAAGCTGTAACTTCTGTTTTACACGAACATGGTGGTTTAGCTAGTAAAAGCAAAATTGCTGATGTTTTAATTTTAGATGAAGAAATTAAGAATTATCAAAAAGCTTTGGAATTTATCGTAGATAATTTTATTGATGAAGTTAAACTTGTTGATAGTGACCTTTTTGAAAGGGGTTGGTATATTCATGAAGACTATTTAGATCTAGCTTCTGATGTAATTAATGAAATTAAAAGATTAATTTCTGAAAGAGGTAAATTAATTCATGAAGATGAACTAGTTAAAGAATTTGAAAAATCTGAATATTATATTAATAAAACAGATAGGTTTGCTGGTTTTTTGGGTAAGAATGAAAATGATTTAAAAAAAATTCTTAATGCATATTTAGATTTATCTTTAGATTTAGGTAGCACCCCTTTTGAACAATGGGGAATGAATGATTGGAGAAGCATTAATCCAAAAAGAATTAATGATAAAATATATTTAGTTTTAGATTGGTATGGTAAACCAATGCATTTTAGAGAAATTGCTGGAAAGATTAATGAAGCTAAATTTGATCATAAAGTAGCTCATCCTGCTACAATCCATAATGATTTAATTGCAGATTCTAGATTTGTATTAATTGGGCGTGGTGTTTATGCCCTAAAAGAATGGGGATATAAAGCAGGAGTAGTTGCAGATATTATTGAAGATATTTTAAAGAAAGCAGGAACAGTTTTAAGTAAAGATGAGATTATTGAAAAGGTATTAGAACAACGTGACGTTAAATCTAATACCGTGATTTTATCTTTGAATAAAAATGAGAGATTTGTTAAAGAAGGTAATAAGTATGGGTTGAAATAATTAATTTTAAATATATTGTTGATATATAAGCGGGGTATTTAAGCCCTTCTTTTTGTTTACATAATATGTGTGATATAATTAAAGCAAATAAATAATATGGATATATTTAGTTTCATTAATTTGAGACCCCTGTTAGAATTAGGAGAACACAACATCTTCTATATCTTTTGGTTTTTCTTTAAATATGGTGGGTGGGTTTTTCTTTTGTATGCTACTTGGCACGAATTAATTAAAGAGCTTTGGCTGGATTGGAGATTTAGTAAATATGCAGCCACAGTTAAATGGGTATATTTAGCTATTGATGTGCCTAAAGAAAATGAACAGTCTCCCAAAGCTGTTGAACAGATTTTTAATCAGATCTGGGGATATAAATCAGGAGCAAACATGTATGAAAAATGGTGGAAGGGCATGTTTTTACAATCAATGAGTTTGGAAATAGTTTCTATTGAAGGATATGTCCAATATATAATTCGTACACCAAAGATTTTTAAAGATTTAATTGAGTCAGCTTTTTATGCTCAATACCCAGAAGCAGATATCACACCAATTGAAGATTACACTGAAGAATTTACACCAGATAACTTTAGAGAAAAAGGATATAAGATGTGGGGGACTCAGTTTGAATTAGTTAATAGTGAATATTATCCAATTCGTACCTATCCGTTATTTGAACATTCTATTAGTCAGAAGATCATAGATCCCTTATCAGCCATGATTGAGATGATGAGTAATTTAGGGAGAGGAGAGATGTTGTGGTATCAAATAGTTATTAGAGCTACAGATGATACGTGGAAAAAAGATTCAGATGAATTAGTTAAAAATTTAATTGGTACTGAAGTTCAAAAAAGTAAGCCCTGGTTTGATAGAATGCTAGAAAAAGTATATGTTACTTTTGGTTTTATGTTTCCAGGTTTTAAACCTGATAAACCTAAAGAATCTGAATTTCCTTCAAAAGTACTATACATGTCTAAAGGTGAGTTAGAAACAGCCCATGCCATAGAAGTTAAATCATCTAAAACTGGTTTTAAAACAAAGATGCGTATGTTGTATTTTGGCAAAAAAGAAGTTTTTTCTAAGCCTCGTGGTGTATCTCCTTTTGTAGGTGCTTTAAGACAATATGCAGCTAATAATTTAAATGGGTTTAAACCTGCAGGTAAGATGACAACCAAAGCTGACTATCTAAGGGCTGAACAAAGAACGTACAAGAAACAAAGAAAGATTTTAAAACAATACAAGTCAAGAAGCTTATCTGAGGGTGTAAAAGAGGATGGTTATCTTTTAAATGTAGAAGAACTAGCTTCGCTTTATCATTTCCCATCAATAGAAGTTTCTACTACAGCTGTTAGAACCGTAGATAGTAAGAAAGCTCCAGCTCCAATGTCTGTGCCAATCCAAGAAGAGTTAGAAGAGGTTATTGAACCTGACAACAATGAAAAAGTTGTTAAAGATCCAGAAAGTGTAAGAGTGGGACCACCACCTAATTTACCAATGTAAAAATATGCCTGAAGACCAAATTAAAGACAATTTAGTAACATACTTTGCCAAAACAAACTATCGTAACAAGATGCAGAAGTTTGGTATTCGACAAATTGACCGTCGTAGACATTTCTACATCCTTGGTAAAACTGGTTCTGGTAAAACAACCTTAATGGCTAATATGGCATTACAAGATATTGAAAATGGCAATGGTTTGGCTGTGGTTGATCCTCATGGAGATGTATTAGATTCATTACTTGATTTCATACCATCTAATAGAGTAAACGATGTAATATATGTTAATCCAGTAGATGCTGAATATCCAATAGCTTTTAATGTATCAGAAAATGTTCAAGATGAACAAAAGCATTTAGTTGCTTCTGGTTTAATGAGCGTATTTAAAAAGATATGGGCAAATATGTGGTCAGCTAGGATGGAACACATAATGCGCAACTGTATTTTAGCCCTATTAGAAGTTCCTGGTAACACATTATTAGGGATAATGAGATTATTAGTAGATAAGAATTTTCGTAAGAAAATTATTGATAATGTATCAGATCCTGTTGTTAAAAGTTTCTGGGTAGATGAATATGCTAACTGGAATGACAGGTTTAGAGTAGAGGCTATCCAGCCGATTCAAAATAAAGTAGGACAGTTTCTTTCTTCTGCTATTATCCGTAATTTGGTTGGTCAACCAAAATCAACTTTAGATTTAAGAAAGATAATGGATAATAGACAGATACTATTAATGGATCTTTCTAAAGGTAGATTAGGTGAAGATAATTCTAACCTGTTAGGAGCTATGTTAATTACTAAATTATGGCTAGCAGCCATGTCTAGGGTAGATACTCCTGAAGAAGAAAGAAAAGATTTCTTTTTACATGTTGATGAGTTTCAGAATTTTGCTACAGAATCTTTTGCAGACATATTATCTGAAGCTAGAAAATATCGTCTTAATCTAACTGTTGCTCATCAATATATTGCACAGTTAGTTATACCAGACTCACATGCTGTGAAAGATGCAGTATTTGGTAATGTGGGTACAATTTGTTGCTTTAGAATGGGAGCAGCTGATGCTAGAGATTTAATTAAAGAATTTGAACCCTTATTTACTGAAGAAAATTTAGTAAATATTGGGAAACATGAAGTTGTTTTAAAATTAATGATTGATGGAATGGCTTCAGAACCATTTACAGCTTTAACTTTACCTCCTTTGTCAACGGGCAAGAAGAATAATAACAAAGAAAAGGTGATTAAAGTATCTAGAGAAAGATATGCTCGCCCCAAAGAAGAAGTTGAAGAAAAGATTATGCGTTGGTCGGGTCTAGAAGAAACAATGAAGGAAGCTGGTAGAGTAGTTAGTTCGTCCGAGGCTAGTGAAGATATGTTTAGACCAGGTGTTAAAGATAGAGATGTTTCTTTTGTTAAACAGACTCAGGAAGACGATAAAGAAAAATATGATGCTTTTTGTGATAGTTGTGGGGCCGAGACGCAGATTAACTTTATTCCTGATTTATCAAAAGCAATCTTTTGCAAAGATTGTTTAAAAGAATTCCGTAGAGGAGCAATTGATCCACTTAAATTAAAATCTAAAAATGAACATTTAAAGAAATTAAAAGAAGAGAAAAAAGTTGAAGTTAAAAAACCAGTTGTAAAAGACGTTATTGTAAAAGAGGAACCAAAACCAGAAATGTTACCTCCTACTAGAAGTCGTCGGACAGAACCAGAGAGAATAGTCAAAACTACTGGAAGAGCTAGAGTTAATCTCTTAATAGATAAAAAAGAAACAAAAGAGCCTGAAGTTAAAAAAGATGGTGCAGGGTTAAGTTTAGATACTTTAAAAGATGACAATAAGGCAGTTTCTTTTGGTAACAAGGGAAGGAGGGTCTCTCCTGGTCAGAAAGTAGGCCTTTAATCTATTTTAGTTAATATTAGCCTGTTTTAAACAGGCTTTTTTTATTTGTTTATTTTTGCTAAGATGTTTATGTATTCCTTTATTATCACTTTCTATTTCTGTCATCCTGAACTTGGTTCAGGATAAAACAAACAAGCTGGAAAGTACATTAAATCCCGAAATAAATTCGGGATGACAGGAATATAAATTTAGATTAATTTTGGAATACGGTTCAATGAATTAAACAAATTAAGTTTTCCGAGATCCTTTCCCGAGCACTCGGGACTCAGGATGACATTTATTTTAATATGAGAAATAAACTATTTGTAATTGAAGAAAACCCAAGACACATTAAAGATTCTAGGTTATCTACATATAACAGTAAGGATAGCTTTAGTTTTGTTGAATCTGATGATAGGAGAGATACTTTAAAAGCAAATGTTAGTAAAAAGAGAATTACTATATTTTTTCTCTTCATATTTTTAGTAATCTTTATCTTTGCTAGCCGACTCTTCTATTTACAAATAATTCAAGGTGAAAAATGGCAATTAATTGCAGAAGGTAATAGGATTAGACTTGAAAAAGAAACTCCTCCTCGAGGGATAATTTTTGATTCACAAGGTAAAACTTTAGTAAACAATATTCCTAATTTTATCCTTTCCTTTATACCCGCAGATATTTCTGAAAAAGAACGGGAAAAGAAAAATATTTTAGGTTTTGTTAATAAGGAGTTTGTAGAAATAGATATTAATGTTTTCCAAGAAAAGATGAATAAAGAGAATGAATTTCCTTATGAACCTGTTGAGATTATTGATAATATATCATACGAACAAGCAATGAATCTAAGATTAAAATTAAAAGATTATCCAGGTTTAAAATTAACATATGTGAGTAATAGGGAATATATTGAAGAATCATATGGCTTAGCACACATGTTAGGGTATTTAGGTAAAATTAATCAACAGGAATGGGAAAGTATAGATAAGAATAATTATCTATTAATTGATTTTATAGGGCGTAGTGGTTTAGAAAAACAATATGAAGATGCTTTGCGTGGCCAAGTTGGTTTAAAAGAAATTGAAGTAGATGTATTAGGAAGAGTTAAAAAAGTCATTAGTGAACAAGAATCAAAAAGTGGAGATAATCTAATATTAAGTATTGACGCAGAATTTAATAAGGTGTTTACAGATATTCTATGTTCAGAGGCTGATAAGTTTGAAGGAAAAGCAGCTGGTATTGCATTAAATCCACAAAACGGAGAAATATTAGCTATGGTTTCTTGCCCAACGTATGATAATAACTATTTCACTAATACTTTAAAAAATTCAGAAGAAATTACTCAATTAATAACAAACGAAAAACAACCGCTATTTAATAGAGCTATTCAAGGAGAATATCC
>JBDRGZ010000006.1:0-3928 GCA_043817345.1 Patescibacteria group bacterium
GCCATTATTGATGGTTGGGGTATAAATAAAGAATATAATGGTAATGCAATTACGCAGGCAAAAACGCCTGTGTATGATTCGTTATGGAAAGATTATCCACACACAGAGCTTTGTGCACATGGAAAATGTGTTGGTTTGCCCCCAACTCAGGATGGAAATTCTGAAGCAGGACATATGAATCTGGGCGCAGGTAGAACTGTTAATCAAGATACTGTCATAGTATCCAGAGCTATTAACAGTGGAATATTTTTTAAAAATCCTGCCTTTGTACAAACAATCGATCATGTTAAGGAGCATAATAGTGATATTCATTTGATAGGGTTGTTGTCTGGTTGGCAATCTGCTCATTCTGACCCGGACCATATTTTAGCTCTTTTAACTTTTTATCGACAGCACAAAATTAAAAATGTTTTTTTACATATTTTTACTGACGGAAGAGACTCTTTTAAATACGGCGCAAAAGACTTTTTGGGTAAGTTACAAAAAGAAATGAAAAATGGAGAAAAAATAGCAACAGTTTCTGGCAGATATTATGCAATGGATCGTAAGAAAAAATGGGAAAGAACTGAAAAAACATATGATGCTTTAACTTTAGGTAAAGCAGAATACTATGCACAAGATGCACAAGAAGCTATTCAACAAGCATATGATAGGGGAGAAACAGACGAATTCATTATACCAACCGTAATAGTTGAAAATGGTAAATGTAATGAAAAAGGAATTTGTTCAGGAGGTACTCCTGTCGCAAAGATAAAAAGCAATGATGCTGTCATATTTTTTAATCTACGATCTGATAGGACAAGAGAATTAACAAAAGCTTTCGTACAAAAGGATTTCAATAAAAAGAACCCAGGATCATTTGGGAGAAAGAAAATATTAAAGAATTTGGTTTTTGTGGCTATGACTGATTTTGGTCCTGATTTAGGCAATGTTTTATCAGCCTTTCCTTCGCCAGATCTTAAAAAAACATTGCCAATGGAATTGTCTGATTTAAAACAGTTATATATCTCAGAAAATGAGAAATACGCACATATTACATACTTTTTTAATGGCGGATATGCAGATCCGGTAGGAAATGAAGATAGAATTATGATAGCTTCTCCGGATGTCTCTGGTTATGATCAGAAACCAGAAATGTCGACCTTAGAGATTACAAATGTTGTTTTGGATAATTTAAAGAAAGATAAATATGATTTTATAGCTATTAATTTTGCAAATCCAGACATGGTAGGTCATACAGGTAATTTGGCTGCTGGCATAAAAGCATGTGAATCAGTTGATAAGAGTATTAAAAAATTATTAGATGAAATTAAAAGGAAAAAGGGTGTTATGTTAATTACGGCAGACCATGGAAATGTTGAAGAAATGATTAATGAAGAAACGGGTGAAGTTGATACACAGCATTCAAATTACAAAGTTCCTTTCATTTTAATAGATGACCGTGAGGAAAATAAAGAGAAAAAATATATTTTAAAGAAAGGCGGAGTGTTGGGTAATGTTGCACCAACAATTCTCGATTTAATGGATAGAGAAGTTCCAAAAGAAATGGATGAGAGTCTAGTGATTAAGAAATAGTTTATGACTATACATAAAAAAAAATTCAGAAACTATTCGTCCTAAACCTGTTGTCTTAACAATTCTTGATGGGTGGGGAATAGCTAATGACTCTGTTGGTAATGCGATAGCACAAGCCAAGACTCCAAATTTTGATAAATATTGTAAAGAATATTTTTGTGCAACATTACAGTCATCTGGCGAGGCAGTTGGTTTACCTTTTGGTGAAATGGGTAATTCAGAAGTAGGGCATTTAAATATTGGAGCTGGTAAGATTGTTTACCAAAATTTACCTAGGATTAATAAGGCAATAACTGATCAAAGTTTTTTTAATAATCCAATGTTCATTAAAGCTTGTGAGAATAGTATAAAGAATAAAAGTAATTTACATTTGATGGGCCTTTTATCTAAAGGTGGAGTACATGCTTCAATTGATCATATCTATGCTTTATTAGAATTAGCTAAAAAGGAAAAAGTTAAAAATGTATATATTCATGCTTTTTTAGATGGTCGTGATATGGATTACAATTCAGGCTTAGGATTATTAGAAGAATTACAAAAAAAGATAGATGAGATTGGTATAGGTGAAATATCGACTGTAATGGGTAGGTTTTGGGCAATGGATCGTGATAATAGATGGCAGAGAACAGAAAAAGCATATATTGCTTTGACTCAAGGAAAAGCATATAAAGAAAGCAGCGATATATTAAAAACAATACAAGAATCATATGATAAGAAAGAGTATGATGAAGAAATGAAACCTATTATTGTTAAAAACAGTAAGGGGCAAGTAAAAGATAAAGATTCTGTAATATTTGTTAACTTTCGTCCTGACAGGGCTAGACAATTAACAAAAGCTTTTGTTTTACCTGGTTTTGAAAAATTTGATAGGGGAGAGTATTTACAGAATATATATTTTGTAACCATGGTTCAGTATGACAAATCTTTACCTTTGGAAATAGCTTTTCTCCCAGAGTTTGTTGAGGAACCCTTAGGTAAAGTAATAGCTGATAATGACTTAAAACAATTACATGTTGCAGAAACAGAAAAATATGCTCATGTTACATATTTTATCAATGGTGGCACAGAAATTAAATTCAATGGTGAAGAAGATATTTTAATTAATTCTCCAAAAGTTGAGAATTATGATCAAAAACCAGAAATGTCAGCTATTGAAATTAAAAATACTGTTATTAAAAAAATTAATGAAGAAGTTTATGATTTAATAATAATTAACTTTGCCAATTCAGACATGGTTGGCCATACAGGTAACATGAAAGCTGCGATTAATGCGGTAGAAACAGTAGATAAATGTTTAGGAGAAATATCTACAGCTGTTTTAGAAAAAAATGGTGTGATGGTAGTTACATCAGATCATGGTAATGCAGAGGAATTAATTAATCCAAATTCAGGTGAAATTATTAAAGAACATTCTACAAATCCAGTTCCTTTAATGGTGTTGGGTAAAAACTTTCAAAATATGGATCCAAGTGAAGGGGAAGTTGATTTAGGGGTTCTAACTCCTTCTGGTGTATTAGCAGATATTGCGCCAACAGTTTTAAAAATTATGGGTGTTGAAAAGCCAGAAGAAATGACAGGGCAGAGTTTGGTTTAAAAAAGATATATATAAAATTTCTATGCTACTTCATTTAGATAATCAAATATTTGAGTTGATACATTCTTTATCTGGTAAATCACAGATTTTAGATTTGTTTGGTATTTTTTGTGCAAAATATTTGATTTTTGTGATGATACTTGTTTTCATTATCTGGTGGCTGGAACTAAAGAGAACTAAACCTAGTGAGAATTGGCCAGGTTTAGGAAAAAGAAAATGGTTAGATTTGTTTGTTGTGGTTTTATCAGTTGTATTAGGTATTGTCTCTAACTATATTATTAGTTTCATCCACTTTAGAGTTAGACCATTCATATTACACGATATAGCTGTGTTGATTGGATTTCCCTTATCTGTAAAATCTTTTCCTTCAGACCATTCCGCATTTGTGTTTGCTTTTGCTTTGGCTGTCTGGTTCTATAACAAAAAGCTTGGTTGGATTTTTTTGATTGCATCAGTTTTTGTTGGTTTAGGAAGGATATTTGTAGGAGTACACTATCCAGTAGATATTGCTGTTGGAGCTATTGTTGGGTTAGTATCTGCTTTAGTTGTTAGGTGGATATTTTTAAAGACTTTTTTAAAGGAATAATCTAAAAAATTAGTAAGATATTTAAGAATCTTGAGAAATCGAGATTTTTGTATTTTTTTGTGGATAAGTGTATGTTGTTTTCTGTTTAAAAGTGGTATATAATAAAGGGAAAGTGGTATGAAGTGGTAAAAAGTGGATAACTTTTTTGTTGTCCTGAATGTCTTATTCTTGTC
>JBDRGZ010000007.1:0-9083 GCA_043817345.1 Patescibacteria group bacterium
AAAGAAATTCCTCCTTGCCAGATATATAGTATCTCTAAAGGATGTTTAATATAGTAAGGGATAAAAGATAATATATACATTATTCTTCCTCCAATTAGAGAAAATATAACTGTATAAAAAAGTAAATTAGCAATAGAATCTTTAGAAACATCCTTTTCTTTTTTAAGGATTAATTTAAAAAAAACCAAAAATCCGCTGGCAACAGCGAGTGCTAAAATAACACCATACCAGCGGATTTGAAAAAATCCTAAATTTAATAATATTGGATTAGGAATAAAATTATATAAAAACACTTACTTATTATATTACAAATTATTAATTAGTTCATCTACAGAAACCTCAATATCTTTTAAAATTGCCTTGAGAGTTCCTTTTGGAATATCTTTACCGGGATGAATTGAAATAACTGCTCTCCGTCCATCTTGATGTTTCATTATTAAATGTGAACCTGATTGTCTATGTTCAAAAAAACCTAAACCTTTCAAAACTTTAATTAATTTTTTACTGTTAACAACCGGCAGTTTAAGCATAGGAAAGCTTTCTTTTGGTTGGTACAAATTTCGGTGTAGAAATTGTTTCAAAAGATTCCATACCATTTTCTTGAGGAATAGCTTCCCCGTCATCTTGTAAACTTAAGACATAAAGCTCAATTGCTTCTTTCAAATTCTTTTTAGTTTCTTCTATGCTACTGCCAAATGTATGACAACCAGGTAAAATTGGCACCCAACCATGATAAGTATTATTTTCATCAGGTTCAATAATTGTGCGGAAAGTATGATAGTTCATATTATCTAATTATATTGAATTTAAACAGTTTGTCAAATTTGATTATGCATATTTGTCAAAATATAAGGTAAAATAATGTTTTGTCTTTGGTAAATAATTACATCTTGGCTGTGAGGATTTTTCTCTAAAAATTTTAGCAGCTTTTTTTATGCCTAAAATCTTGATTACTTGTTTAAAATCATCCCAATCACCATAATTCAAAACAGCTTCTAAAATAGTTGCATTAGAAAGTTTATCGTAATTTCTAGTAGACCAGACAAGATACGGCCTTTTTTTAATAAATTCTTGCAAAGACATAATTTTCTAATTTTGTATACTATTATAATTATATCATATCTCTATCAAAAAAACCATAACAAAAATCCACTGAAACCAGTGGATTTTGTGTATATATTTTTTAATAAATTACTTTAAAAGTTCATCAACCATCTGCTTCATACTTTCGTATGGTAAAGCTCCTGGGATAATATTTCCATTTACAAAACTTGAAGGTGTGCCACGTACTCCTGATGTAATACCTGTTTGATAATCGTTAGCAATCTTTTCTCCGTGAGGGTTATCTGACATACATTGATTAAATGTATTTACATCTAATCCTAAATCTCCAGCAAAAATTGCAAAACTTTCAGCTGTTAAGGTTTCTTGATTAGAAAAAATCATATCAGACATTTCCCAAAACTTACCTTGATCACCTGCACATTCTGTAGCCATTGCACCTGGCATACCTAAAGGATGTGATTGAATTGGAAATTGTTTAAACACCCAAGCCACATCATTTGGATATTCATCTACAATTTGATGCATAACTTCGTGAAATCTTGCACAGTACGGACATTGAAAATCTGAAAATTCAAAAATCTTAATTTTTGCATCACGATTACCTAAAACATAATCATTATCACTAATTGATAAATTAACTTCTGGGGCTTGATTGTCTGGCTGTTCTTGTTGTGTATCTTCACCTACTACAGTACCATCATCATCTGATTGATTAGTAAAGTACAATGTACCAAAGACAATCATGCCGATTACTGCAATAACAGCAATTCCAGAAACTAAACCCATTGTAAATCCTTTATTTTGTTTTTTGTTTTCATTTGAACTCTTTTTTTCTTCAAGCATAATATATTTTCCTTTCTTAATTATTATTAATTGAGTGAATGAAATAAAAATTAATTTTTATTTCTGAACGAAAGCAGATAATATAGCTTGCTCTATTTAATCTCTAAAATTTCTTTTAACCTATTTTGACTAAAACCTACTACTACACCTTCTGTACCATCATCTTTAGTTATGACAGTTACAGGTACTCCCATTTGTCCTGTTTTATCAACCATTTCTTTGGCTTTAGCTTCGTCAGTTGAAACATCAATATCTTCATATGATATATTATTTTCTTTTAGAAAATCTTTTATCATATGACAGAAATGACATGTAGGAGTTGAATATACTTTTATTTGCATATATATTTTTGTTTTTCATTGTTATCAACAGTGAAATTAATTTATTGGCTGTTTGTATATTTTAACACATTCTCTAAATTTTTTGCAATACTAAATATTTTGCTCTCTGTAGCCCATTTTCCAATCAATTGTACACCTATTGGTAAGTTATCTTTTGTTTTTCCACATGGGATAGATATAGCTGGCAAACCAGCTACATTAACTGGTACTGTAAAAATATCTTGTAAATACATTGTTAATGGATCATCTGTTTTTTCACCTAATTTCCATGCAGGAGTTGGTGTTGTTGGTGTAATTAATATATCTACTTGATCAAAAATTTTAGAAAAATCTTGTTTAATTAAAGTTCTAACTTGTTGAGCTTTTTTGTAATATGCATCATAATATCCAGCAGATAAAGCATAAGTACCTAACATTATTCTTCTTTTAACTTCATCGCCTAAATATTTTGCTCTAGATTTTGCATATACGTTAAATAGATTATCTGAATCTTGTTTCTGACCATATCTAACACCATCAAATCTAGCCAAATTAGCACTAGCTTCTGAAGGCATTATGATATAGTAAACAGCTAAGGCATATTCTGTATTTGGTAAACTAACATCTATAATCTCTGCTCCTAATTCTTCTGCTTTTTTAATTATATCTTTAACACTATCTTCAATTTCTTTATTTAGGCCTTTAATAAAATATTCTTTAGGGATACCAATTTTAATATTTTGTAAATTATTTTTTTTAGCTTGCCCTGAGCTTGCCGAACGGGTTTTTTCTATATTTATAGAAGTTGAATCAAACTTATCTTTTCCTTTAATACTATTAAAAACAATTTCTGTATCCTCAACAGTCTTAGCAATTATTCCTGCTTGATCAAGAGATGATGCCATAGCAATCAAACCATAACGAGAAATAGCCCCATAAGTTGGTTTAAAACCAACTGTCCCACAAAACGCAGATGGTTGGCGTACAGAACCGCCAGTATCTGTTCCTATTGCATAAACTGACATATCTGAAGCAACTGCTGTGGCTGAGCCACTAGAAGATCCTCCTGGTACTCTTTCTACGTCATGTGGATTTTTTGTAGGTCCAAAACCTGAATTTTCACCAGAACTGCCCATAGCAAATTCATCACAGTTATTCTTCCCCAACATAACTAAGCCTTGCTCTTTTAATTTACTTACTACTGTTGCATCATATGGGGCAATATATTTTTCTAAAATTTTTGATCCTGCTGTAGTTTGTATGTCTTGAGTCATTATTACATCTTTAATTGACGCTGGGATACCAGATAAAATTGGTATTTCTGTGTTTTCTGAAATATATTTATCAATATTTTCTGCCTGTTCTAAAGCTTGTTTCCCAGTAATAGTAATAAAGGCATTTAATTCTGGATTTTTATTTTTTATACTATCCAAATACTGCTCTGTTAATTCTTTAGCAGAGATCTCTTTATTTATTAATTTTTCGTGTAATTCTTTAATCATGAAAATAATTATTCTAATTAACCTAATTATTCTAATTATTCTAAATAATAACCAAATCCCAATAAACTAAAATATAAAATAAAAATATTTTGGCTATTAAGCGTTGGGATTTATTTAGGTTAATTAGTATAATTAGAACAATTAGAATAATTCTTTATAGTATCTTCTTAACCCTTACCTGCCCATTTTCAACATCCGGCGCCATATCAATTAAATTATTCTTTAATTTTTCTATATTAATTTTCAATTTTTCATCATCCTCACGCCAAATATTATCTAAATTTCTAGTACCTCCATCAGATGTTTCAATTCCATCAGTATCTACTTTTTGCAATTTTTCAACATAATTTAAAATATTACCAAGTTGTTCTTGGTATTTTTGTATTTCCTGTTCAGATAAATCTAAACGGGCTAATTTGGCAATGTGTTGTACTTCTTCTTTAGTTATCATATATGTATATTTTATCATCTATATATATTTAAATCTAGTCTTGACAAAAAAATATATTAACAAAATACAAAAATCCCAAGGTTAAATCCGGAGCAAAGAATCTTTGAGTAATTTTCATTGTTCTCTGGCTAAGGCTATAACCTTGGGGCCTATTTTATTAAATCATTTTTAAAAATTCTTCTTCATTAATTATTTTAACATTTAACTCTTTTGCTTTCATATATTTTGAACCTGGATCTTTACCAGCAATAACATAATCTGTATTTTTTGAAACTGAGCTTGATATATTTCCGCCTAAAGTGCGGATTTTTTGTTTTGCTTCATCGCGTGACATTTTTTCTAAAGATCCTGTTAAAACAAAACTTTTATTGCTCAATATTTTATCTTTTACGTCTTCTGTTTTTTTGATCTTAACACCGTTATTAAACAACTTGTTAATAAGTTGTATATTTTTTTCATCATGAAAATATTCATAAATGCTTTGAGCTACAACTTCACCTATTCCTTCAATATTACTTAATTCTTCAATCGTTAATGATTGTAAAGATTTTAATATATCTTCTGTTAAAGAAACATTTTGTCCTATTAAAATACTAGTCTCTTCTCCTGCATGACGAATACCTAGGGAATATATGAATTTAGATAATTCAATTTCTTTTTTCTGTTCAATTGATTTAACTAAATTATCTGCTGCTTTTTCTGCAAATCTTTCTAAAGGTTCTAAATCTCCTTTTTTTAAAGCAAATATATCTGCCGCATCATTAATTAAACCTTTATTTAATAATTGATCTAATATCTTAGGTCCTAAACCATCAATATCAAAAGCTTGTCTAGAAACAAAATGATAAAGTTTTTCTTTGTGCACTGAAAAACATTTTTTATTTGTACAGTAATAATCAACTTCATCTGTTTTTTTCTCTATTTTAGAACCACAATCTGGACATTTATTTGGTATTTTAAATTCTTTTTCGGTCCCATCTCGCAACTTAGTTAAAACTTTAATAATATCTGGGATTACATCCCCGGCTTTTTGAATAATTACTGTGTCATTAATTTTCAAACCTAATCTTTTAATTTCATCCTGATTATGTAGAGTTGCACGCGATACAGTTGAACCGGCTACTGATACTGACTCTAAAATAGCTACTGGCGTGATTCTACCTGTTCTGCCAATTTGTATAATTATATTTTTTACTTTAGTTGTGGTTTGTTCAGCAGTAAATTTATATGCCACAGCCCATCTGGGATGCCTAGCTGTTGTGCCTAATTGTTTCTGTAATTCTAAATTATTTGCTTTAATCACAATTCCATCAATTCTATAATCTAATTTATTTTTTAGATTATCTATTTTGTTTATATAATTTTTTATTTCTTGAATATTTAAAATTTTTATATAATTTTTCTCAACAGGAAAACCTAATTCTTGCAAATATTTAATTTTATTAAATTGTGTATCTAAATTTAAATTTTTAATACTTATATCCCAACCAAAAGCATATAAATTTCTGCTAGCTGCTACTTGTGGATCTAATTGACGTACTGTACCAGCTGCTGCATTACGCGGATTAGCAAATTTCTGCTCTGAATTTTTATTTATTTTTTCAAAACTTTTAATCGGCATAAAAACCTCTGCTCCAATTTCTACATCAAGTTCTTGTTTTAACTTTAAAGGAATATTCTTAATTGTTCGAGCAGTATGTGTCACATCTTCTCCCATGATCCCGTCACCACGAGTTACTGCCTTAGTTAAAATTCCTTTGATATATATGAAGGTTATATTCAATCCATCAATTTTTAATTCACATGTATATTCTAAATTTTTATCTTCTGGTAATTTTAAAAATTTTTTAACACGTTTATCAAATTCTAAAATATCTTCAAAAGAAAAAACATCATTAATGGAATACTTGGGATGCTTGTGTTGTATTTTATCAAACCTGCCCTCAGCTTTGCCACCAACTCGTTGTGTCGGTGAATCTAAGGTAATGTATTCTGGAAATTGATTTTCTAATTCTTCTAACTCTTTTTTAAGAGTATCATAAGCAGCATCAGATATATTCGGTTTATCTAAAACATAGTAATCATTATCAGCTTCCCAAAGCTGATTTTTTAATTTTTCTATTCTGTTTTGTGCTTCTGATTTAGTCATATATATTCTCATTATATCTCAAATATATACAAAAATCCAGTCCTGAGTGTTCGGGACTGGATTTTATGTATATATATTTTATTTAAATTCTACTGTTCTCGCCAACTTGGAGCCCTGTAGCAATATGAATAATCATCAACCGGATCTGACCATTCCCATTCACCTAAGTCATCTTCTACACCTAAACGATAATAGTATGTCATATTATCAGGCGCTGATACAGAATTAATTGTAATAATATCTTCATCAGTGTAACAACATTCACCAGCACATAAATTACCAGTTGTTGAACAATAATCATCTATATCATCTCCAGATATTATTGTAATGTCTGTATAGTCTTCATCTCCGCTTGGTTCGCCCACAGCCCTTTGAAGCTTGTAATTCTCTGCATCTGTAGTTTTATCCCAACCAATAATTATTGCCCCACAGCGATGAGTTGAAGTAACACTTCTTGGAATAATTGGACAAACAGGAACATCTGCTAAAGCACATATGTCGCCACTCTGTGTTTGAGTACCTGTACAACCGGCTGTTGAGTTATTAAGTTGAGTTGGATCCATGGAAACATAATACCAATAATTAACGCCTTCTGAAACATCACTATCATCATATGATGTTCCGTCATCAGAACTTGGTGTTGCAATTAATGACCATGAACAGCTTTCAGGAGCAGTATCACAATCACTACTAGTTGAGCGGTAGATATAGTAATTGTCTGGTGTCCAATATGATGGATGATTCCAAACTAATGCTATTGCACTACAATTAGTGTAAGCTTGTACTTGGCTTAAAGTAAATCCACAATCTGGAGCTGTATTTAAATCAACTGTTTCTTGGTGCATATCACTACTACCAATCCCGTCTGTAATCGTCAATGATACTGAAAAACTATCTAAAGGAGGTTCAACTGTTGCTGTAGGGCCATTATCCACAAATTTTGTGATAAATATATCATCATAATACCCCCTATCATTCTCATCATTATATAAATCAAAATGACCTATATCTCTAACATTTGTATTTGTATCATTCTCAACCTGCACCCCATCAACCCAAACATCCACTTTATCACTATTAAAATACCCTAACTCTACATATTGCCAATTATTAAGATTGATTGACACACTAGTATCAATACCTTCATAACACCAATTATTTCCACAATCATTTCCGCGATGATAAACTCTGTCTCCGTACCCTATAAACCCATTTAGTTCAAAATAGAAATCTGATTGTACTGGATTGCCTAAATTAGTCATCTTAACAGAATAGCCAACCATTCTGCGCCCCCAAGCATAATTAATTGTACTGGCTGTAGAGCGGTTATTATGAGATTTTAATGATTTTGTCCCAGTTGAGGCATCTTCATTAGAAACAATATAGTCATTTTCTCCATCATCAATATCCTGCCAGTCTCCTTGCCCATCAATCGCAGATCCATTAGCGTAACTTTCAAAATCCTCAAACCACAAGAAGGTATTATTTCCATCTGAAGCTGAAACAACGCTATCATTATCATAATACATATATATAGTTTTACCTCCATCTGGGATAGAAGGTATTTTAACCCAAAAAGTTGCGGATGTGTCGCTTATATATTCCTGGCGCCAATGAATTAAATCTGTTGTATTATCACTATCAACAAAACGAATATCACTAAAATCACTTTGCATGCCACAAAAATATTCAAAATTAACTTTAACTACATAATCAGTTATTGTGCTTCCAGAATAAGATATTTGAACAGGTCTGCTTTTCAACCAAGATGAACTATAAGCTAAGCCTTTTTTAGTAGCAAATATTCTAGAAACTTTTTTTGTCATCTTTTTAAAAAAGTTAACAATAGAATCAAACCACTTCTTGATAGTACTTTTTTTATCACTTTCGCCAGCCACTTTTGCATCACCAAGAGAGTCTAAACAAACACTACCTGATCCTTCAAAAGTATGAACTGGATCTTGATTGGTTCCTATATATCCAGTTTCATTACACCCACCACCTGCATTACATGATTCACTGTCACCAAAATCCCAATCCCAAGTTGCTATACTACCCGTAGATTCATCCATAAACTGAATTGTATTATCTGAATATTTACAGAAACTGAAATCAGGAACCAAATCACCTGAACCCCCTCCGCCTGTACCTGTATCAACTGTAAAATCAAGAACAAGTTGAGTTCCAAAATATACCCAATTAGAATAAAAATCTCCATCATCTTTAGCCCTTACACGCCAATAATAGTCTTCGTCAGACAATGCACTTACAACATCGTACCTAACATCATTTGGATTAGTGGTTGATCCACTCCAAGTATAATCAATAGTTGGTGTGCTAAAATCACTGTTATTGTCAATTTGTATTTGATAACCAACTACATCGCCTGGATCTGGATCAGCTATGGTGAAAGTATAATATGGGGTATCGTCGTCTGTTTCTCCGCCTTCACCAAGAGATCCACTATCATCAAACTGAGCTAAATTAATTGGATCATCAGGAGAAATGTTTGCATCGCCTTCACCACCTTCGTCGTCATTACAACCACCTGCTCCATCATCAGAATATCCTGCTTCACAATAACAAGCATTCGTAGCTATATTACAACCCGTACCCTGATAACATTCTACATTACAACTTGTATATGAATTCTCACAGCTTTGATAACTTGACCAAGCAGGACAAGTACAACTTGAACTACAAGTTGCAGCCCTTGTTTGTAAATATGTTTGACCATTAAATGAATCACATTG
>JBDRGZ010000008.1:0-40942 GCA_043817345.1 Patescibacteria group bacterium
ATTTGACATAAATATTAACAATTATGTTAACCCGTATCCATTATATCATAATTTTTAGAAAAAAGCAATGCTTCTCTTTTCGGGTTTGGAGTATGTTCATTTATCTTGTACAAATATGTACAGAATAAAAGAACCAAAAAATAAAAATTAAAAATCTTCGGAGGAGGCGAGATTCGAACTCGCGGTACCTGTTAAGATACGTCACTTTTCGAAAGTGATCCGTTCAACCGCTCCGGCACTCCTCCTTACAACTATCATACCAACAATTATCCAAAACAAAACACTTAGATCATTTTTAAAATATGGCACATCAACCAACCCATGGATTAATAGAGCGGTCATTGTTGACATAACAATAACCGACAATTTATCATATTTTTTAAAACCATATATATAAAAATATATGATGAGTAAGATAAAGGAGAATAAGCCCAGTAAACTAATTTCTGACCAAAAGTTTAAAAATACATTGTGTGGGTATAGATAAACCTCAATATATTCTTTTTCATGAAAAGGAGCAACTGCAGTTTGATAACCAGCTAACCCAGCCCCTAAGATTGGTTTTGTCTTTAACATCTCCCAAGTTTCAGACCACATTTCTAAACGTGTAGAAACAGAATCTCCACCAGTTACGGTTGGTGTACCTTTTAAATTAATTTTTCCAGTCCCGATTAATAAGCCTCCCAACAATATTACAACAATTAAGATACTAATAAAATATTTTCTATGTTTTTTGTAAAACAAAGTATAAAAAATTAATCCAAAAAGAATGGCTATTAATGCTCCTTTAGATTTTGTAAAATATATTGCCAAAGTCCCTAAAACAAACGGTAACCAATATATATATTTCTTAATAGATAATCCTAAAAACAATACAGTTAATGGAGCTAGATACAAAGCAAGGGCGTTAGGATAAGAAAAAAAACTAGTTACTCTACGAGTAACTTCATTTTGCCAAAAAGGGTTGTTAATAAACACACCTGTAAATTTCTGATAAATAGCGAACAGACTTAAAATAACGACTTGAACACCAAAAATTATAAAAACATTCTTCAAATCTTCTTTTTTTAAAGTAGTAACAAAAATAATTAAGAACAATATTGGTTCAATAAAGTATGCTTTCCAAATACCAAGTACAGAACTAAAATTAGGTGAAATAAACACAGAAATAGTAGCAGATATTAAAAATAAAAAAATAGGGATTAAAAATCCTTTATTAACCTTCAACTTTTTAAAATTTTTAATTAACCAAATAAGAAATAGCATCAATATCCCACCTTCTAATAATGTGGTTGGCAAATTAAAAACTTCAAATCTAATCAAATATGCTGGTAAAGTAAAGATTACCCAATAAATACCATATTTAAGGTTTTTAGAGGATAGAAATATAAATAAAAGAAAATATATTACAAGTAATATATACATAAACATGTTATTTTCTTAAAAAACTCATTATTAACTCTTTTTTCAATGCACCAAATAAATATATTAAAAAGAAATATATAAAACCACCTAAGATTACAGAAATCAATAAACCAAAATTACCAAAATATAAAGCCATGAACATAACTATACTTGCTAATAAACTTTTTAAACTAATACTAAAATTTGTTTTAAACTTAAGTGTTTTCTTAACCATAACCCAAGAAGCAATCAGGATAAATAGTTCAACAGCTGCAGTAATGGTTCCAGCTGCATAAAACGAATATTTTGGAATAAAAATAAAATACAAAATAAGGGCAAGAACAGCAGCCAAGATATAATATTTCATCATCTGCTTCTGCTTATTAATAGCCACGACAGTAAAAGTAGATAAATGAGCCAAGAATATTATACCTGTAGCAACAATTAAAATTTGTAAAACAGGTGCAGACGCTAAAAACTCTTTTCCAGCAATTAAATTAATAATTTGTTTAGCCATTACTAAAGTACCAAAAATCATTGGCCAAACAATTAAAGACAAACCATCAAATGCTTTCTGAAAAATACGTTTAAATTTCTCAATGTTATTTCTAGAAAACTCGCCAGATAAATGAGGAGAAACCAAACCCATAAAAATAACAGGGAAAGCAATTAAAACTTCTAATATTTTGTATGGTGCTCCATATAGCCCCACTGTTGAGGCTGGATGATACAAAGAAAGGATAATTGTGTCAGCTTTAAAATATATCATTGAAAAAATCATATACGTAGCAACTGGCCAAGATTTTCTTAAAATACTTTTCCAAATATCTTTATCAAAAGCCAAAGTAAAAGGTAATAACTTCCTTACACATATTAAACTAATTAAAATATGTGCAGAAAAACCAATTACGACTACCCACAAAGCAGCATAAAATCCTAAATCAAATAGCACAACTAATATTGCTAAGCCTAAAATTAAAATCTTTCCAACAATCTCTGCTAAAGCAGCATAGATTGTTTTCATTTCTTTTTGAAAATACGCAACCAATATTTGATCACTCATATGCATCAAAACAGAGATAGAAACAATTAAAACACCTAGTTTAACCAATAGAGGATATGGGAAAAGCCAAATTAAGCCGCCCGCAATTAACATTAAAACAATACCTGAAACAAAACGCATAGTGAATATATTGCTATATATCTTTTTTTGATCTACCCCATCTCTGCCAAGTTCATGGATTGTGATTAGATATAGTCCTAAATCACCAATTGTAGAGAAAAAGAATAGATATGCATAAATAGTTGTGAAATGACCATAACCCTCTGTGCCTAAATATCTAGCCAACAAACCAACAAAAATAACTCCTAATGCAGAAGCTGAAAATTTACCTATAGTATGAATAATTGTATTAAAAGTAATTTTTTTAGTTAAACTCATGACATTATTCTAACATTTAAACTTTGATATTTCAATCATATGGGATATAATAAAGGTGTTCCACCGGAACACCTTTTATTTTTTAATTAAAGACATTATGTATCTAGAAAAGTTAGAAATTAATGGTTTTAAATCCTTTGCTCATAAGGTTGACTTAGAGTTCAAACCAGGTATTACTGCTGTGGTTGGGCCAAATGGTGGAGGAAAATCAAATTTTAGCGACTCAATCCGTTGGGTTTTGGGCGAACAAAGTCTAAAACTTTTACGTGGAAAAAAATCTGAAGATGTAATCTTTTCTGGTTCAGATAAAAAGGCTCGCCTAGGCATGGCTGAGGTTTCTTTGCATTTCAACAATGAAAAAGATAAATCTGGTGTAGGAATGTCTGAAATATGTATTACTAGAAAACTATACCGCAACGGAGACAGTGAATATTTAATAAACAAACAAAAAACCCGTTTATCTGATATTCATATGTTATTAGCCAAAGTTGGTGTGGCCAGGACAAGTTACTCAATTATTGGTCAAGGAATGATAGATAATTTTCTTTTAGCCTCACCACAAGATAGAAAAGAATTTTTTGAAGAAGCTTCTGGAGTTAAGCCTTTACAAATTAAAAGGGGTCAGACTTTAAATAAGCTAGAACACACAGAAGAAAATTTAGAAACAGCTACAATCCAATTAAAAGAAATATCTCCTAGATTATATTCTTTAACCAGACAAATTAAACGCTTAGAACGTAGAGCAGAAGTTGAATTAAAACTTAAAGACTTACAATTTAAATACTATAGTTCAATCTGGCACGAAATAAACAACAAATGGAAAGAAAAACATAACCAATTAAAAGATATATCAAAAAAACAAGAAAATATTCAAAATGAAGTTAATAAAGCACAAAAAGAATTAGCTGATTTAACCAAAGATAATGTAAAATCTGACACAACTCAAAGATTACAAAATAAATACCAAGAAGCAATGAACTCAAAAATGCAGCTTAGTTCAGAATTATCTAATTTAAAGATCAAAAACATACAAGAAACACAACATACAGTTCAAAAAAAGAATATACCTTATGAAACTAGTCAAAAGGTAATAAAAATACTAAAAGAGGTAGAAGAATTAAAAATTAAAATCATAGATGCTTTTACGGATAGAGATTATACTAATGCTGAAAAATATTTTAATGAACAAATACAACTACTTAACCAGATTAATGAATTTTTAATTCCATATAAAAGTGAAGAAAAAATCGTTGAACAAAAATCAAACAACAATCAAGGACAAATAGAAAAACTAGAAAAAGAAATTCAAGAACTTAATAAAACAATTGAAGAAATTCAAGAAAACATTAAAAAAGAAAATAACAAAGAGAAAGAAGAACGTTCACAAATCTGGCAAGTCCAACAAAAATACCAAACCGAGCAACAAAAGTTAAACTCAATCTCTAACGAAGCCAACGAACTGCGCATAGAACTGGCTCGTTTGGAAACAAAAAAGGATGATTTAGAGCAAGACATAAATCAAGATTTAGAAAATCTGGAAGAAATCAAAAACGCACAAACAAACAATTTATCAGAAGAAGAAAAACGAACAAAGGTTACAGAAATTGGAAAATTAAAACACCAATTAGAATTAATTGGTGGAATAGATCCTGAAGTTCAAACAGAATACGAACAAATTAAAGAACGTCATGAATTTCTTTCCAGTCAAATTGATGATTTACGAAGCTCAATAGATTCTTTGGAAAAATTAATCCTAGAGCTTGATGAAAGTATTAAAAAACAATTTGAAATTAGTTTTAAAGTTATCAATGAAGAATTTCAAAAACATTTCAAAACTTTATTTGCTGGCGGTAAAGCAAAGTTAATTTTAATCAAAGAGCAAGATGTAGAAAACAACAAAACCGAGACAATAAATAACGGAGAAGAAAACCTGGAAGAAATTATTGAAGAACCAACTGAAACAGATAGAATTAAAAATAGATTAAAACATAATATGTATTCTGGTGTAGAAATTGAAGCAACACCACCTGGTAAAAAATTAAAATCTATAAACATGCTTTCAGGTGGAGAACGTGCCATGACAAGTATTGCATTACTTTGTGCTATTATCTCATCAAAACCTTCTCCTTTCATTATTCTAGACGAAGTTGATGCAGCCTTAGATGAAGCTAATTCAATCCGTTACGCTGAAATTGTAGAAAATCTTGCACACAAATCTCAATTTGTAATCATCACTCACAACAGAGCTACGATGGAAAAAGCAGACATTCTTTACGGTGTTACTATGGGCGACGACGGGATGTCAACTGTATTATCATTAAAATTAGAAGGCGCAGAGAAATATACTAATCGGTGATTCGTCCTGCCTAAAAGTCGCTCAGGACAGGATAGAAAAAATAAAATGGATATTCAACAAGCAAAACAAATCATTAATTTAACAAAAGAGTCGTATGATAATATTGCGACCTCTTTTTCTAATTCACGCAGTACTAACTGGCCAGATGTTAAAAATTTAGTTAAGGAATATATAAAGGATGACCCCAGTGAGACAACAAAAACGTCTCACGGGGCAAGCAAAATATTAGATCTTGGTTGTGGTAACGGAAGACTACTCCAACTTTTAAAAAACAAAAATATATCATATACAGGACTTGATAATTCAAATAAATTAATCCAAAAAGCCAAAAAAGAGTACCAAGAAAAAAATATTACATTTATAACAGATGATATATTAGACTTAAGTCAATTTAAATCTAATTCTTTTGACAAAATATTTATGGTTGCTAGCTTTAACCATATCCCCTCTAAAGAATTACAAAAGAAAGTCATAACAAACCTATATAGAATCTTAAAAAAAGATGGCATACTAATTATGACAAACTGGAATTTATGGCAAATTGGAACTAAAAAAAATATCTGGCGATATAAGTTTAAACATAATTATCAAATACCCAATTCAAAATATAAATTAAAATTCAAAGAAATATTAACTCTTTGGCAAAACAAACACCCTTTATTCTATTATGCTTTTACTTTAAAAGAATTAAAAAAACTTTTTATAAAAACTGGTTTTAAAATTTTAAAGAATAAATATATGGCAAAAAATAAATCCGCTCATTGGTGGAGCGGATGGAATATAATTTCTATTGGAGAAAAGTAAAAATCCCGCATTAGCGGGATTTTAAAATTATCACATTTCTTATTACAACAAACCAACCAGTTTTTTAATCTCAGTCATATTCTTTTCAGCAATCTCTTTAGCTCTTTTAGCACCCTCCTCTAAAACTTTTTCTACGTATTTTCTATCTTTCAATAGTTTCTCTCTTTTTTCTTGCATTGGTTTAAGGTGAGCAACAATAGCTTCTGTTAATGCTGGTTTTAATTCTGAATATTTTATACTTTTATCTTTAAATTCATCTCTAAATTTTTTAATCAATTTTTTATCATCAGAAAATTCTTCTAATAAATCAATTAAATTTAAAGCTCCTTCATCAGTTGTTACAGCTGATTTTATTTTTTCTTCTATCATCTCTGGAGAATCTGACAAAGCAATATATGATTTTTCTCCTAAGGATTTAGACATTTTCTTGTCTGGATCAGACAAAGACATTACCCTGGCAGTTTTAGTTAGTCTAACATCTGGTTCTGGAAAATATTTACCAAATCTATTATTAAATTTTCTAGCAACTATTCTAGTTAATTCAACATGTTGTTGTTGGTCTTGCCCTACAGGTATTATTTCTCCTTTATATAACATAATATCAGCAGCCATTAAAACAGGGTAATCAAATAACCCCGTATTAATATTAGCTTTTTGTCTTTCAGCTTTATCTTTAAACTGAGTCATTCTTTCTAACTCCGCTACCGGGGTAACACAATTTAAAATCCATGTTAATTCTGTATGTTCATGTACTTTTGATTGAACAAAAATAATTGATTTTTCAGGATCAATACCAGTAGCTAAAAAATCTACAGCTGTATTTAAAACCTGTTCTTGTTTCTTTTTTGGATCATAATCTTGTGTAATTGAATGATAGTCAACCACACAAAACATTGAATCATATTCATTTTGAATATCAACCCATTGCTTTAATGCGCCTAAATAATTACCTATGTGCAATTCACCAGTTGGTTGAATTGCTGAAAATAGTCTTTTTTTCATATGTTTTAAGTTTATATGAAAAAAACTTTTTTAGCAAGAAAAATTTTTTCCACAGTTTGTCTTTTATTTAAAATGTGCTATAATATAGATGTTAATAAGTTAATAATATCATTAAGTATGTTACATCAAGATTTAGTAGAAAATTTAGCTAAAGAATTAAAAATTGCACCACTAAGTATTATTCGGGAAAATTTAGAAATGGAAGTTTTAAACGAAATCAGCAAAACAAAATTAACAAATAATTTAATCTTTTATGGTGGTACTGCTTTACGTTTAGCATATAATAGTTTTAGATTTTCAGAAGGTCTTGATTTTTTATTAACTAAAAACTCAAAATCAGATGAAAAAGAACTTAAAATTGCATTAAATAATGTTGTAAAAAATAATCCGGGTGTAGTTTTAGAAGAAGTAATTGAAAAAAGAAATACACTTTTTGGATTATTAAAAATTAATCACACTTTACTAAAGCATCCAATTAGAATTAAAATTGAAATATGTAAAAAGAAAAATGGTATAAAAAAAGAAAACAAACTATTAATTTCACCAACCACAAATCTGGAAGTTATTTTTCCAACTGTTGATTTAGAATCAATTTATAAGACAAAGCTCGAGGCATTAAAAAATCGTGATTTGGCCCGTGACTGGTTTGATTTATGGTATTTAAATCAAAAATTAAATAATAAACAAAAACCAGACAAAAAATTTAATTTTAATAAACAAGAGTTTGCCAAAGAATTAAAAAGGTTTTTACCACAAAATAAATGGAATATTATTCAAACTGTGATTAAATTTTATGAATAAAACATCTTATTTAAAATTCAAAAATACTTTAGAAAAAACAAATAAAACTTTTTTTTCTATTAATGATTTAAAACAATTTTATCAAAACAAGCAGGAAAGTTTACCAGTACTTTTATCTGCTTGGAAAAAAAGCAATTGGATTCAAAATTTAGGACAAGGATATTATGCTTGGAAATTATCAGCAGTTGATTATTTACAATTAGCTAATATTTTGGATAATACTTCTTATATAAGTTTTGAATACGCACTTTACTATTATAATTTAATAGTTCAAGTGCCATCTGTTATTACTTTAGCTACAAAGAAAAGAAGTCGCACAATAAAAATGAATAATCAAATATTTGAATATACTCATTTGAAAAATGATTTGTTTTTTAACATTGAATTAAAAAATAAAATTTATATTGCTACACCAGAGAAAGCTTTAGCTGATTTAATTTATCTTATTTCTCGTGGAAAAAGATCAGTCGATCTAACTACTTTAGATAAAAATAAAATAGATAAAAATAAATTATTAAAAATCTTAAAACAATTTCCTGATTATACTTGGAAAAAAGCTAAAAATTTAGGATTAATTTGATTATAAAAACTAATTATTTTATTTGTTTTTAACTATTCTAAATATATTCTTTTATACCCAAATAACAACACTTTTGAGTATAGTTTTAAATTAAAATTTATTTTTAGACCTTAGAATAAACCGATTACAAACAAGCCCTAGAACGACTTCTAATTGTTTTTGCTACTTTTTTAATAGCTAGTTTTGTTTTTTTCATGTATTTAAATTAATAATAATTTTCTCTCTGATGTTCCAAAATTTCTGTACCAAAAACTGGTAAAAAATTTTTTGTTCGACCTTTATTGTATAAAAAAATTATTGTTTCATGTAAAATAGCTTTATTAATTTTGCATAATTCTTTATTAACTTTTTTAAAACTTCCAGTTGCTAATAAGTTATCTACTGGACATCCACCACTACAAATATATTTAAAAGCACAATTTTGACAATCATCTGGTAAAGATAAATTTAACATTTTTTGTTTTTTCTTTTTATTGATAATTAATTTATCATTTACAATTTTGCCAATTTTAGCAAATTTTTCCATTTCCTTAAAATAACATAAAATAATTTCTCCTTGTTGAGTAATAATATTCTTACCTCCACTTAACTGAACACAAAAATGATCAGCTGGAAAAAATAAATTCATTAAAGGTGAAGTAATTAAATAAATTTCTTTTTGACTGGCTACGTTCAAAGCTTTTTTAAATTCCTTAATATATTTTTCAGCAATAGGTTTCAATTCATTCGTAGCTCTACCTAAAATAATTACTTTTTCAAAATGTAAAAATTTAACTCCTAAATTAGCGAAATAATTAACCAACTGGCTTAATTGAACATTATAGTCAGTAATAGTAGCCCGAATAGTAAAAAGTGCTTTTTTGCCCACCAAATACTTAATAGTTTTTTCAACCTGATTAGAACTCTTTTTGCCATTAATAGTCGGCCGTAAAAAATCCTGCATTTCCTGAGGGCCATCACAAGAAAGACTTAAAAGAAATTTTTCTTTGACTAACCAATTAATTTTTTCTTTATCCAATAATCCATCAACATTAAGATGAAAATATTTGTGTTTTAAAGGAAGTTGCTTAACAAATTTAGTTACTTTTTTAATAAGTTCAAAATTTAATGTTGGCTCTCCACCAAAAAATAAAATTTCAATGTCATCTGCTGTTTTTTTCTTTTCTTCATAAGTAGCCTTAATAGCAGAAATAGCAGTTTTCAAATCCATTTCTGAAAATTCACCTTCACCACCTTTAACATAACAATATTTACATCTTAAACGACATTTATTTGTAATAATTAAAACAACTCTAATAATTTTTGGGTTACCTCTCTCAGTGCAAGGTTTACCAAAAAAATTTTCTTTTTCAAGTTTATGTTTAATGGTTTGATCTTTAATTTCTTTTTTATTTAAAGCCACTATTTCACCAGAATACGAAGAAAACACCAAAAATTGTTTTCCATCCCAAACTGCCGGCAATCCATTATAAAGAACATCTTTTTTGTATTCGTGCATTTTTCTTTTCATATATTGTAATAATACTTAGTTTGTGTTATAATAACAATACAAATTAGACAAAATTTTAATAATTTATGTTTTTTACCTAAAATTAGTGCGATAAACAATAATCTTGTCCAACAACTTATGACAACAATAACTAAAATCTTTAATTTTTTAGAATTATCAAAAAAAGCTCAAAATATTTATGAGCTTATGTTAACTAAAGGTCCTGTTACTGCAACAATGCTGTCGCAGGAATTAAATATGCCAAGATCAACAGTATATTTTGAATTGGGTAGTTTGCAAAGTTTAAAACTAATTTCAATAACTGGAAGTTATAAAAAAAGAAAATTTGTAATTGAAAATCCAAATACTTTATTAGAAATATTAGATAACAAGTCACAAGTAATTAAAGATTTAATTCCATTAACTCAAAAAACAATTGAGGAATTGCAAGATACAATTAAAAAAAGCAGATGGAATGTTCCAGATATTAAATTTTTTACAGGCAAAGAAGGTGTGAAAAAAGTTTTAGAATCAACTAATTACGCAAAATCAAAACAAGTTTTTGGTATTATTCCTGCTTATGATATTTATAATATTCTTGGAGAAAAATATCTTAAAAAATTAGTTAAAGAAAGAATTAAAAGAAAAGTAAAAGTTAAAAACATTTGGCCTATTGGTAAAATTCCGGAATTTATGTCCAAACACTCTGAGCAGTTACGGGATGTTGTTTTTTCAAAAGAACAAATTTCTCTTCCATCAACTTTTTTAACTTTTGACAATAAAGTAATTATTATTACTTCAACTAAAGAACTTTTTTCAATAGAAATCACTAGCCATGATTTATCCCAAGCTATTAAAATTTTATTTGAAATGATGTGGGAAAAAGCCAAAAAAATTAACTTGACTTAAATTAAATATAAATTATAATAAATAACTAAAAATCTTGCTACAAAGCAGGATTTTTAAAACTTTCATAAAAAACATTGTTCAGAAAT
Source organism: Patescibacteria group bacterium (assembly GCA_043817345.1). GTDB lineage: Bacteria > Patescibacteriota > Patescibacteriia > UBA2196 > UBA2196 > CAYSXS01. The sequence continues at coordinate 10,873 of JBDRGZ010000008.1, forward strand.
ATATTTAATAATTCAAAAAACAGATCCTTCGGCTCAAAACAACCCTAAAAGTCGCTCAGGATGACATAACAAAAAACCTATACCTCAATCACCACCGGCAAAACCATTGGCCTTTTGCCTGTTTTAGAAAAAAGAAATTGACCAATGTCATTCCTGATCTTATTTTTCAAAAAATCAGCATCTACTTCTTTTGTATTTCTTTCTTCAACAATCTTCCTTATCTTATTCCTTGCTTGATTAATTAATTCCTTATTTTCCTTCAAATATACGAAACCACGAGAAATAATGTCGGGATTATGAATTAATTTTCCACCTCTTTTAGTCATCGTTGCTATTACAACCACCATACCCTCTTGAGCTAAAATTTGTCTATCTCTAAAAACAATATTTTGTAAGTTAGAAATGCCTAAACCATCAACAAATACTGGACTTGCTTCAACTTTTTTATCAAGTATCTTGCCTTCTGTTTTGCTAAATTCCATTACAGATCCATTATCAGGGATTAAAATATGTTTATTATCATACCCAATTCCTTTAGCTAACTTAGCTGCTTCTTTAAGCATATAGTGATTAGCATAAACTGGGATAAAATATGTTGGTTTGATAGCCCTTATCATATCAGCGACTTCACCTGCAGTAGCATGACCACCAGAATGAACATCCATAATTTCTGAATGGATAACATTATCACTTTGACGATAAATTAAATCCTTCACACGTTGGACTGTTCTTTCGTTACCAGGGATAACTGATGAGGAAAAAATAACTGTATCTGATTTTTTAAATTTAATAGATCTATGTACACCATTGGCTATTCTATTAAACACAGCACTTTCTTCACCTTGAGCACCAGTACACATAATAACTACTTTTTTGTCTGGCAAATCTAAAGTTTTTTCTATTTTAATTAACTGTCTTAAATCAAATTTAACAATACCTAATTTTTTAGCAATCTGAATATTTGTCTTCATGCTAAAACCATCAACAGCTACTGTTTTCCCATATTTTTCAGCCATTTCAAGAATAACCTTTACACGATCAACGTTTGAAGCAAATGTACCAATAATTACTCTACCAGGTGCTTCAATAATTAACTTTTCAAGATTTTTATACATCTCTTCTTCTGGAACTGGTGGTTTTTTGTAAGCAACACCTAAACTTTCTAACATTAAAATACTTGGTTTTTTAATTTTTGATAGATATTCGTATCCAGTCTTACCGCCTTGCATTTTGTCATCAACTTTCCAATCACCAGGATGGATAACTGTTCCGTTTGGTGTTTCTAAAATAATTCCCATGGCCTCCATGATACTATGAGCTACTGGGAATAATTTTAATCCAAAATTACCAAACTTTAATTTATAATTAAAAGAATTAACTAATTTTGATTTAATGTTTTTAGAACTGCCTTTTTTGTAATCCTCCATTCTACCTTTAATCATGTGCACAGTTAATTTACTACCTACAATTAGAGGGTTACCTAATTTTTCTAATAAAATAGGGGCTGCACCAATATGGTCCATATGACCATGGGTAAATATTACTGCTTTAACGTTTTTTTCTTTACCTTTTAGATATTCTGTATTTGGGATTATATAATCAATTCCAGGCATATCTTCTTCTGGAAACTGTAAGCCCATGTCAATAATTACAATATCATTCTTGTATTCAAATATTGTCATGTTTCTTCCAACTTCTTCGCAACCACCCAAAGGAATAATTCTTAAATTATTATCTCCTGGTTTGTTAAACATATCTTTTTTTGAAGTATCTTCTTGTTTCTTAAAATTTCTATTAGAAGATATTCTTCTATTAGATTGACGTGATCTGTTATTTTGTTGATTTGAATTTTGTTTATAAGATCTTTGTTTTTGTTCTTCTGGTTTTCTTATTTGTTCAGATCTCAAATCTACTTCTTGTTTATTTTCTACTTTCTTTCTTGTTTGTTGTGTTGGTTGTGCACGATGAATTTTACGGACAGTACCAACTACACGCCTTTTTTGAGGTGTGTTCTTTTTCTCTCTTATCTTTCTTGTTTTAAAAATTTCTGTCATATATATTTTTATATAAAATTAAAAACATTAACTAATTCATTCTAGTTTTTGCATTCTAATTCCTTTCTATTATTTATTTAAAATGATCTTTTTGTATCAATATACCATTCTTCAATACTTGAGAAGCGATCACATGGTACTGATATTACTTTTACATCCATCCCCTTTATTTTATTAGACATAGGGTAGACATATTTAGGAGTATATAAAAATATTGCTGGCAAATTTTTATTCAATATATTCTGGAAGTGAATATATTTATCATGTCTTTTTTGTGGATCTGAAATCTGACGAGCTTCTTCCAAAACTTTATCTGCTTCTTTGTTTACAAAGTTAGCTAGATTCAAACCATTCTCTCCTGCTTGTGAAGAATGCCAAAACGGATATGGATCTGGATCTGTTCCAAATATTTCTCCAAACAATAACGCTTCAAAATTTCTTTTACGAATGACATCACTTTGAATCTGCCCTGCTTCGATTATTTTTATCTCTACTTTAACACCAATTGATTGCCACATTTTTTGAATTAATTGTGCAACTTTAAAATTTTCTGAACGATTAACTGTTGTTAAAATAACTTTTAATTCTATGTCATCCTTTTTTCTAAACAAAATGGCTCCGCTGTCTTCTGTGTTTTCTTCTTCGTCCTTTTCTTCGAACTTCCACCCAGCTTCATCCAAAAGTTCCCCTGCTTTATCATCATCATGTGCATATTTTTCAATGTTTGGGTTATAACCAATAAAGCCGGCTAAAATTGGAGCATCAATAACTTGTCCTTCGCCTCTTAGAGCTTCGCTTACTATAGTGTCCTTTTCTAAGGCATATGTTAAAGCCTGTCTAACATTTAAGCTTTCCAATGCTTTATTTTTTGCTTGATTAAAGAAAACTCCCGTATATTGAGGCAAGCTAAGGTTATAATAAGTTAAATCTTTCCTTGTTTTTGTTTCTTCTTCTAAATCTTTTGGTAAGTAGCTCATCCCGTCAATATTATGGCTCTTTAAGGCCATTGCTGCTGAAGCAAAATCTGGATAAAATTTAAAATTAATCTGTTTTAAATGTGCTGTAGGAGCATAATCCCTGTTTCTCTCTAAAGTATATACTTTAATATTTCCTAATTTGTCTTTAGTTAAAGATTTAAATTTATATGGCCCACTACCAATTGGACGAAGATTGTAATCTGTTAATAAAGCATTAGCAGGTACAACCTCAAGCCATAAATGTGATGGTAAAATCCCAACAGTTAAGTTTTCCAAGAAAACTGCGTAGCTTTCTGGTAAGATGAATTTAATTGTTTTTTCATCTAAAACTTCTAATTTTACATTGGCAAAATTAACTGCTAAAGGACTTTTAAATTCAGAATCCTGAATTGATTCAATTGTAAAAACAACATCATCAATTGTTAAAGACTCACCATCATGCCATCTTAAACCATCTCTTAAATAAAAAGTATACTCTTTTTGATCATCAGAAACTGTCCAGCTCTCTGCCATGTCTGGAACTATTTGTTGGTGTTTATCAATTTTTACTAAGCCTGGATAAATTAATGAAGCAATATCTTGATCAACATCATTTAAACTTGTATAAAGAGGATTAATGAACTTAGGCATACCAACCAAGCCTTCTGTATATGCACCTCCAACAGCAGGAACAATGTGTGTAATTTTAAACCACCCACAAATTAAGAAAGCTAATAAAGAAACAACAAAAACAAGTGCAGCAATCCTAAAGACTAACCATTCTTTTTTAGAAATTACATCAGGTATATATTTTAACTGTCTTAATTTAGGCCATCTTTTTTTAGAAAGACTAGCAACTAAATCTTTATCATACTTTTTATTCCCTATATTTTTCTTAAAAAAACTTAAAGGGCCCTTTTGTTTGAAATTTACAAAAGAAAAGGTTTTTTTAATTTTTTTAAACAACGAAGATGGTTTAATTTTGAAGCGTTTTAAAAAATCACGCGAAGACATAGGTTGTTAATATTTATATGAAGTATATATTTAGATAAATAGTCGAATAACTCCAATAATTACAAAAACAAATGCAAAAGCAATAGTTGATCTAAAAATTGTTTTTTCAGCACCACGTTTGGTTGTATATGCATCTCCACCTCCACCAAAAGCACTTCCTAAACCAGCACCACCACTTTGCATTAGAATCATTACTACCATTAGTACAGCAGCAACAAGTTGGATAATAGTTAAAAAATCTGGCATATTTTTACAAATTTCATCCCTGACTAATCAGAGAATCAATTTAAAGAGTAACTTAATTTGATGAGTTAATACTATCAAATATTTAAAAAAGTGTCAATATTACTAAAATGTACCCTTTGACCAAAAACAAAAAATAGTATATAATAAACCACAACTAAATTCTCCACATATGCCTCAAAAAAACCAACATATTAATATACGTGGTGCCAGAACAAATAATTTAAAGAATGTCTCTATTAAAATACCTAAAAACCAGTTTATAGTTATGACAGGTATTTCTGGTTCTGGTAAATCTTCTTTAGCTTTTGATACTATCTATGCTGAAGGACAAAGAAGATATGTGGAATCTCTCTCAAACTATGCTCGTCAATTCATAAATATATTAGACAAACCAGATGTTGATCAAATTGAAGGTTTGTCCCCTGCCATCTCAATTGATCAAAAAAGTATTCCTCGTAACCCTCGTTCAACTGTTGGAACAATGACAGAGATATATGATTATTTAAAATTACTCTTTGCTAGAATAGGCAAAGTTCATTGTCCAAATTGTGGGAGTGAAATTAAAAAACAAAGCAGTGAACAAATTTTACAAAAAATATTATCTTTTAAAAACAAAGAAATAGTGCTTTTAGCACCAATTGCTAAAAACCAAAAAGATAATCGTAAAAAAATATTAGAAGAAATTAAAGAAGCTGAGTTTGAGCAAGTTGTCGTAAACGATAAAATTTACCCAATCCAAAAAGCAATCAATTCATTAGAAGACAAAACGGAATGTTCAATCAGTATTGTGATTAATAACTTTTCAGTTCCAAAAAACAACCCACCAAAAGAACAGTTAACTGAAATTATTAAAGATCTTAAAACAGCCTTAGATTTAGGTAACGGATTAATACAAATATTAGAAACAAAGAACAACAAAAAACATATATATTCTCAAAATTTTATCTGCACTAAGTGTGGTATAAATATTTCAGAAATTGAACCAAGAATATTTTCTTTTAATTCTCCTTATGGTGCATGTGAAGAATGTTCTGGTTTAGGTATTAAACAAGAAATTGATCCCGAACTAACAGTACCAAACAAAACTTTGAGTATTGCCCAAGGAGCAATACGACCATTAATTAAAACTCATTCAAACGGGAATAAGATGTTAAATATTTTAGAACAAATTGCTCAAAAACATAATTTTTCAATAAACACTCCTGTTAAAGAATTAAATAAAAAACAACTTAATGTTGTTTTTTATGGTTCTACGGAAAAAAATGATGGGTTGATTAGTAGGGAATTTACAGGAGTTATAGATATCCTAAACAAAAAGTATAAACGAACAGATTCTAATTATACAAAGAATGAAATTGAACAATATATGCGTACCTTTACTTGTCCTAAATGTAAAGGTACTAGATTAAAAAAACAAGCTTTATCTGTATATATAGACAAGAAAGATATTTCTGTAATAGTTAATTTGGATATTGAAAAAGTTATTAAATTTTTTAATACATTAAAACTAAACAAAGAAGAACAAAAAATATCTAATCAAATAATAAAAGAAATTGTTGAACGTTTAATGTTTTTATCACATATTGGTTTAGGATATTTAACATTAGATAGAAGTGCTAATACATTATCTGGTGGGGAAGCTCAACGTATTAAATTAGCTACACAGATTGGTTCTCAACTATCTGGTGTACTATATGTACTAGACGAACCATCTATTGGTTTACATCAACAAGACAATCAAAAATTAATATCTACTATTAAAGATTTAAGAGATTTAGAAAATACAGTCATTGTTGTAGAACATGATTCTGATACTATCTTATCTGCAGATTGGATTGTAGATATTGGGCCAGGTGCTGGCAACCAAGGTGGAAAGATAATCTCCCAAGGAACAGCCAAACAAATACAAGCTGATAAAAATTCTTTAACTGGTAGATATTTATCTGGTAAAGAAAAGATAGATTTACCAAAAAAACATAGAAAAGGTAATAATAAATATATCCAAATCAAAAAGGCTGATGAATTTAATCTACAAAATATTGATGTAAAATTTCCTTTAAACAAATTCATTTGTGTGACAGGTGTATCTGGGTCTGGAAAATCTACATTAATAACAAATATATTATCAAAAGCTTTAGCTAAACATTTCTATCGATCAAAGGAACAACCAGGAAAACACAAAGAAATTATTGGATTAGAAAATATTAATAAAGTTATTACTATAGACCAATCTCCAATTGGTAAAACACCTAGATCAAACCCAGCTACATATACAGGTGTATTTACTTTAATTCGAGATCTATTCACAGAAACACCGGAAGCCAAAATGCGCGGTTTATCAACAGGACATTTTTCTTTTAATGTTCCTGGTGGTAGATGTGAAAACTGTCAGGGTGATGGTATGATCAAAATTGAAATGAATTTCATGCAAGATGTATATATTGAGTGTGAATCTTGTCAGGGGAAAAGATACAACAGAGAAATTCTAGAGGTTCATTACAAAGAAAACAATATTGCAGATATTCTAGAAATGTCTGTTGAAGAAGCAATGGAATTTTTTAAAGACCAACTCCCTATACATAATAAATTAAAAATATTATTTGATGTTGGTCTTGGATATATCAAGCTTGGGCAAAGTGCAAACAAATTATCAGGAGGTGAAGCACAAAGAGTTAAGTTGGCCACAGAATTATCTAGAAGGGATACAGGTAAAACTTTATACATCTTAGACGAACCAACTACCGGTTTACACTTCCAAGATATTAAAAATCTCCTTATTGTATTAAATAGATTAGTTGATAAAGGAAATACTGTAATTGTTATTGAACATAATTTAGATATTATTAAAACATCTGATTGGGTAATTGATCTTGGACCTGGAGGAGGTGATAAAGGTGGACAAATAGTTGCTCAAGGAACACCACAAGAATTATCTAAATCAAAAAAAGGATATACAGGAAAGTTTTTAAAAAAAGTATTAAAATAACCCCTCACCTTTTAACTACCTGCCACAAAGTGGCAAATTTTAAAAGTAGTTAAAAGGTGAGGGGTTTTGTTTCCACTAATCCCCAAGAGAAGAAAATTCTTCTTAGGAATATTCGAGTCTAAACCAAAATAATCCTTAGAAAGAATCCCCATGCTCGTCGTCTCTTGGGAGTTAGTGAAAGCAATGGTTATAAAAAATTAGCTAAACTTAGCTAATTTTTATTTTTATTTCTCTTTTTTAAAATGTTTTATACCCAATGGTAACAAAATACAAAAGATTTGTCAAGGAAGCACCTCCTCTGTGCTAGTTGCTTGGGTTGTTGGGTCAATGCCTACCAAACAAACTGCTTGCCATGGACGATATTTAGAATAAAAGTTATCTTCTTTAATTTCACCATCTGAATAGAGAATCGTGCGTTTTAAATTTGCTTCTGCACCATTATGTGCAGATTCTGTGCAGTCTGTCTCTCCTGGTTCTAAATCTTCTGTTTCAAGATATTTTGTTGGACCCGGTGATGTAATATTATATATCACAGGATATCCAACAATAACTTCTCTACCGTCATCTTGGCCCCAAAACTCAAAAACAAGGTTAGTTCCTTCAACTTTTGTTTGTAATAATATATTGCCTGTAGTATCGTTTGTAAACCTAAAATCTGGATGTGGGCTATAAATAGTCGCATCTGTGCCTGCTGGCTCGTAATACCCCACCCTATAAGCATGTGGGTAGCGCTCAGTAATTGGTAGACCTGTATCTAGGGCTAAACGAAACATGGTTGTAGCTATTTGGCATAAACCTCCTCCATATTCTGGGATTGTCTTATTACCCTTAATAACTAACTCTGGTAAATATCCTGTTGCCGCATTAATTGCTCCCAGAGCTTGGTTTGTAGAAAACTCATCTCCTGGTTTTAAAATCAAACCATTAATAGCTTCTGCTCCTGTCCCAATGTTGTGCATCCTGTTATATGGTGAACCTGCAAAACTGGATTTACCTATTCCAATTAATTTTGTAATACCTAGTTCATTAACATCTTTAGTATCAACCATTGCTGGTACACTAGCTGTTAAAATATATATTGTATTTTCATTCAAATCAATTAATTTATTTTCAAAAGTTTTAAGTGTTTGTTCAAAATCAATCTCTATTCCATCTTGTGATGATTGAAACTCTTTTACACGCCCATTATCTATTTCAAATTTTGCATTACGCGCTTCAATTTCAACTTCATTAATTGCAGGTTTTAGGAAATCATAAAATTTTTCTTCATTAAAACCAAGATATGTTTGTTTTTGTTCTTCATTCCATTTTAATTCCAATCCTTCCTTTATTGTTTCTTTCTGCATTACCCATTCTTTAACTAATGATTTTTTAAACCAACTACGTGTAATGGTTGCTTTTACAAAAAACTCTTGTCTTTCTAAAGTTAAATTAATATCTGGTAATAACTCTTCGGCTACTGTTAAAGATATTTTGGGATCATAATTTTCTTTTTCTAATTCTATTGATTTAAATTCAAAAAATTCTAACTGTTCAGAAAAAGTTTGAATATATTTATCGTAATCTATTTTTTCTCCTTGTTTTCCAATAACAAAAACTGGTTCATTATTAAAATATTCAATATTTGTTTCTTTTGCTTCAATTAATAATTCATCAAAGTTGGTGGATAATATATTCTTAATCTCTATCCTGTTAACACCTGTTCTGATTGGAATTTTGTTTTGAATGAATAATAGCTTGATACGTGTAAAGAAATTACTAAAGACACCATATTCTCTTCCCAAACCAAAAGCATAGGTAAGCTGATCATTAAAATTCATGCTATATAGCTCATACGAAAGATCTGGATCAGTAGTTGAAACTTGAACCGGAAAGACATTAGCTTCTTTCCTCTCATATCTAAAGATAAAACCATTTTCATTTAATATGTTTGTTTTTTCTTGTAATTTATCATTAGCTTCCACATAGGTCATGCCTGATAAATTAATTCCACCCACACTAATGCCTGGATAAAACTTACCATTATATATCTCTTGTAAAACAATAGCTACTACTCCCCAGACAATAATTAAAACCAAAAAAATGGTTAATGTTACAACTAACCAATATGGAGGTTTTACTTTTTGTTTTAGTGCATCAAACTCCATTTAATTTTGTAAAATCTCGTTAATTAATTCTTTAGCAAGTTTTTTTCTTTCTTCTTCTTTGCTAATAGAAGACGATATTGTTACACGTACCTTTGAACCTTGCTCAACATCTTCTGGTAAATCTTTAATTGGCCAGTTTATTTTTTGATTATCCTCCAAAACCAAAACAGCCAACTTATCTTCAAACTTTTTTATTACAGCTGACTGTTCATATTTATTATTTTTTATATTTTCATCCTGCATGTCTATATTTTAATCTATTCACTTGTAACTTTTACAGCTACTGATTTAGATTTTTTAGATTTAGGTAATATTAAAGTTAAAACACCATTCTTCAAAGAAGCTTCCGTATCATCAGCTACAACTTCTGTTGGCAATATTACAGAACGGGAAAATTCTCCCCAGTAACATTCTTGATAGAAATAATCTTCTTCTTTTATACTTTCATCCTGTCTTCTGGATCCACGAATCGTTACCATATCATTATCTATCGCAACATCAATATCTTCTGGTTTAACACCTGCAATAGTAGATTTGATAATAATATCATCTTTGGTCTGAAAAACGTCAATAGATAATTGACCTTCAGTCTCTTCTTTGTTTATCCAGTCACTATCTTGTACAACTTCACCTGTATCAGGCAAAATTTCTTGTTCATCTGAAGATTGTTCTTCTACTTCTAAAATCTCTTCTTGTTTTAATTCTTCGTCATTATTGTTTTTTGAAACTTTAGTAAAAAAAGCCATATTTTTAAAACTTTTAATCCAAAATGCTCTAGATTAAATTAATTTAATTTTTTATATTCCTAATTATACCATTTTTATAAAAAAACACAAAAACCGCAGGTTTTTGTTGGATATATTAAAATTATAATAAATTTATCTGGTGCCCGGGGCGGGAATCGAACCCGCACTCCCGAAAGAACAGGATTTTAAGTCCTGCGTGTCTACCAATTTCACCACCCGGGCATGTTTATTTAATTAATTCAAATATTACTATTCCTGTAGCAATTCCTACATTTAAAGATTCTTTTTTACCATGCATAGGTATTTCTAAAATCCAATCTACTAGGTCTAAAATTTTTTTAGGCAATCCTTTTACTTCGCTTCCTAAAATTAAAACTGTTTTTTTATTCTTTTTAGATTTAAATTTAAAGTAGGGAATACTATCTTTAGACTGTTCTAAAGCCAGAATAGTATATTTTTGTTTTTTTAAATTTTTAATAAGCCTAACTGTTTGTTTATGAAATTCAAATGAGACAGTTTTTTCTGCGTCTAACGCAACTTTATCAATTTTAGGATGTGGTGGTTGTGGGGTTATTCCACATAGATATATTTTGTCAATTCCACCCGCATCTGCAGTTCTAAAAATTGCACCCACATTAAATCTTGAACGTATGTTATATAGGATTAACTGCATAAAATATATTTTTATTCTACATATTTTGATTGTTTATGTCAACATAAAAACTTCTTTTATAAGAAGTTCTTATGGAGCGGGTAAGGGGAGTTGAACCCCTATCATCAGGTTGGAAACCTGAGATAATAGCCATTATACGATACCCGCAATATATTTAGTTTTCTAAATACCAACCACAATTATCTTTAATGCATCCACAAGCATAATGATCTTTATCTGGGGCATTTTCTAAAACTTCACAAGTTGAAATAATTCCTTCTTCGGAGGTACAAATTTCTTTTGAACATCCTTGGGCATCACAGTCTTTGTCCTGAGAACACAACCCTTTACTAAATCTAGAATTACCAGAATAAAATTCACTAGGCACTTTTGACATATCACGAATTTGAATATCAATATTATCACTATTAAAACTATCAGACACTTTTAAATCTGAATTTATCTGGTTTGTTTTTGGCGTCAGAAAAACAAAAGAGATAATAACTAATACTACTATAGCAACAATAAAAATTAAAAATTGTATTTTTTTACCCATACTAATTATCTGCCGGAGAGAGGACTTGAACCTCCACAGGATTGCTCCCACCTGGTCCTAAGCCAGGCGCGTCTACCAATTCCGCCACTCCGGCGTTTTTTCTTTTCTTGATTACATAATATATTAAATGTAAAAAAAAATCAATTGATTTCTACACATATAAATGATAGAATAAAAATATATTTAAGAAACGAAATATATGTCAGGACACTCAAAGTGGTCAAAAATTAAACACAAGAAAGATGCAGCTGATCAAAAACGTGGCGCAAGCTTTACTAAACTTGGGAATGCCATTACATTAGCAGCAAAAAAAGGTGGGGACCCAGAAATGAATTTTTCACTACGTTTAGCAATAGATAGTGCTAAATCTGCAAATCTACCCAAGGACAATATTGAACGAGCAATTAAACGAGGTACAGGTGAATTGGGCGGTGCTCAATTAGAAGAAAACACATATGAAGGATTTGGGCCAGGTAAAATTGGTATAATTATTGAAACACTAACAGATAACAAAAACAGGACCGTAGCTGAAATTAAACATACACTAGATAAAAATGGTGGGTCCTTGGGTGGGCCAGGAACTGTTGTGTGGATGTTTGATAGATTAGGCATCCTAAATATTAAAAAGGATGGATTAGACAAAGATGAATTAGAATTAAAAGCTATTGATGCAGGGGCAGAGGATATACAAGACGATGAAGAATACATAGTTATTTACACCAAACCAGAAGAATTACAAAAAGTTAAAGAAAATTTAGAAAAAGAAAATATTAAAATTAAATCAGCAGAAATTGAATATATTGCTAAAGAAAAACTTGTCCGTCGAAGTACAGGTGTTGTTAGTGGCGAAGGCGGGAAAGAAGCCAATGAAGAGTTAGAAGAAAAATTACAAAAATTCTTTGATATATTAGATGAGAACGAAGACATTATGAACTACTATACTAACGTTTAAAAACCATGCCAGACAAAAAACCAAAAACTATTTTAGGTATTGATCCTGGTTATGCAAGGGCTGGTTGGTCAATTCTAGAAAGTTCTGGACAAAATTTAAAATTAATAGATTGTGGTTGTTTAGAAACAACAAAAGAAACTCAACACGCAACGAGATTAAAATTTCTACACACAGAGCTGAATAAGATAATTAGGAAATACAAACCAGAGATTCTGTCTGTTGAAGATCTGTTCTTTTTTAAAAATTTAAAAACAGCCATTAAAGTAGCTGAAGCTCGTGGAGTAATATTAATAACAGCAATTGAAAATGACCTGGAAATTAAAGAATTTACTCCTTTACAAATTAAACAAGCCCTGGTTGGATATGGTCGTGCAGAAAAAAAACAAATTCAACAAATGGTTAAAATGATTTTAAATTTAGAAAAAATTCCACAACCAGACGATGCAGCCGATGCTATTGCTGTAGCGATAACGTGTGTAAATTCCACAAAAAAATATGGATAGAAAAACAAAAATACAAGAATTAATTAAAACAACTAAACAAGTTTTTAAAGATTGCTCTTTACCTAATGGTGCAATCATAGCCGCCAATGCAGACTTACCATACTACCCAAAGCGTGCAGCAGATTATCGTTTTGTTTGGCCACGTGATGCTGCTTTTATTTGTATGGCAGCACAAAAACTTGGTTTGAAAATTCAAGAACCTTTTTTTACATGGCTAGAAGACAGACCAGAAAGATTTAAAAAAGAAAAACTACTTTTTCAAAATTATGTACCTAACGGAAAAATGCGCTGGGGCGCCTTTCAGCCCGACCAAGCTGGAACATGTTTGTGGGCCATACATGAATATTACAAAAAAGATTTACCGCAAGCTTTAAAATTTGACAATTTAATTACACGTCTAGCCACAGGATTAGCTCGTGATTGGGACAATAATCATTTCTATCACCATACAATGGATTTATGGGAAGAAGGTGGCAGACGAACCTCTTCTGTATATTTAAATAACCATACATACTCTCTAGCTGCATGCGCCAAAGGTCTAGAACTTGCCAACAAAATCATTCCAAACAAAGAATGGGAAGAAAAATCAAAAGAAATGAAAAAAAGAATTGATTTTGCGTACGATCAGCGTGCAGGTAGGTTTTTACGCAACAAAGGTAATGAAACAGCTGACTGGAATGTGGATGCCTCACTGCTTGGCATTGTTTGGCCATTTGAAATTATTTCTAAAGATGACCCGCGTTTTATTAATACTATTAAAAAAATTGAAGAAGAAATTGTTATCTTAGGTGGCGTACATCGCTTTGAAAATGATATGTATGACGGGGAAGGAAGTGGAAATGAAGGAGGTGGGGCGTGGCCTTTACTAAACTTCTGGTTTAGTGTATACTGGAGCGTTGCTGAAGATAGAGTAAAGGCCGAAGAATACTTCAATTGGGTACTAGATAAACTAGAAGAAGACGATTATGGAAACTTTATTCCAGAACAAATATTTGAAGATAATCTTCGTCGCGGAGTTTATCCATTAGCCTGGGGCCACGCTATGTTTATCTTAGCTGTCGACAAGCTTTATCCTGAGTTATTAAAATAAAAAGAATTGATTGAAACTCCGTCACCTAAAAACATTCACGGTATTTTTTTATGTCTAAAATGAAACTTAAAATTGCCTCTGTTTCTGCTGAACTTAATCCATACTCTCAGACAGGAGGGCTAGCAGATATTGCTTATTCCCTACCCAAGGCACTGAAACACCGAGGCCATAACGTGATTACAATTACCCCTCTCTATCAGGGTGCCATTGATGTTAAAAAACACAATCTAAAAAAGATTTTTGAAAACATTACGATCATCATTGACGATGATAATAAAGAAAAAGTAAACATATGGCAGGGCTATCTCGAAGATGACCTGCCTGTATATTTTATAGAAAACAAAAAATTCTTTTCAGATTGTCCTACCAGGAAAGATATATATAAATCAAAACACGAAAACGCAAAATTTGTGTTATTTAACTTAGCAGCTATAAAACTTTTAATAAAACTTGGTTTTAAAGCAGACATTATTCAATGCCACGACTGGCATACTGGTTTAATTCCATACTTCCTAAAACGTGATTTTAAAAAATCAGAAACATTAAAAAATACTGCTACTGTTTTTACTATTCATAATTTAACTTTTCAGTTTGGTAAAAACTGGTGGGAAACTCCTGAAGAAAAAAGAGATAAATGTAAAAACGGCCTTCCAAAATTTGATAGTGAAGAAATTGAATATATTAATTTTGCCAAAAGAGCAATTTTAAATTCTGATGTTATTAACGCCGTCTCGGAACAATATGCTAAAGAAATAATGACTAAAGACTTTGGTGAAGATTTACATGTTGTTTTAAAAAACCGTAAAAAGAAAATCTTTGGTATAGTTAATGGTATTGACTATAAAGACTACAACCCAGAAATCGATCCCGGACTACACACAAATTTCAACTACAACTCTTTTAATATAAAACAAAAAAACAAAAAACATATCCAGAAACTTTTTGGTTTACCACAAGAAAAAGATATCCCATTATTCTGTACGGCATCTCGTATCGCAGAACAAAAAGGATTTAATTTAATCAAAGATATTTCTGACATCATCTTTCGTTTTGATTTACAATTAATCATGATGGGCGATGGTGATGAAAAACTAATTAAACACTTAAAAGAATTACAAAAAAAATATCCTAAAAAATTAGTTCACACTCCTTTTGAAACAAACAGAGACAAGGAAACTTCTTTGTTTGCAGGTAGTGACCTAATTTTAATCCCGTCTCGCTTTGAGCCTTGTGGTTTAACTCAAATGAAAAGCATGCGTTATGGGTGTGTACCAATCACCAGACATGTGGGTGGCTATGTAGACACTATTGTTAACTATAACCCTAAAAAACAGACTGGTAATGGTTTTTCTTTTGAGCTATATGATTCACGTTCTATGGCCATAGCTATTTCACGTGCAATTGAAACATATAAGCGAGAAAAAGAATGGGAAAAGCTGGTTGAAAAAGTTATGAAACAAAGTTTTTCTTGGGAATACCCTGCCAGAAAATATATTAAATTATACAAAGCCGCTTTAAAGAACAAAAAAGAAAATAAATAGTATGATTTGGATTAACTTTTTACATTTCTATCAACCACCAACAAACCCAAAGGAAGATATTAATAGGGTGGTCGAACAATCATACCAACCTTTGGTTGATTTTTTAAAACAACACAAAGACACAAAGGTTACAATAAATATATCTGCCTGTTTAACAGAGAAACTTTTCAGTTTAGGCCACACCAAGCTATTAAAAGACTTTTCTGACTTGGAAAAAAAACAACAAATTGAATTTGTAGAATCAGCAGCCTTTCATTCAATCCTTCCTCTCTTGCCAGAAAAAGAAATTAAAAAACAGATTAAAATTAATAATGAAATAAACTCAAAAAGATTTGGAAAAGAATATAACCCAAAAGGTTTTTATCTACCAGAAATGGCATACTCTTTAAAAGTAGCTAATATAATAGAGGGGATGGGATATAAATATATCATCCTTGATGAAATAGCTATTAACAAAGATTTAAAAAAGAAAATAGATAATAATATTAAATATGTATTAAAAAATGGATTACAAGTTGTTTTTAGAAACAGAAAGATATCACAAACTTTTGTTCCAAAAACAATTAACAAACCAGATCAAGAAAAAATAATTATCACAGCCACAGATGCTGAGCTATATGGACATCGTTATTGGAACTGGTGGAGCACGTACTCTTCTTTAAGTAAAAAAATCCAAACTAAAACAATCTCAGAATATTTAAAGACTTTAAAAGAGAAAAAAACTGTTCAACCAGTTAAGTGCTCGTGGGAATCTACACCAAAAGAACTCAAAAAAAATATTCCATTTGCTTTGTGGAATAACCCAAGGAACAAAATTCATTCTAGTCTTTGGAGATTTACAGATTTTGTTCTAAAATTAAACTACGCTAATCAAGAAGACAAAAATCATTTTGCTTCAAGATTACATTTAGAAAACGGTTTAGCAAGTTGTACTTTTTGGTGGGCATCAAAAAAAGATTTTAAACTTTTTTCTCCTGTTGCGTGGAATCCACACATGATAGAAAAAGGAGCACACGAACTTCTCTACTCTGTTCGCTCACTAGAAAACATAGATCTAAAGTTAAAAATTAAAGCAGAAAAAATGTTTAGCCAAATACGAAATATGGTTTGGAACAAACATTGGAAATAAACATGAAAAAAACATTCTTCACAGAACAAAAAGTTTTTAAGACAAAAGATAAAGTTTTAGAAAATAAAAACATACAAATACTTAGCAAAATGGGCTTAAGTGATGATTTCTATACTGTGCTTTGTAAGGATAATCATAACAACCAATATGTCTTAAAAATACGTAAAGAAAAATCAAGAACAACCAGACAAGGTTTTTTAACAGAAATACATATACTAAAACAACTTAGTAGACAAAAAGATATAGGTTTACTAGTACCTGAATATTTAAGCTCAAACACATACAGTTCTCCTGAGTGGTTGATATATAAGTTTTCAGAAGGAAGCTCTATTGGTTGGTGGTCTGGATTTGAGGAATGGTTTACAGACAAACACATAAAAAAACTACCTAAAATAGTTTCAAGCATTTCAAAAGTTACAATTAATTCAAATAAAATCAAAAAAATATCATACAACCAAACAATTAAAATCTTTAACAAAAGAAAGAATATCCTTAAAAAATATTTGTCAAGCGAACAAATCAAAAAAGGTTCTGACATATTAAAAAAAAACAAACAAATTTTTAATAAGGCAAATTTTGTTTTAACCCACGGAGACTTACACCCAGGTAATATTGTTCTAAACAAAAAAGATAAGCTTGTTGTTATTGATTGGTTTAACGCCCATTTAAACAACGCAGCTTTTGATCCTTGTTTTGTCTGGTTTTCTTTGTGGGGTTATCCAGAAGAACAAAAAGAATTCCTAGATGAAATTACACAAGAAAATTCTAAACAAAAAGGTTTTAAAAAACTTTTCTCCCTAAATCAAATTATTCTAACTCCTAAGTTCTTAGAAATAATGGATAATATTAAAAAAGAAATCGATCCAGATTCAGAAGAACACGAAGACGTTATTGAAGCAGAAGGATTTTTTGTTAAAACATACAAAGAAGTATTGCGAGACTATGAAAAATAAAAAACATCACATAGTTTTTGAAGGAACAGAATTGGTAGGTAAAAGTTTTCTGATTTCCAAGATATATAACTATTTAGAAAAAAAATATAATACCAACCCTAAGGTTTTAAATGGTTGTCATTGGTTTAACTGTGACGTTGGAGTTTTTGGAACAAAAGAAGGTAAATCAGTTATTAATAAATATATAGAAATATTAGAAATTTTAAAAAACAAAAATGTAATTTTTGAAAAATTACATGTTACAGACAATGTATACAATAAAAAAAAAAATAGATTATTCAAAAGAAGAACAAAAATTAAAAAAACTAAACACAAAATTGATTTTAATTACCGTTAAAAACGAAAAGATATACACAGAACGTATTGCAGACAGGTTAAATAACTCTCCTCATTATAAAAGAATTTTACAAAAACCTTCTCAATATTTTGAACAACAACAAAAATATGTACAGGTAGTAGAAAAAAGCAACCTAGACCACATGGTTATAGACATGTCTACTCCTTTAGATAAAAAGTTTGTACAAAAACAAGTTAAAAAGATTCTGACCTTTCTTGGAGAAAATAAATAACCCTTTATGAAAAAGAAATTAAAAATAGGAATTTTAGTTGGTGAAAATATAGACAAATATTCAAACTATGGTTTTACTATGCGCATAGGATGGCAAATTGAAGGACTAAAAAAATTAGGTCACGATGTTTTTTTATACGCATTAGATAAAAGCAATTCGTCAAACTTAGTAAAATGTTATCCACAAAACATAGATCTACAAGAAAGACATAAAAAAAAATCTAATTTCACTTAAAGCAGTGCAAGACTCAAACAAACTAGATATTCTTCATAGTCATTCGTATAGCGGTGTTACAATGAGCCCATTATCTAAATGCCCTGTTGTTTATACTGTTGCTTATGTTAATTTTGAAAAAACAATAATAAATTTGTATAAATTGTTTCCAAACGTACACTTTGTACCCATGTCGAACTTTTTAAAAAAACAATTTAAACTAAACTGGACAAACGTTGTTCATAACGGTATTAATGCGGGCAAATTTGTTTTACCCAAAAAGGAAAACAGGAATATGTTTATTTGTATTGGAAGAATTGTGCCGGAAAAAGGAATTCACATCGCCACTAAATATTGTTCTGACAAAAACATAAAATTAAAAATTGCCGGACCAATCAGTGACCAAGAATATTTTACCAAAAAAATTAAACCATTTCTTGGTAAATATGTTTCTTATGTTGGGGAACTGAACTTTAAAGAAAAAATAAAATTTTACCAAGAAGCAAAAGCGCTCCTCAACCCACTCCAATATAATGAAGCGTTTGGTAATACAATGATAGAAGCTATGGCGTGTGGCACCCCAATTATCGCTTTTAACAAAGGCTCTGTTCCTGAAGTTGTAAAAGATCAAAAAACTGGTTTTATTGTTAATAATATAAAAGAGCTTGGTTTAAAAATAAACAAAATATCAGAAATTAATTCACTTGATTGTCGCTCAAGAGTATTGGACAATTTTACTTATCAAAAAATGGCTGAAAATTATGAGGAAATTTACTATAAAATTTTAAGGCAAAAAAATGAAGATAGCAATTGCCAAATCCTTCAATGGTTTACACAATAAATACAAAAAATATTTTAAACAGCTGGGTGCTAATCCTTTTTTGTTTAACATAGACACAATAGACTGGTATAATGTTGAAAAAACAAAAAAACCAAACGTGTATTTTTGGTACGCAGATCAAAAAGAAGAAAGATATAATATTATTCTTGATAAAATATATTTTATTGAAAAAATAATTAAAAAACCTGTTTTTCCTGACTCAAATATGTATTTTTCTTTTGCTAATAAGGTTAGACAGTACCAAATCTTTAAAACATTAAATTTACCAACACCAAAGACATTTATTTTAACTACAAAAAATGATGCCTTACGGTTTATTAAAAAAACAAAATATCCATTTATATTTAAAGATCCTTATGGGTATGATGGTTTACATGTATTTAAGGTTGATAATGAAAAACAGGCGATACAAAAAGTAAAACAAATTTTTTCTTTGGGACTAAAAACTGGCAGTTCTGTTTGTAAAGATGTTTTTTATACCCAAGAGTTTATTAAAACTGAAAAAGATTTACGACTAATAACTATTGGAAAAAAGGCTGTTTGTGCATATTGGCGACAAGGCAGCTCATGGAAACACAATGTACACAGTAGCGCACAAATAAAATTTGACAACATCCCCAAAACAGTAGTAGACTTCTGCATAAGATTATCTGCTAAAATGAATTTTCATTGGATGGCTTATGATTTTATTGTTAAGCCAAATAATAAATTTTATTTAATAGAATGGAGTTGTAATTTTGGGACCAAAGGCGCTGACATACAAAATATAAATATTAGACTTGAACAGTCTAAACATGTAATTAAAATATTAAAAAAATGAAAAAAACGAACAAACGCATTCTGGGTATTTTACTTTTTTCAAAACAAAACAAAAATAATAGTGTTGGACCAAACATCCAAAGAATTATAGATGAAGCAACTAAACAAAACCTTACACCTAAAATTTTTTATTATAATCTATTTTCTGTTTCAATGAGTCAAAAAAACATAAATATATATTATGAGGACAAAAAAATAAACCCAAAAGATATTTTTTTTATGATTGCTTTTTATGACATATCTCTTGGCAAAGAAAGTTCAAAAAAAAATTGGTTTATTGCAGAATGTTTAGAGGAGTTGGGTGTAAAAATTTTCAATTCACCAAAATCTGCCAAAATAGTTCAAAACAAAAGAGATGTTTATCTTAGGCTTTCAAAACAAGACTTGCCTATCATTCAAACTTTTATAAATTTTAGCGAGTTTAATCTTGGTAGAATTATAAATAAGCATAAAAGCGAAACATTAATTGCAAAATCTGCTAATGGTTTGCAGGGGTATGGGACGGTTATTCTAAATTCACATATATCTTTTATCTCTTTTATGGAATTTTTAATAGATAAATATCCGCCCTCAAATCTACTAATTCAGCCCTTTATGCATTTTAACCAAACAGATTATAGAATATTTGTAGTTGGAAATCAAGTTGTTGCTGGTATTAGTAGAAAATCAAACGGAATTGAATTTAGGTCAAACCTAAACAAAGGTGGAGTTGGTACAAAAATTAATGTAACAAAAAATATGGCTGAAATAGCAACTAAGACCACCAAAACATTAAATTTAGATTTTGCTGGTGTAGATATTGGGAGAGAAACAAAAACAGGTAAATATTATATTATAGAAGTAAATGGGCTAAACCCAGGATTAAAAATAGAGGAGATTGCAAAAGTAAATATATCAGTGGCAATAATAAACCACTGTATAAAAAAATCTAAATAAGTTTTTATCTAAAAAAAACAAAAAACTGGTCAAAACCCAGTTTTTTGTTATATAATATAACCATACAATTAATAACAAAACTATGCCAAAATATTCAATAGCCCTGGACATCGGAGCAACAAAAACACTAGCAGGACTTGTTTCTGGAAATAAAATAATTAAAACCATTAAAAAAACAAGTAAGTCCCAGAAAACCAATAACGAGATAATTAAAAATATTAAATATATTATTAACCAATTATGGAACAAGAATGTAAAAAAGATTGGTATTGGAATTGCTGCTCAGGTTGATATTAAAAATAAATCAATATTAACAACAACCAACTTTAATCCCAAGTTCAAAAACATTAAATTAGTAGAAATTCTTAAAAAAGAATTTAAGGTCCCTGTTTTAATAGATAACGATGTAAAATGTTTTGTCAAAGCAGAAAATCAGTATGGTTATGGTAGAGTATACGATAATTTTGTTGGTTTAACATTTGGTACAGGTATTGGTGGTGCAATTGTTTGTAATAAAAAACTTTTGCGTGGAGAAAACAATCTGGCAGGAGAAGTTGGTCATATGAAAATATCTGGGGGTTGGATAGGAGCTGCCCCTGCCTGTGGTTGTGGTGGAAAATATTGCTGGGAAACATTAGCATCTGGAAGAGCTTGGCAAAAAATAGCAAATAAATATGGTGAAAAAAAAGCAAACAAAATAATTATACCAAATATTGCAACAGGATTAGTTAATTTAACAACAATTCTAAACCCAGAAGCTTTTGTTTTGGGTGGTGGTCTAATAGAACACGCTCACATACTAAAAGAAATCCGCAAAGAATTCTATAAACAAAATACCCAATCCCTCTTAAGAAAAACACAAATTGTTAAATCTAAATTAGGCGACCAAACAATTTTGCTCGGCTCATTAATGTAAGACATATGCAATATAGAAAATCTCCACAAACTTGGAAGAAAAATACAGCTAAAAGAAAAAAGCAAGTAATCAAGAAGTATCAACAAAAAGCTTCTTCTTTTCATATTCCACACAAAAACAAAGAAAGCCAAGACCTCTTTAAAAAATTATTTAAAAAGATTGTTAAGTTAATAATAATTCTAGTAACACTGGGATCTATAACCTTAGCAGGAACAATCGCATGGTTTTCAAAAGAACTACCAGAAACAACTGATTTATTAACAAAACACCAAGCAGGTGCTGCTAAATTTTATGATCGAACAGGAGAAACCCTGCTATATGATTCAGGTAGTGGTGATTTTACTAGAACCAAACTAGAATTAGAAGAAATTCCAGACTATATAAAATGGGCAACATTAGTAGCTGAAGACAGAAAGTTCTATTCACACAGTGGTATAGATTTTAAAGGTATTTTAAGGTCCATATTCCTTAATGTTTTTAAACCAAATACCCGCATTGGGGGATCTTCAATCTCACAACAGTTTATTAAAAATGCTTTACTCTCTCCAGAAAAAACATACACTAGAAAAATTAAAGAACTTATTCTTACGTGGCAACTTGAAAGAAAATTTACCAAAGACGAAATACTAGAAATGTATTTAAATGAAATACCATACGGAGGTACATCTTATGGGATAGAAGCAGCAGCTAAAAAATATTTTAACAAATCGGCAGTTGATTTAAATTTAGCTGAAGCAGTAGCTTTGGCGGCTTTACCACAAGCACCTTCATATCTTTCGCCCTACGGATCAAACAAAGATAATCTTTTGTGGAGGAAAGATTGGATTTTAGATTCATTAGTAGAAGAAGGATATGTGCCAGAAGCAAAAGCAGAAGCTGCTAAACAATTTGAATTAGAATTCTCTCAAATTTCAAGTTCAATTATTGCACCTCATTTCATTTTTTACGTTAAAGAATTAGCAGTTGAAAAATATGGAGAAAAAGCAATAAGCGAAGACGGGCTAGAAATAATCACAACACTAGATTTAGAAAAACAAAAAATTGCAGAGCAAATAATTACGGAGCAGGTAGAGAAAAACCTAGAGAATTATGGAGCAAACAACGCAGCACTTGTTTCAATGCAAGCAAACACTGGGGAAATTTTAACAATGGTTGGGTCTGCAAACTATTTTAATGAAGATATTGATGGAGCTGTTAATGTTGCTGTTCGTCCAAGACAGCCTGGGTCTTCTTTTAAACCAATTGTATACACAGCTTCTTTTATTAAAGGTTTTTCACCTGAAACCATTCTGTTTGATTTGGTTACTAATTTTAAAGCAGACCCAGATGATTATGAACCGCATAACTATAACGATACAAATTATGGACCAGTTTCTATTCGCAAGGCTTTTGCTGGTTCTTTAAACATACCTGCTGTAAAAACAATTTATTTGACAGGTACAGATAATGTAATAGATTTAGCAGAAAGTCTTGGTTATACAACATTTGGAGACAGGTCTAGATTTGGATTATCCTTAGTATTGGGTGGTGGAGAAGTAAAACTACTAGAGCATGTATCTGCTTTTACTGCTTTGGCACAAGATGGAGAACATTATTCGCCTCAAGCTATTTTAAAAATCACAAACAGTAAAAGTAAAACTTTAGAAGAATTTAAATCAAAAAAAGCTAAAGGAAATAAGGTTATAGATAAAGAAATAGCAAGACAAATAACAGATATTATGTCAGACAACATTGCTAGAGCATATATTTTTGGAGAACAAAACTTACTCACCTTACCTGATAGACCAGTTGCAGCCAAGACAGGTACAACTAACGACTACAAAGATGGGTGGACCATGGGCTTCACTCCATCAATTGTAACTGGTGTGTGGGTTGGAAACACTCGCGGAGAAGCCATGAGAGGAGCTGCAGCTGGAGGAAATGTAGCAGCCCCTATTTGGAATAGATACATGCGGGAAGTTACAAAAGACACTGAAATAGAATATTTTACAAAACCAAAAGAATACGAACTTCCCCAAAAACCAATGTTAAACGGGGACATTGCTGGAGAGATAAAAATAAAGATTGACAAAACTACTGGTAAGCTCGCCACTGAATATACACCGGAATCTCAAATTGAAGAAAAGGTTTATCGCGAGGTCCACTCCATTTTACATTATGTAAATAAAAACAATCCTTTGGGTCCAACCCCCCAAGACCCTTATCAAGATAATAATTACGAACGTTGGGAACAGGCCGTTGTAGAATGGGCTGAAGAAAACGGGTACGAAACAAGTACAAACTTACCTCAAGAAAAAGATGATGTGCACACACCAAAAAATATTCCCCAACTTCAAATTAATTCACCAAACAACAACACAACACTTACCTCTCCTGACTTGACTGTTAATATTTCCACTTCATCAAAAAGAGGTATTGCAAAAGTTGAGTATTGGTTAGATGATACATTACTAGAATCAATTGAATCTAAACCATTCAATTTAGAGAACTATCAAGTAATTGGTTTTCAAAACGGTTCTTATTCGTTAAAAGTAATTGCTAAAGATGATGTTGCTAATGAAAAAATTCAATCTATTACTTTAAATCTAAATTTACCAAGTCAATATTCACAACCTGTAACTTTTATCCAACCAAGGAATGGTCATATGTTGATTGAAGAAAGTTTTCCTTATCCAGTCATTATTAATATCAGTAATCCAGATTATTATAAAAAAGTTGATTTCTATTTAATCAACCCATCTAACAATTCTTCTTGGTTAGGTTACAAAGAGATAAATAATTCACAAATTACATTTACATGGAATGATATTCCACAAGATTCAGGGGATTATAAAATATATACTTTGACTACAAATAATAGTAATAAGACAATAAAGAGCGATGAAATAAATTTCAATATTTAATAAAATATACAAAAACAGACCTAGAGGTTAGGTCTGTTTTTTTGTTTTACTTATTTTTTTATTGTTTAATTGGCATTATTAAATAAGTATATTTTTCATTATTTGAGGGTTTAAATACAACAGGAGTGTTTGAAGAATTAATGTGGATTTTTGTTTTTTCCGAACCTATATTATTTAATCCATCCAAAAGGTATTTATAATTAAAAACTACTTCGATTGGAGTCTCTTGCCCGCCATGGGTTTTAATTTTAATTACGTTCTCGCCCACCTGACTATTTATAGATTTAATTGTAAGTTCGTCTTTAACAAAACTTAAAGTTATGTCAAATATTCCTGTTTTAGCAAACAAGCTAGATGCCCTGACCGCCTTGATTACTTCGTTGGTGTTAAACTCTACGTCTGTTGTAAAATTTACAGGGACAATTTGTTTATAGTCTGGGTATTCAGATTCAATTAAACGAGACATTAAAGATGTTTCCTGAAAACTAAATTTAACTTGATTTTCTTCAATAAATATTTGCATCTCACTATCTTCATCACTCAGGATTCTTGCCAGTTCTTGCATTGTTCTAATTGGTATAACTATCTTTTCTTCCACAGAAGGACCGTCTTCTAAACTTGTCTTTTTTTCTGCAAGCCTGTAACTATCTGTTGTTGTTAGAACTAACTCATTGTTTTTAAACCAAACCAATACACCTGTTAGTTCTGGTCTTGTTTCATCAAATGAAGCAGCAAAAAGAACTTGATCCAACATTCCTTTAAATCTATGTATTTTAATTTTAATATCTTTCTTGTTTTCAACTTCTGGTATAAGTGGGTAATCTTCTGCTGGATTAGTTTTAATCTTTGTTTGCCATCCTTGGCTAGATATTTTTAATTTATCTTCTTGGGTTTCTAATGTGATATTTTCACTCCCATTAATTAATCCAACGTATTCTGTTAATATTTTGGCTGGCACAGTTATCCTTCCTTCCTCTTCTATTTTTCCACGCACAACTGTTTTTATACCAACCTCTAAATTTGTTGCAGCTAATTCTATATTTCCGTTATCCACTTTTATTAATATATTATTTAATATTGGAAGATTAAAGTTTTTTCCAGTTAAATGAGAAACCTTAAAAAGCCCAGCTATTAAATTTTCTTGTTTACAAATTATTTTCATATACTTGTTATTAGTTAATTATTTATTTAAAAAAATATAATAATATTAATAAAGGAGGTGGAGAAGTTGATAAGTCTTTTGTTTGTTATCTACTGTTTAAATTTTAAGGAATTTGATATTTAAAAGTGTGTAAAAGAAATTGGAAAAGATTATTGAACTGTGGATTAAATTTTGTGAAATTTAGAAACATGCTTTTTCTGTTGATAACCCCCTATTTAATCCACAATATATTTTTTACTTTTCAACAACTTATTCTTGTCCTGAATATAGCTTTTGTTTGATTAATATAATGTCTTGTTTAATTTTTTCATTCTTTTCAACTTCGTCTTTAATTTTTTCATGTGCATGCATGGCTGTTGTGTGATCTCTATTTCCAAGCTCATGACCAATATTTGGAAAAGAAGCTTTAATTTCTTCTCTCATAATATACATACATATTTGTCTTGGTACAACCAGTTCTTTCTTTCTGGAAGCCCCTGTTAGTTGGTCTAATGTAATATCATAAAACTTAGAAACCTCACCTAAAATACTTTTTGCTGTTAACGAGCTTCTAGGGGTTATTGTGTTAATGGATTGTAAGATTGATTTAACTTCTTCTAAATCAGGTTTTATATTTTTAAGCTGATAATATGCATATACTCTATTTAAAGCACCTTCTAGCTCTCTAATATTGTTTTGAATATTTTCAGCCATATATTCAATAACCTTTTTGTCTAATGAAAACTTCTTGTCAATAAGTTTTTGTTCAAGAATAGCTAACCTTATTTCATAATCTGGTTCTGATATGTCTACAATCATCCCCCACTCAAACCTTGATTGTAGTCTTTGTTCAATATTTATGGCTTTTGGTGGCCTATCTGATGACATTATAATCTGTTTGTCTTTCTGGTGTAATTCATTAAAGGTGTGAAAAAACTGTTCTTGGGTTTGTTCTTTGTTTGCTAAAAACTGTACATCATCAATAAGTAAAACATCTACTTCTCTATATTTCTTTTGAAATTCATTTATTTTGTTATTTCTAATGGAATATATGAATTCATTGGTGAACTTTTCACAAGAGACAAAGAACAGTTTAATGTCTGGTCTTTTCTTTAATAAATCGTGCCCAATAGCTTGAATTAAGTGTGTTTTACCTAATCCTGCCCCACCATAGACAAATAACGGGTTATATGATGTTCCTGGGGACTTTACCACAGCCTTAGCTGCTGCGTGAGCTAATTCATTGTTTTTACCAACAACAAACTTATCAAATGTATACTTAGGGTTTAAACCATATTTATTGTTATTAATACCTATTTCTTCTTGTATTTCTGGTTCAGACTGAATATTTCGGATCTTTTCCTTCAAATTAACAACATCAGCATTTTTTGGTTTTAATTGAACTTGATAGAATACTTGTTTTAATTCACTGTTTGTTATGTGTTTCAAAGCTTCTATAATACCATCTTGGTATTTGTTTTCTAGCCAAGCTTTAGTAAAAGCATTAGGAACACCAATAACAATTCCGTTATTTTCTTGCTTAATAATGAAAGTATTTTTAAACCAAGTAGTAAAATTCGCCTTACTTAAGGTTAATTCAAGTTCTCCTAAAATAGCTTGCCAAAGTTGTTCGTTTGTCATGTTTTTGTTTTTTAATTTTTGATATTTAATTCTAGCTAATATTAGCTTAAAAAATATGTTTTAAAATTCCTTTTTATTACATTAATAATTGTAACACTTAAAGATATATAAATGAATATGTTAAAAGTGAATAAGGTGTGGACTAATGGTGTGTAAGTTTTGGTCTAAAATATTGTTGACAACCACATATTTTTAGTATATTATTTATACATTACAAACATTAAAGATAAATAGCTAAGGCTAGGTAAAAATATGCCAAAAAGAACATATCAACCATCAAACTTAAAGAGAAAAAGAAGACATGGGTTTCGTTCTAGAATGAGTACTCCTTCAGGAAGAAATGTGATTAAATCTAGACGCACTAAGGGTAGAGCTAAATTATCTGCATAAAAGATGCTTGGTATAATTATTTTTGTTACGAAATTTTCAGATTTTGAACTATAATTTTTCAAATAATTTTTAAAGCATACCCATTGGGTAAGTTGAGAAAATTTTTGGAAAATTTAGTCAAAAGATGGGAATTGTAGTAGAAAATAATTATTCTAAGTATCTTAAAATTATGTATTCAACACTAAAAGATAAAAAAGATTTTGAGAAGCTGGCAAAACAAGGCCAATCTTTTTTTACTCAAGAATTTGGTTTTAAAATATTAAAAAACAACCTAAAACAGAACAGGTATGGGATTGTTGTTAATTTAAAAGTAGACAAAAGAGCTGTTGTGCGGAATAAGATACGTAGAAGGTTAAGGGATATTATACAAGAAAATGAAAAAAACCTTAAAAAAGGCTTTAATTTAATGATTTTAACTAGAGAAGGAATAAAAAGTCTAGATTTTGCTAATATTAGGTTAAAATTAGTGCATTTATTTAAAAAAGCTAAAATTTTGTAAAAAAAATGACCTGTCGGGTCGGTAAAAATGGGTTTTCCGCCCAACAGGTTCATCACTCTCTTAAAGAACAAGAGGTATTTAAATTATATATTATATATATTTTTTGTCAAATGTGTGTGGATAAATAAATGAAACAAATATTATTAAAACTACTTAAATTTTACCAAAAATATATTTCCCCAGACCACGGTGGATTTTTAAAATTTTTCAAACCTTTAGGGGTTTGTAAATTTAGACCAACATGTTCAGATTATACCTACCAAGCAATTGAAAAATATGGTATCCTAAAGGGGAGCTTTTTGGGAATAAGAAGAGTTTTAAGATGTAACCCTTTTAACCAAGGTGGATGGGAACCACTTGAATAGAAAATTATGTTAGTAGATTTATATAACACAATACTTTACGAACCAATTTTTAATCTATTGGTTCGGTTATACAACATTGTTCCGGGTCACGATATTGGTTTAGCAATTATTGCTTTAACTATTATTATTAAATTAATTTTACATCCACTTTCTGTAAAAAGTATTAAAGGACAAAAAGCCTTACAAGACTTACAACCAAAGATGGAAGAAATTAAAAAGAAGTATAAGAATAATCAGCAAGAGATGACCAAGAAAACAATGGCTTTATATAAAGAAGAAAAGATTTCTCCTTTTTCTTCTTGTCTTCCTTTATTAATTCAGTTCCCATTTTTAATTGCTGTCTATCAAGTTTTCAGAAAAGGATTAACTAATAATCAAAGTTTAGAAATCCTATATTCATTTGTTCAAAACCCAGGGACAATTAATCCAATATCTTTTGGGTTGTTTGATTTATCAAAAGCAAATTTTGTTTTAGCTATCTTGGCTGGTGCAGCACAGTTCTGGGTTTCAAAAATGTTAATCTCCAAAAAATCCCGAGGACTCGGGATTCCTGGTGCAAAAGACGAGGCCATGACATCTATAATGAACAAACAGATGATGTATTTTATGCCATTAATAACTGTATTTATTGGCTTGTCTCTACCTAGTGGCCTAACTCTTTATTGGTTTATTACAACCATTTTAACAGGTGTTCAACAGATATATATATTTAAAAAACAGAATAAAGATAAAGACACCCAAGAAGTTAAAATTAATGAAAATACGTCTGTCATTAAACAGTCAGACATTAAAGAAATATCTAAAGACAATGAAGATATCAAATAAACAAATCCAAGGAATGATTGTAGAAACACAAGCAGGAGACCGGCTTGGTAAGGTTGAAAGTTTTAATATTGATATTGATTCACAGAGTGTTTTAGAGTATGTTGTTAAACCATCAAGTTTAACAGCCGGGTTAATTAAAGGAGATTTAATAATCTCTCGTGGACAAGTTATTGAAATTACAAAAAAGAAAATGATTGTTGAAGATTTAGAAATAAAAAACAATGTATTAGTTAAAAAAGAAAACAAACAAAAAATTGCACAAGGTGCAATAATGAAAGAAAGTTGAATTTTAATTTAATAAGGTATTTTAAGCCAGCCAATCGGCTGGTTTTTAAAATTTTCTATTCTTCCCTACTACAACCTTTAGTTTTTTTAGAGACACAGAAACTTCAACTGGGGTTTTAATAATTTTTTCTCCATCAATAACAACAGAACTTGTTTTTGTTGAAGATAGTATTTTAGCTTTCTTGACTTTTATTAATGATTC
>JBDRGZ010000009.1:0-2480 GCA_043817345.1 Patescibacteria group bacterium
AAAATATAATGCATAATCTTCAAATGCAAGAGCTATATTTCTTTGTGCGGGAGTTAGATTATTTGAAAGATTATCACCTATGTACAATTTTCCTTTGGAAATTTCCTCGATACCAGCTATCATCCTTAAAGTAGAAGTCTTCCCACAGCCAGATGGGCCTAATAAAACCATAATTTCTTTATCTTTTATATCCAGATTTAAGTTTTTAACTGCTTCAACTTTTCCTTTTTTGCTCTCATAATATTTATACACATTTTTTAGTGAAACTGACGCCATAAAAAACTCCTTTACTTTTTTAATTTAATGTTTTCATTTGTTTCCTTATCAAAGAATATTAATGACTGATCATCAAAACTTAACCATAATTCTTGTTTATATATTAAAGATAAATCTGGATCATTAACTAATATAGTTAGATCTAAGTTTTTAATTTTTGCATAAAACACCGACTGATTATCGAGAACTTCGGACGTGCCACAAATAGCTTTTAAATTATAAACATCTGAAGGTTTAACTGAAAAACTTATATGATGCGGTCTAGCTCCTACTATATATTCACTTTTCCCATAAATTTTTAAAAGTTTTAAAATATTACCAGAAATATTAAAGACAAAATCTCCTTTAGGACAAAATAATTGGCTATTTTCAAAATTAACTGAGCAATCAAATAAGTTTATTTCTGGCCATCCTACGTTTAGCGCAACTATTGTGTTTTTTGGGAAATTATAAATTATTTCTGGAATCCCAATTTGTTGTATTTCTCCCTTATTTAAGAACATTATTCTGTCTCCAAGAGAAATGGCTTCTTTATAGTCATGAGATGTATATACAGTAGTAGTTTGAAATTTTTCTCTTAAAAAATGAAACTCGGTCCTTAATTGATTTCTTATCTTAGCATCTACATGGGCTAGTGGTTCATCTAATAATAATACCTTGGGCTCTTTTATTAATGCTCTACCTAGAGCTACTCTTTGTTTTTGTCCACCACTTAATTCTGAAGGCAGTCTATCCAACAAATGATATATATTTAACATCTTTGCAAATTTGTCTACTTTTTCCCTTATTTGTTCTCTATTATATTTGTTCTTATTTGCTGATGATTTAAGCGGGGCTGCGATATTATTAAAAACTGTAAAATGTGGATATAAAGAGTAGTCTTCAAATGTTAGAGCAACATCTCTTTTAGCTGTTGCAATATTATTTATTAAATCTCCATCAAAATAAATTTCACCATTTTCTGGGTTCTCCAATCCAGCAATTACTTTTAAAAATGTAGTCTTGCCAGCCCCAGAAGGTCCAAGGATAATAAAAAATTCTCTATCGTTAACCGTGACTGACAAATTATTGAGTGCAACTACTTTTTCAAATTTCTTTGTAACATTCTTTAATGATATCTTGGGCATTTTATCCTCCAAATTTTTCCTAACAATAAATATTGTAAATACAACAAATTAATAAGTACACCGTCTATTAAAACAAACATCTAATAATTATCTTTTTATCGCGCCCATACTCAAACCAGAAATTAAATACCGCTGTAAAAAAATAGAAAGAATTAACAAAGGTAAAGCCGCCCCGATACATATAGCAGCAATTTCCCTAAACATGATAGCATCAGGAGTAAGATATCTCGTTGCTTGAACAGTCACGGGCTGTACATACACCGCAGCTAGTATCATTCCAAATATAAAATTATTCCAGCAATAAATAAATGCTAAAAGAGTTGCTGCAGCAATTCCACCTTTAGCTAAAGGTAATACTAATCTAAAAAAAATCCAAGTCCTTGAATATCCATCAACCATTCCTGCTTGCTCAATCTCTATTGGAATTTCTTCCATATATCCTCTCACGATCCATACTATCATAGGTAAACTAATCAGCTGGTATACCCAAATCAGGGAGATATAAGTGTTGTATAGACCGATTTTTGAAAATAATAAATAAAGAGGTATAATAACCAACAGTGGTGGCGCGAACCTAAAACTAAGAATTGTAAAAGCTATATTCTCTTTGCTTTTTAATTTGTATCTAGCTAATACATATGCTGCTGGCAAACCAACAGCTAAAGATATTAAGATAGTGCTTACAACAACAATTATGCTGTTCTTAA
This sequence comes from Patescibacteria group bacterium, assembly GCA_043817345.1. GTDB lineage: Bacteria > Patescibacteriota > Patescibacteriia > UBA2196 > UBA2196 > CAYSXS01. Next base: position 2,111 of record JBDRGZ010000009.1, read on the forward strand.
TGCCCACTAAAAACCATGATTCAACACCGGCCGAAACACCTGTTGCTCCAACTATTTTTGCCAGACCTAATATATATTGAAAACCTTTAATGGTGGGTTGGAAAAAAAACTTAGGTGGGTAAGTAAGAATATCAGGATTAGTTTTTAATGCCATGGTAAGAATCCAATATACAGGAAATAATAAAAAGGAAAAGCTTAATATTAACACTATAGATGTTGAAATATTTGTAAAAATATTTTTTCCTAATTTTTTTCTTTTATTCATTATTTGTCCTTTCTATAAATATCTCACTTAAATATTTATCTTAAGTTTTCTCGCAATACGCGCCAATATTTAATTAACCAAAAACAAACAATATAAACAATTAAC
>JBDRGZ010000010.1:0-5370 GCA_043817345.1 Patescibacteria group bacterium
GAACAAACAGCAGGATTACAAACAATTCTCGCTATAGGAGGATTATCTCCTAATACTTCTTCAATAGTAATTGATTTTTCTTTTTCACAAAATCTACCTGGAAATAAAAGACTTGAAACTTTTAATTTTACATCATAATCACCTCCCTGATTATATATATAAGTTAAATTTTGTCTATTATCTTTTATATTATCTCCAAAATCCCACTCCCTTGTTACCATACCATTAAAAATTGTTTCATCCCTAAATCTAACTTCTAAACCATTTATAGTATAACTAAAATCAGTATCGGGCCAAGAACGTGATTTAACCCATTCTGGGTCTGGATATACCCAACCAGAATCATTTCCATTATTATCAAAAACTTTTATTCTCCAAAAATATGCTTTATCAAATTCAAGATTCTTAGTTCTAAATTCATTTACTGATGTTGTTTGTATCTGGTCAACTTCCAAACTACTAAAATTAGAATTATTATCTATTTGTATATTATCTATTTGTATTTGATATTTACTTTGAGTAAAATTAGAATTCCACGAAAAAGTAAGTTCTGGATTATCTTCAAAACAATAATCATCATCTAATCCATCTACTGTAAGATCTGTAATAGTTAAATCATCTAATGATTCCACAATATTAATATTTTTTTCTAACATACAAGAAAATCCTTCTCTATCTCTTGCTGTATACTTTACTTTTTTACTACCTTCTGAATTAAAAACAACTATTGGTTCATAAGAATTTGGATTAGTTTCATCTGCTGGATGTCCATCTTGAAAATTCCAAGAATTACATAAAGGATTTGAAACAGCAGAAAATCTACAAGCAGTATTTCCTATAAAACCTCCAAAATCATAAAAAGTTGTATTATTTTTAAAAGAGACCTTTCCTCCTTTTGTCCCAATATTTGGTTCCCATGTAAAATCAACCCAAGGATAAGGATGAGCAGGTGTAGTAAAATTAACATTTTCTGACCAATCAGACCAATCTCCATTTTCATCTTTAACTTTCATTCGCATAAAATATGTTTTGTTATATCTAAATTCTTCTGTTTCTGGAGACCTACTAACTATATACGAATCTGTTATTCCTCTTTGTCCAGGAGCTAATATCTTTGAATCAGTAATATCTATTATCATATTCTGTTGTGTAAAGGTAGAGAATTCAGCTACTTGTAATTGATAATTAGTCTGTCTTTTTCCATTATCATTTTTATAAATCCATCTAAAATCAATTGTTCCTTCTCCTGGCTCAAGATAATTTCTTGGTTGATTCGCCGAATCCAAATAACAATAATCTTCAGCTTTAGTTAAGTTCTCAATATATGGCAATGATTCTTCTAAAGAAACAACTTTTTCCACAGCAGGACAAAAATTTCCTTTTGTATTTTTTGCCTGAAATTTTACATTATATGTACCTATTTGCGAATAAGTATGAACTAAATTTTGTCTATTTGATGTAGTTCCATCACCAAAATCCCAACTCCAATTTGACCCACTACTTCCAAAATAATTAGTTTCATCTTTAAAAACAGCATATATTTCTTGAGCAGAAAACCAAGAAAAATCAGATTGAGGATATGGATAATTAGGAGTATCAAATTCATTTATTTCAGACCAATCAGACCATTCATTATCTGTATTTTTAACTTTTACTCTCCAATAATAATGTTCACCATATTCTAAATCATTTACATTTGGGTCAAGAGAAACTAAATAAGAATCAGTTCCTGTTTGATTAGGCGATAAAGATTGAAATTTTGTTTCATTCACAACCAAAGATCCTGCTCCAAAATTACTATTAGTAGCTATTTGAATTTGGTAATTATCTTGTTTTTTTCCATTATCATTTTTATAAATCCAATTAAATCCAATCTCGCCATTACCTAAAAAATCAATACAATAATTTTCAGTTGTTGATAAAGAATTAGCTTCAGTTGAAGGACCCTTAATAAATCCTTTTTGATAACTGACAGTCCATGACCATTGATCATTTCCATATACACTGATAAAATCACCAGATGTTTCAACATAAAAACGAACTGGTCCTGAAAATCCTAAATTTTCAGGAATAACAAAAGAAATATTATAGGTTCTTCTACTAAAACTAGGAGATGGTATGCGAATAATTCCCAATTTATAAATTTTATGGCCTTGTCTCGTATCTAAAGTTTTAATTTCACTAAGCCATTTTGCTCCTTGCATTTGTCTTATATAAGCACTTCTATCCCTATGATTTACAGATATATCTTCATTTAATCTATCTATAAAACATTGATAGCAACCTTGATCTCCTGTACCAGAACAAGCAATCCATGTATCACAATTATCAGTACTATCTTCTATCCCAGCACAATCTTTTATTGATATTTCTGTATCTTCTGTAATATAAAATACTGCTTCAAACCAACCATAACCTACATTATTACAAGAAAGATTATATAAAAATGTTCCAGAAAAATTTACTACATCTCCGGGAGCATATTCCATATTTGGTTTAGGAGTATTCCATCCTAAACTAATCAAATTATTACAACCATTCGTAACAATAATAACTGCTGACACGCTTTGACTAAATAAAATAAAAGACAATCCAAATAAAAATAATACAAATAAAGATAAATCAATTTTATGAATTTTTGGACGAGGTCCATTATTATTTTTAGTTCTTGTTAAGAAATAAATAATAACTGCCATAATTATTACAATTAAAAGTAAAATAATTATTAATAATACTTTGTTTTTTTGAAAAAAATTTAATCCATCTCTTGATTTTGTTATATCGGCATTAAGTTTTACTGCATAATTATCAAGTTCTTGTCCATTTTTAATAATCTTTGCTTCAATTTTTGGATTATCTACATCTTTATTTATCAAAACATCTATTGTTTCTGTATTTGGTTTCAAATCAATATCTTTGGTATTTTCTCCTACTAAATCTCCTTTTTCATTAAATAATTTAACCTCAAGAGTTCCTTTTTCAACAGAATAAGCTGAATCGTCTGCTGGTCCTACAAAATCTACTTCAATAATTGCTGTTTCTCCCTTTTGATATGATGATTTATCTGAATTAATAAATAAAATTTCAGCATCATCCTTGCCTGAAATTACCCAACGAAAAAAGATAGAATTAGAAATCGGTTCTTCTGTTTTGTTATCATAAAATTTTACTTCTGTAAAATATGAATTAGGAACTGATGTTTCTGGAAGAGTAATTTCTATTGTTTCTTTTTTCCCAGCTTCTAAAATAATCTCTTCTTTTCTTTCTTGTTTTAAAATATCACCTCCAACATTTCTGTTATAAGTAGTTAATTCTGGAACTGCTGTAATATTATATTCAGAATTATTTGATACATCAAAAACAATTTTTGCTGTTTCACCTATCTGATAAAAAACTCCCATAGAAGAAGGAAGTTTTCCTCGCTCTGATCCAATGGTTTGATAAAATCCATCTTCTCTTGATTCCCATTCTTCATCTTCCACCATCCAATGATTATCAAGTGTTAAAAATTTGCCATTAGTATTAATAGATATATCTTTATCAATCCAATTCATTTGCTCTCCTTTACTACTTGTCAATTGAACTCTTAATTTTAAATCTTGTGCTGGTAAATTGTTTGGTATATTATATTCAAAGTTTTTAGTAATTCTTTGGCCAGCTAAAAGAGTAAAATTATCATTTCCTATTTGATTATCAACTACTTTATCAAATATTTCAAAATACGACCCTTGTTCTTGATTAATAATAGTTTTTTCAGATGTCAATAACTGAAAATAAAAAACTAAATCACTTACAATAAAATCTTCATAATTCCACAAAGAAACTGTTCCTTTGATTGTATCGCCAGTATTAAAACTATCTTTTTCCAAAATTATATTTTCAAAATAAACCTCAGGTGTTGACCCAGCATTTACTGAAAAACTAATAAAAAAACTTTATATTAAAATAAATATAATAAAAATAGTTTTTTTCATAATAATCTCTCTCTATTAAATAGAAATTGATTTAAAATCAATTTTATTTAATAGAGATAATTTTTAATTTTCAATTTTCAATTAATTTTTAATAAAATAATTTTCAAACCGAACTTTTATTTCATTTAATTTTTAATTTTTCTATCCCTCTCCTCTCCGAGACCCGACCTCTACAAAACTTCCTCTCCCTCTCTAAGAAAGGTTGGGGCTCTTTTTAGCTTTCCCACTGTCACTCTTTCTCCTCTCCTTTTTAAATTTTAATTTATCATTTTAATTTTTGATTTTTGATATTTGATTTTTCTATCCCTCCCCTCTCCGAGACCCGACCTCTACAAAACTTCTTTTCCCTCTCTAAGAGAGGTCGGGGTCTCTTTTTAGCTTTATCCTCTCTTTCTTTTAAAATTAAAACGGTGAAATTTCTTTCCACTTTGGAATAATTATATCAGTCACATTAACAGTTCTAATAGTAGAACAACTACGATTATCTAATCCTAAACTACTATCTGTTATTGTTAATTCTATAGTATAACCACCATCTTTTATTTCAGAATAAAAATGTTCAACTATTATTGGTGGTATTGGTGGTTCTGCTGATGGATCTCCTGGATCTGGTTTTGTGCCCTCTATTGTTCCATCATCAAAATCCCAAGAATATGTTATATTACTACCAAGTTCATTACACTTTTCATCTGAACTAATATCAATATAACATGTTGATTGATCATCAAAAGTAATTAATTCATCTATATCTGCTTTATCAGGAACAGGAGTAAATTTAGGATAAGGAGAAGCATGTTCAGGAACAGAAAATGAATTTTGTGCCCAATCAGATGATCCATTCTCATTATAAACTTTTACTTGAAATTGATAAGAACCACCTGATACAGAATAAGGAACTTCAAATTTATCTAAATCATAAGAGCCAGTAATTACACCAATTCCCGATGAACCTTGCCCATCTACAACAACTGATTGTTCAATAGGGAGATCAGTTCCTAAAGATTGCCAGCCATTACCATCATTTATATCTACTTGGATATCAAAAGCCGTTTGATTATCTCCATCATCATCTTTATATGTCCAATTTATAGGAACATACATTTTTCCTGATTGATAACAAGAATTTATTGTTCCAATATCAAGTGATTCAATATACGGATTTGTATTAGATTGAAAAGAAGTAATCACTTTATAATTCGGCAAACCAGCATCTCCACACATTAATCCTGTTGACACTTCTCTGTCTTTACAATTGAAACTAATCCAACCAACAACTGCTTCGCCATAATTACCCTCTACATCACCTCCCCAAGCCCATCCCCTAAATTCATTTGGGTCAGGCGTTTCATCTACTGAAAGACCATAAGTTGAACCTCTTAATCTTATCCATCCATCC
>JBDRGZ010000011.1:0-2768 GCA_043817345.1 Patescibacteria group bacterium
TAAAATATAAAAAAATAAATATTTTAATTTTTTGTCTTTAAAATAATAATAAAATAATAATAAAATTAATATCATTCCAATAATCCCAACTTCTGAAAATATTAATAAATAAATATTATGTACCGGCACATAATCCCAAGCAGATTGATCTGGATACATCTTTTGTAACTCCACTGTATGGTTCCCTGCTCCAACTCCCAGTAATGGGTGTTTTTTAATTATTTCAAAAGCTTGTGTGTACCCAGAAATTCTTTCAGTATTAGATTTAACTTCTAATCTTTCTGTCCCAGTAATTCTAGTTTTTACTAAAGGTAAATATATTACAGAAAGTAACACAAATATAATTAAACAAACAATTGGTAATATCTTTTTGTTCTTTAATAAAAAGATATGATAAAAAATAATTAATATACCTGCTATCCAAGCTGCGCGAGAAAAAATAAAGAACAAAGCAGCAGAAGATATTAGAGACAAAATAATTAGAATGTTTTTTTGATAAACTTTTTTTAATTTAGGATAAAGATAAAAAGAAAGAACAAGAGAGATAACTAGAAAACCAGCTAAAATATTTGGATGAGGAAAAGTTCCATAAGCACGTAACCATCTTTCTCCTCCAGTTTCAATTACACTTTGACCTAAAACCGAAGCTGAATGAACCGCTAAGCCTAACCACTTACTTGCAAAGGCACTTTGAGATAAAAATTGATAAATCCCTAGGCCTGCAGATAAACCCATTGAAGCAACAAAAATCCAAATAAACCTAACTTTATTAAAATTAACTCTAGAAAACATCCATATCAGTGATATGCTTTGAAAAATACGTAATAGCCAATAAAAATTAATCAATTTATTATCCGCCACTACAAAATTCAAAACAACAAACAATACTCCCAGTAGTATATACTTAACATTCTTAATTTTAAAACTTTTAAAATTTAAAATTAAGAATATTGATAATATTAAAACAAAAATAATATCAAAAGAATATATAGATATTCTTCCATATTCCCAAACATTTCCATTAATTAAAGGGTCAGAAACAATCCACCTTGTTTGCCAAGATAAGAGGAAGATAAATAGATATAATAGATATTCTAAAACCTTTTTCATGATATTAAATAATAAAAATTAAAAATACATATCTGTTAATCTTTTCAAACATTTGTTGCGGATCATCAGTTCGTTTAGTTTTTTTCTCTAACTTAGAAAATTCTTCCCAAAATTCATCTGCGTAACTTTGACTAGATGTATTAATATATCTTTTAAGATTAAATAAACATTCAATTACAACATCCTCTAAAAAGAAAGGTAAAATTTTTCTAAATCTAGTTAGATAAAACAACCAATCAAGTAATATAAAAGTTCTTGTTTTTTTAGCTCTGACTTCTAACATAGTTTCCATCTGATCTAAATCATCTTGTCTGTACTCTGTTAAGAAATAAAAATTCTTTTGTAAGTTATGAAAATGTTTTTCAGACTTTTTAATCTTATCCTCATCCAATTTATGTAAAATTAAATGTTTTAAACAAAGTTTTAAAGAATTTAATTTAATTAAATCTTCATCACCCTTCTTAAAATACTTCTTTTGTTTATCTCCTTCAAAATAAAAGCCCTCCACCCTGTAAAACCCCAAATCCAAAAACATTTTCGGCATAATATGTAAATTACAAAAATCATCTTTATATTCCTTGCATTGCAAACCATTTTTAATATCCCCTAATTCTTTTTTGTTTTTTATTAATCTGTGAAATTTAATCAAATTATCACAAACAATATATACATCAACATCGGGAAACTCACTATCTTCCCCAAAAACAGCACTACCACCAAAAACAATCTTCTCTTTTGGGAAAAATTCTTTCAGTCTATTATTTAATTTTACAAAATGTTGTTCATCCATATATTATCTCCTTAATTTTAAAATCAAATTTTTTAGAAAATTCCTCTCTTTTATCATATGGGTGCATCTTTAAAATATTATCACTTACAATCACTCCAGGGCCTTTGTTCATTTGTTCTTTTAATATCTTAGGCATAATAGTTAATTGAATTTTTTTAAATATTTTTTCAAAAAAATTAAAACCAAAAATCTTTTCTAAAATCTTTTGTATAAATACATTGTTCTTTTTAAATTTAAACTTTAATCTTTCAGAAACATATATATCCTTGTAATTCAATAATTCTTTTTCAACCCAGCTATTAGATTGTAAAAAGTTTTCTAAATAATTATCACTATCATAAATTGGTAGTAACCCGGAAAACCATTGAGTTAAATATATGTCGTTTTCTAATTTAATATTTTCTAAATTCATTCCATTCTCAGAGACATAAAAGGAAAAACAAAATTTATCTTGCACAGTCTCTTGTGTTGGACGTAAATTTAAAATTTTAAAGAACCCTGTTGCAAACCATCTAGCTGTCCAAATTCTGTTAGTTGATGTAATAATAAAAAAATCAATATCATCTTGCTTTTTTGCATTAAAATATCCTAAAACATTACACAAAAAAACTGCCCGTACAAACGGCAGATATTTTAAAAACTTAATAGCCTTCATGGCTCTTCGTATTTTATTCAATGATTCTGAATATCTTTCTTTTCTAGTATCAATAATGTTATCTCGATTCAAAAGAAAATATACATTATTCTTTTCCTTAATTTTACCCATTTCTAACAAATCACTCATTCCTTTTTGGATATCTTCTTTAGAATATTTAGTGTTAGATATTAGGTAAAAATAAACCTCCTCTAACTCTAGCGGATAATCAAA
>JBDRGZ010000012.1:0-2122 GCA_043817345.1 Patescibacteria group bacterium
GAGAAGTTTGATAAAATTTTAGAAAGTAATGACAAACTTGCGGGTAAATTAGATAAAATGCTTGCGGAATCAGCATCACATACAGCGTCTTATCAACAACATGAAGAAGTTTTAGACAACCACGAAGGCAGGATTAAAAAACTGGAATTACAACCAGCAATGTAATTTTAAAACAATTGTTTATGCGTATAATTAAGTGCGATAAGTGTAAAAAGAAAATTCAATCATCTAGTATGGACTTTTATAGTAGTAGTTTTTTGGGTGAAAAAATTAGATCAGTTGAGTTCTGCAAAAAATGTGCTGAGGAATTAGGGAAAATTATTCAAAGATTTTTAAAAGCAAAATAAAAAAAGATTTCATTTTAGCTTTATCCGCAGTTTATTGGGCGGATTTTTTGTTTTTTAATCAATTTGCCATGTTGGTTTGAATAAGTTAAAATGATCTTGTATGTCACAAACATTGTATAGAAAATATAGGCCGGGGACATTTGAAGATGTAATTGGTCAAAATCATATTAAAACAACTTTACAGAATGAGATTGTAAACGATAGTGTTGCTCATGCCTATCTTTTTTCTGGTCCGCGTGGAACAGGAAAAACTACAATTGCTAGAATTTTAGCAAAATCTTTAAATTGTAGTGATAAAAAAGATAAAGAATTTGAACCTTGTGGAAAATGTTTATCTTGTCAAGAAATTATTCAAAGTAAATCTTTGGATTTAATTGAAATTGACGCAGCTTCAAATACTGGTGTTGATAATGTCCGTGAAAACATTATTGATAATGTAAGATTTACACCTTACAGGGATAAATACAAAGTATTTATCATTGATGAGGTACATATGCTTTCTGTTTCAGCTTTTAATGCTTTATTAAAAACATTAGAAGAACCACCAGAGCATGTTGTTTTTGTTTTGTGTACTACAGAACTTTACAAATTACCAGAAACAATAGTCTCACGTTGTCAAAGGTTTGATTTTAAAAAAGTTGATTTAAATATTTTATCTGATTATCTATTAAAAATATCTCAACTTGAACAGATTAAAGTAGATAAGGAAATTATTAAAAGAATAGCTTTTGGTTCAGGTGGTTTTGTCAGAGATGCTTTAAGTACATTGGGTCAAGTTTTATCCATAAACAAGAAAGAAATTACAATAGAAGATGCCATGAGTGTTTTACCACGTTCAGATTTTAATATGGTTGTTGAGTTGGTAGACTATTTAATAGAAGATAAACCCAAAGAAGCTATTGAATTGATAAATAGGTTGGTTGAAGAAGGAGTAGATTTGGAGCAGTTTAATTTAGATCTAATAGACTATTTCAGGAAATTATCTTTAGTTAAGTTGAAAATAGATGTAAGTAACTTTTTTGATTCAAATTCTAAAATATATGAACAAGCTGAAAAGGTAAATATGGATGATATATTAAAAATGACAAATGTTTTTGTAAATAAAGTTATTGCCTTAAAAAATGCAGAAATAGTTCAATTGCCATTGGAAATGGCAATTATTGAGATATGTAAAACAGATAATATTAAGAAGGTGGAAAATATTCAACCTGTTGTTAGACAAGAAGTGAAATCAGAAGTTAAAAAAGAGGAAATACAAGAGGAAAAGAAAATAGAAGAGAAGAAAGAGATAATAGAACCAAAAGTAGAAATTAAACAAGAAAAAAAAGATATTGATATATCTTTACAAAAAATTATTGATAAATGGGATGAGATTGTAGCTAACAGTCAATCAGTTAATCATTCTACTACAGTAGCTTTACAAACAGCACATCCAGTTAGTTTAGAGGGCGATACAGTAGAAATTGCTTTTGAACATTCTTTTTATTGTGAAAGATTTAAAGAAGTTAAATCCAGACAACTTATTGAACAAGTCTTGAAAAATGTTTTAAATTGTGATTTAGTTGTTAAGTGTTTAATAATGACAGGCGATAAGAAAGTAGAGATGCAGGAGAAAAGGAAAGAGAAAAAAGATAACGCAGAAGATAAAATAAATTCTATAGCAGAAGATTTTGGTGGGAAGATAGTAGGGTAATATATATTTATCGGGGATCGTCTAATCGGCAGGACTCGAGTTTCTGGTACTCGCAATTGGGGTTCGAATCCCTATCCCCGAG
>JBDRGZ010000013.1:0-6428 GCA_043817345.1 Patescibacteria group bacterium
GAAGTTATGGCAGAGCCTATGAGAGCGGGTGAGTTACTGGTTAGACAATATGGAGGATGGATTGAAAGTTAGAAGTTGTATTTGACAAATTATATAGAATATATATAATTGAAATATTAGTATTTTATCCTATCCAATTCAAAACAAATTGAGATAGGATTGTAGAAAATAAAAATATGCAAGAATGCAAATTTTGTGGGATGCCTTTAGAAAAGAAGGACGAAGAAGAAGTTTGTGATTTTTGTCGCAACGACGATGGAATAGAAATGATTGCAGAAGAGGAACCAGAAGACGAATTTTAAAAGTCTATTTAAAAACAAAAAAGCTTTCTTAACAGGATGCTTTTTTTGTTTGCCTTTTTAACATATTTTTAGTAATATATAAATATATGACTTCTCAGAAAATTCGTAGAAAATATATAGAATTTTTCGTTAAAAAAGGGCACATAGAAATACCTAGTGCTTCTTTAGTTCCTGAAAACGATGCTTCAACCCTTTTTGTTTCTGCTGGTATGCAACCTATCGTGCCATTTTTAATGGGTGAAAAACATCCAGGTGGAGATAAATTAGTTAATTCTCAAAAATGTATTAGAACTGGTGATATTGATGAGGTGGGTGATAAAACACATCATACTTTTTTTGAAATGCTTGGTCACTGGTCTTTGGGTGCATATTTTAAGAAAGAAGCTATTGAAATGAGTTGGGAATTTTTAACAGAAGTTTTGAATTTAGATAAAAATAAATTAGCTTTTTCTGTTTTTGAAGGTGATGAAAATTCTCCTCGTGATGAAGAAGCTGCTAATACTTGGAAATCTGTTGGTGTATCAGAATCTAGAATTGCATATTTGTCCAAAAAAGAAAATTGGTGGGAACCAGATGGAACTAGTGGTCCTTGTGGTCCAGATACAGAAATGTTTTACTGGACAGACGATTCAACACCTGCTTCAGATAAATTTGATGTTAAAGATCAAAAATGGGTTGAGATTGGTAATGATGTTTTAATGCAATACACAAAACAAGGAGAAAATAAATATATACCAGCCGAACAGAAAAATATTGATAATGGAACAGGGCTTGAAAGATTAACTGCTGTGATGAATCGTTTAGATGATAATTATCTAACTGATTTATTTGAACCAATTATTAAAAAGATAGAGGAGTTAAGCGGAAAGAAATATGGAGATAATGAAGAAGAAACAAAATCAATACGTATAATTGCGGATCATTTACGTGCTGCTACTTTCATTATGGCAGATAATATAGGTATTGTTCCTTCTAATGTCGATAAAGGATATGTTGTGCGTAAATTAATTCGTAGGGCTATTCGTCATGGAAGAATGTTAGGAATTCAAGATAATTTTACACACAAGATTGGTGAGGTTGTTGTTAATCTAATGAAAGATATATATTCTGAATTAGACAAGAATAAAGAGTTTGTTATAAGTAATTTACAAGCAGAAGAAGAAAAGTTTACTAAAACTTTGCAGCAAGGATTAAAAGAATTTGAAAAGTTAGTAGGGAAAAATGAACAGATATCAGGAAAAGATGTGTTTAACCTATTTCAAACATATGGTTTTCCTATTGAATTAACTCAAGAATTAGCTAAAGAAAAGAATTTAGAAGTTGATGAAAAAGAATTTGAATTAGAAATGCAGAAACACCAAAAACTGTCTAGAACAGCATCTGCGGGTAAATTTAAAGGTGGGTTAGCTAATCAGTCAGAGCAAACTATTAAATATCACACAGTAGCCCATTTAATGTTAGTTGCTTTAAGACAAGTGTTAGGTGACCATGTAGAGCAAAAAGGTTCAAATATTAATGAAGAACGTTTACGTTTTGATTTTTCACATTCTGAGAAGATGACAGATGAACAAAAATTTGAAGTTGAAAAATTAGTTAATGAATGGATTAACCAAGATTTAGAAGTTAGTTGTGAAGAAATGAGTTTAGAAGAAGCTAAACAAAAAAATGCAATGGGTGTTTTTGAAGATAAATATGGTGATAAAGTTAAAATATATTCTGTTGCAGATATTAGTTGTGAAATTTGTGGAGGTCCTCATGTGAAGAAAACAGGTGTATTAGGTAAATTTAAAATTAAAAAAGAAGAATCAAGTTCTGCTGGAGTTCGTAGAATAAAAGCGGTTCTTGTGGATAACTAAAAAATAAATATGTCAACATTCAGTGTTAAGACAATTCAACCTAAAAGGGATTTTTCTAAGTTTAAGAAAGATATTTCAGATATGAAAAAGTCTACAAGTAAAAAACACGGCAAGGGTAAATATTTTATCTTAGTTTTTGTATTAATCATCCTTTATGTCTTGTTTACTTTTATCTTACCAAACGTAAGAGTAACGGTATTTTTATCTGCGGAAGAGTTTAGTAAAGAATATGACATACTATTACAAAGAGATGCTGTGGCATCTCAGGGCGAGAAGTTGGTTTATCCTGCTGAGATTAGAAAGTTATCTGGTACGGAAGGGGATACTTTTGAAGCAACAGGAGAAAAAAATATTGGTGAAAAAGCTAGAGCTACTGCTAATATATATAACTATACGGGTAGATCTGCACCAGTAACATCTAAAGTTGAATTAATCCATTCATCTGGTAAGAAATATTTTTTAACTCAAACTGTTACAGTCCCAGGTGCCAGCGTCTCAGATATTGGTGAAGTTGTGCCTGGTGAAATTACAGTCGAAGTTGAAGCTAGTGAAGCAGGAGAAGATTTTAATCAATCTAGTGGTAGATTAAATATTTCTGTTTTAACATTAGAAATGCAGGGCAAGATATATGTAGAAGCTCAAGAATTTACAGGTGGAACATCAGAGGTCGTACAGGTTGTTAGTCAAGAAGATTTAGATAATGCCCAAGAAGATTTAATCGATAAATTAACACCAGATTTAAAAGATAAGCTTAAAGATGAATTAAAAAAGACAAACCTCGTTATTAGAGATGAGTTAGCAGATCTTAAAATTATTAACATAGAAAAAAGTTCTGATTTAGATGGTGAAACTAATGAGTTTACAATGAAGATTGAAGCTGAAATTCAAGCTTTAGTTTTTAAAGAGGAAGAGTTAAAGAAATTTTTGAAATCTACTGCTTTGATAGATTTGCCAGATAATAAGATGATTGCTAAAGATGACTTGGGCCAATTAACGTTTGATATAGAAGATTTTAATTTAGATAATGAAACAGCAGATTTAAAAGCTCAAATTAAGTATGATATATTTCCACAAGTAGATTTAGATGGATTTAAAGAATTAATTAAAGGAAAACCACAAAATGATGCTAGAAGAATAATTATGCAACAGGACAATGTTAAAGATGTCAGGTTTGATTTTTCTTTAAGCTTGAGTAATAAGGTGCCTAATAATTTGAATAAGATTGATGTTAGGGCGGGGAATTAATAGAATTAATTTTTAAAATATGACTAAAAAAGATACTTCAATTGTACTTTTTCATGAGAAGCAAGTTCGTCGTCATTGGGATGAAGATAAAGAACTTTGGTTTTTTTCAGTTGTGGATATTATTGAGGTTTTAACAGAAAATAAAAGACCAAGAAAATATTGGAATGATTTGAAAAATAAATTGTTGTTTGAAGGAAGTCAGTTGTCCGAAAAAATCGGACAACTGAAAATGCAATCTTCTGATGGTAAAAAATATCTTACAGATGTTTTAGATACTGAAAATTTATTAAGACTTATTCAATCAATCCCTTCACCAAAAGCAGAACCATTTAAACTTTGGCTTGCTAAAGTAGGATATGAAAGGATTGAAGAAACCGAAGATCCTGAATTAGCAATTGATAGAGCAATGAAAACATACCTTAAAAAAGGATATTCCAAAGAATGGATTAATCAAAGACTAAAAACAATTGAAGTTCGCAAAGAGCTGACAGATGAATGGCAAAAGAGAGGAGTGAAGGAAGGTTTAGAGTTTGCTATTTTGACTGATGAAATTACAAAGGCATGGTCAGATAGATCTGTAAAACAATACAAAAAGTTTAAAGGACTTAAAAAACAGAATTTAAGAGATAATATGACGAATCTTGAATTAGTTTTAAATATGCTTGCAGAAGTTTCAACAACAGAAATTTCTAAAGAAAAACAACCAAGTAATCTTTTAGAAAGCAAACAAATTGCCAAAAAAGGTGGTGGTACAGCAAAAAAAGCAAGAAAAGATATTGAACAAAAAACAGGAAAAAGTGCTCTTTCTCCAAAAAATGCAAAATATTTGCAAAATAGGAAAATAAAAAAAATTAATAAAAGAAACCACAAAATGATGCTCGTAGAATAATTATGCAATAAGATAATGTAAGGGATGTGAGGTTTGATTTTTCTTTAAGCTTGAGTGATAAGGTACCTAATAATTTGAATAAGATTGATGTTAGGGCAGGGAATTAATACAAAAACTTGACACCCCTCACCTTTTAACTACCTGTCGCGAAATAACAAAGTTAAAAAGTAGTTAAAAGGTGAGGGGTTGACATATTTCTTTTAGTTTCATATACTAAATACATAATATTAAATATTAACAATGGAATAAATATTAATATAAAAAGGTAGGATAACCTTAATTTTTGAGGTTATCTAGTATTTTGTCTAAAAATGACAGAAAAAACAACAAACAATCAAAATTTAGATTCTAAAGCTGAAACTCCAAAAGAAAATGAGGGTGTAGTTGAGGAACAAAAACAACCTGAAACTCAAGAAAAGTCAGAAGAAGCTAGTAATTTTAAAGTTAACAAGAAGGGCTTTATTGAAGTAGATGGAACTGTTCTTGAAAGTTTGCCCAGTATTACTTTTCGTGTAGAACTTGAAAATGGACAAGAAATTACAGCTAGATTAGCCGGTAAAATGCGTATGTTTAGAATTATGCTATTACCAGGTGATAAAGTTAGAGTAGAAATGAGCCCATATGATCTTACTAAAGGTAGAATTACATTTAGGTATTAAATTATTAATAAATGTCATCCTGAGCGACCTCTAGGGTTGTTATGAGCCGAAGGATCTAGAAGTTTGCAAACAATGCCTTATGCTAAGATAAAACTTATCTTGCAAACCATCAGATCTTTCGACTCGTCGCCCTAGCGGGACTCCTTGCTCAAGATGACTATATTTATAAATATGAAGGTACGAGCCTCTGTAAAAAAGATATGTAAAGATTGCCAAGTAATCCGCCGTAAAGGTAGGGTATTTGTTATTTGTAAAAATACTAAACATAAACAGAGACAAGGATAGTTTTAGGTGGTTAGAGTTTTAGAATAAAATATTAATTAAAAAATAAATTTTAAATTAATTTTGGAATAAAATATAATTAGTTAAACAAATTAAGTCTTCCGAGATCCTTTGGTTCATAACAACCCTAAAGGACACTCAGGATGACATTACTGAAAAAAATGGCTAGAATAGCAGGTGTCAATTTACCAAACAATAAAGTGGTTGCAATCGGTTTAACCTATATTTTTGGTGTTGGCAGAACCAGATCAGATAAGGTTTTAAAAGATTTAAAGATAGATCCAACTATTCGTGTTAAAGATTTAACTGAAGAACAAGTAGATAAATTAAGAAACCAGATTGAGAAGGATTACAGAATTGAAGGTGATCTACGCAGAGAAGTTATTGGTAATGTAAAAAGATTAAAAGAAATTAATTCATATCGTGGAACTCGCCATGCTAAGGGTTTACCTTCCCGTGGCCAAAGAACAAAGACCAATTCAAGAACTTTAAGAGGTAATAAAAGGGTAACAGTTGGTTCTGGAAAGAAACCATCTGCACAAAAAACATAATATATGTCAGATCAAGATAAGAAAATCCAAGAAGAGCAACAAGTAGAAGAAAAAGTTGTTAAAGAAGAGCCTCAGGAAAAAGAGGCTGATGTTAAGGTTGAAGAAAAAGAAGAAGTTCAGGAAGAAAAAACACAAACAGTAGTTGTTAAAGGCAAAAAGAAAAAGAAAAAAGAACCTTTTTTGCGTGGTGGACGTGGTCAAGCACATGTTAAGTCAACATATAATAATACGATTGTATCAATAACTGATTTAAATGGTTCGGTCCTTTTATGGGCATCAGCTGGTAAATGTGGTTTTAAGGGACCTAAGAAAGCAACTCCATATGCTGCTGGGGTAATCGTAAAATCACTTATTGATAAAATTAAAAGTTTAGGTATTAAGGAGGTAGATGTGTATGTTAGAGGCGTAGGAACAGGCCGTGAAGCAGCTGTACGTGCTTTAGGTGTGAATGGTATCCAAGTAGTATCAATTAAAGATGTGACTCCAGTACCTCATGGTGGTTGTCGCCCTAAAAAACCTAGGAGGGTTTAAATTTATCTCAAGTGGCTTTTAGTGTGGTTAGGAATCGAGAGATTTCCTTAAATTATAAAAATAAATAAAATATATAAATAGAAATATAAATTTTAATTTAATTTTGGAATAAA
>JBDRGZ010000014.1:0-8949 GCA_043817345.1 Patescibacteria group bacterium
TTGGTGCAGATATGAATTCTAAGGTCTCATATAGAGATATATTAATTACATTTAAGAAAGAAGGTAATGTTTGGAAAGTAGACAGCGCATATTGGCAATAAATTTTTTCACCCGCCTTTGCCAATAGCAACCCTTGTGCTATGGCGGGCAAGTTTCCTGTCATTCTGATACTGAACCAAGTTTAGCATGATAATATTTTTGTCATCCTGAACATACAATCCCTGTCATCCTGAACTTGTTTCAGGATAAAGTAGTATTATCCTAATAGATTAAAAAGCAAAACTAAAAATACAATATATTTAGCAATATAACATTTGATCCCGAAACAAGTTCGGGATGACAAGGAACATAAAAACTGTCAGTGAATTAAGTTGACTTGTACAGGGACGGCAGGAAGAGAAAATTAATACTTATTTTTATGTCAGACCCAGAAACACAAAATTCAGATTATGAGATGAAAAAGTTGTGGCAACAAGAGAAAAGACAAGAAGCACAAGAAAAAAGGCTTGCCCGCCGAAGCAAAGGAGCCGTTAGAGGCGAAGGCGGGAAAAATGAAATACAAAATTTACCAAATGAAGCAGATGATAACACAAAAGGCAGAATGAGGGAAGAAATTAAGGAAGCTACTAAACAAGCAGTGAAAAAACAAGTTGAGAAAGTCGCAAAAAAAGTAGTAAAGAAAGCATTTGTTTCTGTAATAGGACCAGTTTTAAGTGCCATTGGAGCGGCGTTGGCTGCGATAGGAAGTTTTCTTGTTAGTACAGCATGGATTTGGGTTCCAATTTTTTTGTTAGTTGCCCTAACAGTTGGTATGGCAAAAGATGCTTGTAATCATACTTTAACTAAGTGGGTAGGACAAATGGTCTTTAGTATTAGTTGTGATGAACCTAAGGCAGAGGTTGGTGGTGGAGCTTCAAATTCTAAAGAAGATGATAAATCTACAGAAACTTGGCAAGCAAATGGATGTAAATCAACAGGAGAAACTAATGCAGAGGGCGGGTCTAGTTGTGGTGGAAGTTGTGAAGATTTTAGTCCAACTAATATAAAGAGCAGTCAGTGTTCTGATGCATCACCTTCGTTATCTAAGCTACTTGAGTGTATGAAAGATAATATGGGTAGTTATGGGTTGGGTAGTGCAGATATAAAACTTACTTCAATTAGTGATGACCATGGTTTAAGTAAATGTCGTGATAATTATTCTTATCAATGTCCTGCTGGTAGTAAGGATCCGGATTGTTGTTTCCATACTAGAGGTTCTTGCCATTATGGTGGTGGCACACACACAGATGGTTCTTATGCTACGGATATTCGTGTATTAAGTGGTGACAAAGAAGGGAAGTTAAAAAATTTAGTTGAGTCTTGTGATGGTCAGTGGTATCCAGAAATTAGTAACAGCCCCAATGATCATTATCATGTTAGTGTTAAAAAATGTGGTAAAATTTAATTTAATAATAATTTATGCTTAAAAAAATTGATAAAATTTTTATCATTATAATGACTATAGCTTTAGTAATAAATATTTTAGCTATAGGATTTTTGTTTGTGGATACAGTTTCTGCACAAACTAACAACAGTAGTCAATATACTTGCCAATTTGAAGAAACTTCAGGAGATTTTATAATTGATTCGGTTGATTTTAATGAGGCAGGAGATTATCAGTGTCCACCTCCAGGAACAACAAGAGTTCAGGTTTCTATTCCTGGATTAACAAAAACATGTACATATAAGACATGGGAGCTTGATGATAAAGGAGAGCCACAAGACATTGCGGCACCATGTCATTATGCAGCATCTTTGCCAGATTTTGTACGTAGGATATATACCTTTTCTATAGGCTTAATAGCTGTTATTGCTGTCTTTATGATAATGATTGCTGGACTTACATTAATTTTTGCTGCAGGTAATGCAGGTGCGATCGCAAGAGCCAAGAGTAGAATTACAGTTTCAATTCTTGGTGTAGTTTTAGCGTTACTTTCTTATGTTATTTTAGACACCCTAAATCCTCGTTTGACTAATTTGAGTTTGCCTGGGGTTACACCAATAGATACAATAGAACAATCTGGTATCTGGTGTTCAAACTTCATGAAGCCAGATGGTTCTTTAAAAGATGATATTGAAAGTATAGAAAATAATGGACAGAAAATTGAAGGTAATGGAAAATGTGAAGAACAATATGAAATTAAGTTAAAAGGCAGTGGAGGCGATTTTACTGGTAGTAATAAATGCTGGGGAAGTGAATGTGCAACAGGATTAACATGTTTAAAATTAACAACACGACCTATGTGTTTTGATAATGAAAAACTTTGTGAATCAGAAAAAAATAATTGTGATTTGTTAAATAGACCAATTAGTGAGAACCCTAAAAGCACTTGTAGAAAATATAAACGAGAAGGACTTATACCTGATGGCGCTTGTATGTGGGACACAAGATGGCCCAGTATAGGGGAAGTGTTTAAAAGTAATATTGATAAAAAGATTGTAAGGATGCCTTGTGCGATATATAGTGAATGTTCAAAAGAATCTCTTTGTGTTGATAGCCCACTGGCAAATGTAAAAGCTGACTTTGTTTGTGCTCTATCCTTAGAAGACGAACCAAAATGCCAAATAAATAATCCTGATCCTAATAAATATGTCCAGGTAAATTGTGATGAATATAAAAGTTGGGATAAAAAAGTTTCAAATTTTCTTGGGTGTGCTCACAAATGTTGGTTAAAAGGTCGTTTTGTAAGAAGAGGTGAGAATCTTTTATGGGCTCCTACTATTTCAGATTATTAATGTTTTATATCTATTTTCACTAACTAAAAAAACTATTTATATCATTATCATCCTGATACTGAAACAAGTTCAGAATGACAGAAATTTAATGTTTTGTAAAATAAAATAATATACAATACCACTGGATAAAAAGCACAGATAATGTCCAGTATAACTGGACACTAATTGATTAAAAATTAAAATTGATTGGATTGTTTTTGTCTAATATAATTATACTATTAGACAAAATTGATAGCTTTTGTCTATTAGTTGTAATTTATTAGACAAATATGGATAAAATTTTATTAAATACAATTTTAAATGATTGGAATTTTTGGGAAAAAGATCAAGAAACTGGAATAAATAGTGAAGAAGAAATAAAAATTAACAAAAAAATTATAAATGTTAAACCAATATATGAATGGCTGTTAGAATAGATTTTTAAAAAATATTATGAATTTATTAAATTACAAAAAAATATTCATAGTAGCAGGTTTCATTATTATAACCCTGGCTTTGTTGTTTTTAATTGTTTGGATGTTTTTTATTCCAGACAAACCAAAGCCTGGTGATCCAGACTATGTGCCACCAGGAGCATATCTGCCTGAAACAGGTGATAGAGGGGATTTGATTGAATTGATTGAAGGTGGAGGATTACCTGGCACAGGAACAAGAACAGGAGTTGAAGATGGAGAGGAGGTTACTGCTCCTCAACCAGATGTAGTTGCTCGTGGTGGAGATACATATACATTACCTTTAACAGAGAATAAAGTTTTAGGGGTTGGTTTAAGTTCAGATAGACAAGGTGTTGTTTTGTATGATCAAGATGATAGTAGGTTTTACCGTATTTCTGCTGATGGTAAATCAAAGAATTTAATGAGTGATGAAAAGTTTTATCAAGTTGAAGATGTGGTTTGGGCTGCTGATTCTACTAAAGCCATTATTACATATCCAGATGATATAAAGGTATTCTATGATTTCTCAACTAAGAAGAAAGTAACTTTACCTAAAGAATTAACAGAACCTGAATTTGCAAAAGGTACTGATAAAATAGCTTTTAAATTTTCTAGTTATGATACAGATAATAATTTTATTGGTATATCAAATCCAGATGGTACAGGAGCTAAATATTTAGAAGCTACAGGAGATGAGGGAAATAAATTTGATATTTCAATTTCACCCAATGAGGAAATAGTTGCTTTTTATGGTAAACCAACAAGTGTTAGTGACTCAGAAGTCTTTTTGGTTGGTCAACAAGGTGAAAATTTTGAATCATTAGAGATTGAGGGAACACATTTTAGATCTCAATGGTCTCCACAAGGCACCTGGTTGCTATATCACGTAGTTATGCCAGAATATGGTTTTAGGCCCATCTTATGGGCTGTTGCAGCTAATGGAAGTAGGTTTGCTACTATTAAACTTAATTTAGGATTAAGAACTTGGGTCGAGAAATGTGTTTTTGACACAGAATCTATCATATATTGTGCAGTTCCTAGACGTTTAGAAGAAGGTGCTGGTTTGTATGAAGATGAGGTAGATGATTTTGAAGATGAGATATATAAGATTGATTTGGTTAAAAACAAGAAGCAAAGAATTGCTAGTCCAATTACAGATACAGGAATAGATGAGTTTAGGATTTCTAACTTACAAATATCAGACAATGGTCAATTTTTATTCTTCTGGGACGCAAATACCGAGAAAGTATATAACATACAATTGAGATAAAGAAGTATTTTTTAGTATTGTCATTCTGAGGAGGAACGACGAAGAATCTGTTTTTTAATAGATCCTTCGACTCCTAGCAACCATAAAAGCCACTCAGGATGACTATCTTGTCTATATGAAAAACAAGAGATATATTTGGTTTGTAGTTTTGTCTCTCCTTGCTTTAGCAGGTTTTTTTGTCATTTTTAATATGTTTGAATATGATGTGCAAAAGGAAGAGATTGTTATTAATCAAGACAATATCAGTGATGAACCGGATGAATTAAGTAGTGATCCTTTTGTAACTAAAGCCAGTGATTGGTATAGTTCTTTTATTAAACCACATAATTTAATTGAAGATAATGGAGATG
Source organism: Patescibacteria group bacterium (assembly GCA_043817345.1). Classification (GTDB taxonomy): domain Bacteria; phylum Patescibacteriota; class Patescibacteriia; order UBA2196; family UBA2196; genus CAYSXS01. The sequence goes on from JBDRGZ010000014.1 coordinate 4,830, forward strand.
TTTCAATAATTGCTTTTTGTGATTTCACACAATATGAATGTGGTGGTTTATGGAATAAATTAAAAGAAATGAAAGATAATGGTTTACCTGTTGTATTAGCTTGGAAACATTTTCCTGTACCAACGGATCCTGTTTCTAGGTCTGCTAGTAAAGCTGTAATTTGTGCTAGTCAACAAAATGCTTTTTGGGATTTTACAGAATTAATTTTTAAGAAGAGTAGTCCTTTAGATGAGTCAAGTTTTGCTGCTATGGTAGAATATTTAGGTTTAAATATGGATAAATTTGAATCTTGCTTTAATGATGAGAATGTTGTAGAATTAATCGGACAAGATATGGAAGATACACAGAAATTAGAGGTTAATACCTTCCCGTATGTTATTGTTGGATCAGAGAGGTTGGATAAGGAGGAGATAAGTGGTATTGAGAATGTCATCTTGAGCGAGGAGTCCCGCTAGGGCGACGAGTCGAAAGATCTAGTATAAACCCCTTGTCATTCCGATGAAAATCGGAATCTAGAATACTTTAATAAATTCTCTGGATCCCGTTTTACAACGGGATGACAAAAGAGACACGGGATGACAAAAAATATAACATTAGAATAATAAATAACAATCAGATCCTTCGGCTCAAAACAACCCTAAAAGTCGCTCAGGATGACTACCAAAAAAAATGTATAATAAGTTTACAAATCGATTACAAAAAGTTTTAGAGCGAGCCAAATGGTTGGCTGATTTTAACTTAAGAAAAAATGTTGAAACAGAAGATATTTTTGTGTCTTTATCACAAGAAAAGGGAAGTATGGCTTATGAGGTTTTAAGTAAAAGTGGGTTGAATAAGAATGTAAGTGTAAATACAGGGAGGGTTGGACAGAAAAAGGTTGCTAATGTTGAATTTACACCTCAAGTTGATTCTCTTTTAAAAAAATCAGTTGCTTTAGCTGCTGAATTTGAACATTACTATGTAGGCACAGAACATTTGCTATATATCCTAATTAAAAATTCAGATAAAAGGCTAGAAGCTTTTTTAAGAAAAAATAAAGTTAATACTAGAAATTTATTAGAAAATTTAGAAATAATTTTTCAAACACAGAATAGTTTTCCGCAAGTGAGTGATATGTTGGGTATGGAAAATGAAAATATGTTGCCAGAGCTGTTAAATGAGTTAGGACAGTTAGGAGAACCAGGTGAATCTGTAAGTAAACAATTTATGCCAAAAATAAAAGATAAAACAGGTAAGAAATATAAAGGGTCTAATAAGAAAGGGATTTTACAATTTTTTGCTCAGGATTTAACAGATCCTAATTTACAGCAGAATATCGATCCAGTAATTGGTCGTAAAAAAGAAATTGATCGTATTATCCAGGTCATTTCTCGTAGAACAAAAAATAACCCTGTATTACTAGGTGATCCAGGAGTAGGTAAGACAGCTATTATTGAAGGTCTTGGAAAAAGAATATTAGAGGGTAATGTACCTGATATATTGTTAGATAAAAAAATATATTCTTTAGATATGAATTTACTTTTAGCTGGCTCTGTTATGCGTGGAGAATTTGAATCAAGATTAAAGAAGGTTATTGATGAAGTAAAAAAAGATCCTAATGCTATTATATTTATTGATGAAATACATTCAATTGTTGGTGCAGGTGCAATTAGTGGTGCGATCGATGCAGCAAATATTTTAAAACCAGCTTTAGCTAGAGGAGAGATTAGATGTATTGGTGCTACAACTTATGAAGATTACAAAAAATATATTGAAGAAGATGCAGCTTTAGAACGTCGTTTTCAACCAGTTATTGTTGCTGAGCCAAGTATTAAAGAAGCTATAGAGATGTTACAGGGCATTAAGGTTAATTATGAAGAACATCATAATGTCCAAATTACAAACTCTGCACTTAAAGCAGCTGTTGAATTATCTGTAAGATATATTCCAGAAAGATTTTTACCAGATAAAGCTATTGATCTAATTGATGAAGCATCTGCTAGGTTTAAAGTAGGTAAGGGTTTGTCTGAAAAAACAAAGCAAATTAGATTATTAGAAGATAAATTAGCAGATTTGATTAATCACAAAATAGATTTGGTTGAAAAAGAACAATATCCAGAGGCTGTTAAGTTTAAACAGCAAGAGGTTAGTTTGATGCGAGAAATAATTAGTTTGAAAAATGATCAAATTGAAAATATTGAGTTATTAGGTAAAATAACAGACAAAGAAATAGCTCAAGTTGTTTCTGAAATGAAAAATATACCTGTAAATGATTTAACAGGACAGGAAAGTAAAAAATTAGCTAAATTAGCTGATGAATTAAAAAAATATATTATTGGTCAAGATGAAGCTTTAAAACAATTATCTTTTTCAATCAAACGTGGTAGAGCTGGTTTATCATCTATTAAACGTCCTTTAGGTTCTTTTATTTTGTTGGGTCCTTCTGGTGTTGGAAAAACAGAAACAGCTAAAGTTTTAGCTAAAGAGGTTTTTGGTTCTGAAGATAAGTTAATTCGCATGGATATGAGTGAATTTGCCGAAAGTTTTAATGTGTCTAGACTAATCGGATCTCCTCCAGGTTATGTTGGTTTTAAAGAAGGAGGAAAATTAACTCAAGCAGTTAAACATAAGCCATACTCTGTAGTGTTGTTTGATGAAATTGAAAAAGCTCATCCACAAGTCTTAAATATATTATTACAAATTATGGAAGATGGACAATTAACAGATGCAATAGGCAAAACAGTTAATTTTAAAAATACTATCATCTTAATGACATCTAATCTTAGTTTAAGCGAAATTAATCAAGCAGAGATAGGTTTTGATAATACTAAAAAACAAGATGAGTTTTATGAAAGGTTAAAAGAAAAAGCTTTGAATTCTTTAAAAGATAAATTTAATCCAGAGTTTTTAAATAGGGTTGATAATACACTAGTATTTAAACCTTTAGACATGAAATCAATTGAAAAGATTGTGAAACTAGAACTTGATAGGATTACAGAGAATTTAAAAAACAAAAAGATTAACATACATTTTGATAAGAAATTAATTAAACATTTAGCTGAGAAAAGTTTTTCTCCTGAATTTGGAGCAAGACAAGTAAGACGTGTTGTACAAGAAGAGGTGGAAAGCATATTAGTAGATAAGATATTAGTAGGGGAAGTTAAGAATAATACAGATATATCTTTAAAAACATCTAAAGGTAAAATATTAGTAAAATGTTAAAAAAATTCTTTTTAGACATAATATATCCAATTAAATGTTTAGGTTGTAAGAAAAGTAATATTTGGTTATGTGAAGATTGTTTTAATAAAATTAAGATATCAGAAAAAAGATGCGAATCAGCATCTTTTTTAAATGGTTTAATTATTGCTACAGATTATGAGGATGAGTTGGTTAGGAAGATAATATCAAAATTTAAATATTCTTTTATTCAAGAATTAAAAGAATCTTTAGGTAAACTTTTAATTAAAAAATTTAAACAATTAGATAATTTAAATTTTGATTACATAATCCCCATACCTTTATTTAAACGCAGAGAACTATGGAGAGGATTTAATCAAGCAGAACTTTTAGCTCAAGAAGTTTCTAAAGAATTTTCAATCCCTGTTTTGAATAATTTAGTTGTCAGAAATAAACATACTTCACAACAAGTTGGGCAGAAGAAACAAAAAAGAGAAGAGAATTTAAAAGATGCTTTTAAAGTCAATCAAGAAATTAGAGATATGGTGAGAAACAAAAAGATATTACTAGTTGACGATGTCTTTACAACAGGCATTACAATGGAAGAGGTAGCTAAAGAATTAAAGGATGTTGATATAAAGGAAGTCTGGGGTTTGGTTGTTGCAAAAGGGTAAATCAAAAAAACCGTTGATTACCCTGGCGTTTTTCTTGATTCGGAGAGGGAGGGATTCGAACCCTCGGTGCCCGTGAAGGCACAACACCTTAGCAGGGTGCCCCGTTCGACCGCTCCGGCACCTCTCCAAAATATTTTTTTCACATTACTACGGAGAGAAAGGGATTCGAACCCTTGGAACCCGTGAAGGTTCAGCAGTTTTCAAGACTGCCCGATTAAACCGCTCTCGCATCTCTCCATGGCGATGTGAAAAACATATATTATACATACACTATACTTTAAAACACC
>JBDRGZ010000015.1:0-11590 GCA_043817345.1 Patescibacteria group bacterium
AAAAAATATCATCCAGATGTTCAAGCCTTAAAAGGTGTTAATTTAAATATTAAACCAGGTGAGTTTGTTTCTTTGGTTGGACAGTCAGGTACAGGTAAAACCACCTTGGTTAAACTTTTAATTGCTGATGAAAGACCAGACAATGGTAAGGTGATAGTTGGTGGTTGGGATATCACTAATATTAAAAACAGGCATGTGCCTGTTTTGCGTCGTCAAATTGGCGTTGTTTTTCAAGATTATAAACTACTGCCAAGAAAAACAGTAGCAGAGAATATTGCTTTTGCATTACAAGTAGCTGGCAAAAAAGGTAAAGAAATTGAGAAAATAATGCAACAAGTTTTAAAAATTGTTGGTTTGGAGGATAAATATAAGAGGTTTCCTTTACAGTTGTCTGGTGGAGAACAGCAAAGAGTTTCTATTGCTCGTGCATTAGTGCACAGACCAAAAATATTAGTAGCTGATGAACCAACAGGTAATCTAGATTCTATTAATACTAGAGATGTAATGGATTTATTACAAAAGATTAATGAATTTGGGACAACAATACTTTTAGTTACTCATAATCGTGAAGTAGTTAATGCTTTACGTCGTCGGGTTGTGACAATAGATGATGGTGAAATTATTGGTGATCACCAACAAGGAAAGTATATACTTTAAAAAAATGTCATCTTGAGCGAGGAGTCCCGTTAGGGCGACGAGTCGAAAGATCTGGTTAAAAAAATAACCAGAAATAAATATATCCACTATACTTGAATATAATAAAAGTTTTTTACGAGATCCTTCGGCTCAAAGCAACACTAAAGGACGCTCAGGATGACTTTCATCATAAAATTATGTTTATATTATCCACAGCTAGAATTTTAAGATTTGCTTTTCAATCCTTTTTAAGGAATATTTGGTTATCTGTTGTTACAATTACAATCATTGTATTAACTGTATTATCTTTAACTGTTTTAATTTTAATTAATGTTGTTGCTGATCAAGCAGTTATATCTATTAAGGATAAAATAGATATCTCTCTATATTTTGAAGCAGGAAGTAATAGTGATCAAGTTAAGTTAGTTGAAGATCAGATTTGGAAGATGCAGCATGTAAAAAATATTGATTATGTTTCAGCAAATAAAGCTTTAGAAATGTTTGTTGAAACACATAGAGACAATGAATTAATTCAAAATGCTTTAAATGAGATAGGGGAGAATCCTTTAGGTCCTGTTTTAATTATCAAGGCAGACAATATCAACAATTATCCTTTAATTTTACAAAGTATTAAAGATTTTAAAATTGATGAATTAGCTAAAGAGATTGACTATGATGATCATCAGATAATTATTAGCCGTATAGAAATGGTTAGCGAGAAGATAAGGCAGTTTAGTTTAATTTTAAGTATTGTCTTTACCATCATCTCTTTATTAGTAGTCTTTAATACTATTAGAATAGGTATATATGTTCATAAAGATGAAATAGGGATAATGAAGTTGGTTGGAGCATCTAATTGGTTTGTACGAGGACCTTTTTTGGTTGAAAGTATTTTGTATGCAATATTTGGCTGTTTGGTGTTTTGGATAATATTTTATCTTTTAATTGGTTTTATTAATCCAATGGTTGCAGGATTCTTTGCAGAGATAGATTTTAGCATTATTGATTATCTAACAAGTAACTTCTTATTCATCTTTGGGTTTGAGATATTAGTAATTATTGTTTTAAATATTATATCCTCTTTATTAGCAATGAATAGACATTTGAAAGTTTAAAAATTAGAAAAATATATATACAAAAAACACCTTTAAGGTGTTTTTTGATTTTTCACCACAAAGCTCGGGGGCGAGGATTCGAACCCCGATTTTTTGCGCCAAAGGCAAAAGTCCTGCCGTTAGACGACCCCCGAATTTTGGGGTGAAATATATTCTATATTTTCTTCGTTCGTTCTGAAATGTAAGCCGTCATCGGCTTTCATTTCCATTACTCACTCGAAAATAAAAAAAGCATAAGATAACTTAGCTTATTCTTAATATATAACATTTTTTAAAATAAATCAAGTTAGCTAAACATTAACCATTCAGGTCTGGAGATCAGGAGAATACCTAATAGTAATATGATTATACCACCAATAATCTTTGATAAAGCTGAATATTTTCCTGTAAAAGCTACACTCTTTAAAGTCAACATAGCTATAGTAAAGATGATAATATCATCTAACATGAATATGATTATGTATAGGATTAGGTATGAATAGTACTGTAAAGGTGGAAGGTTTGATAAAGATAATACTTGTGTATATACAGCTGGCAAGCCAGCTGAACAGATAAGCTCAACTAAATTAACAGCAAAAGCTAATAATATAATTCCTATTAATGAAACAATAAATCTTTTTTGTTGAACAATGTTTTTGAGTTTATCAAAGATTCTTTGTTGTCTGTCACCCTGGGTTATTGGACAAGTGCCTTTTCTGTCTTTTAAATATGATTTAATACTAAAATAACCACTTAGAATAGCTACTATTCCAATAATAATCCTTACCCAAAATACAACACCAAGGAATAAGAAAATATTTAACCAAGCAGCTAAGAATAAGAAATAGACTATACCTGATGCTGCAATAAAACTACCACCCAAAATCCACATTTTTTTTCTGTTTTGCATACCTAACAGTAAACTAATTAGGAATAACAACACCCACATAGCACACGGGTTAAAACCATCTAACGCTCCAATAACAATAGTTAAAATTGGTAAAGAGAGATTTTTAGTAGATATTTCTCCAAAGATAGGAACCTTGATTGTATCAGGAACATTTTGTGTAGGTTTGTCTGTGCTATTTTTTGAATTTAAAAAATTACCTAATACATCAGGACATTCTTGTCTTCTTATACAATCTATTGCTTCTTGTATATCTAATTTAGCCTCTTGAGTATCACTCCAACCAGGAAAGTAACTGCTACCAATCATGGTGAATGGAACTGATGATATATCTAGATTAAATTGTCTCCCAATTGAAATCAGTAAATCAGCATTTTGGGTATTTGTTGTTATTTCAAACGCATGAACCCTAAGATTAGGATCCTGTTTAGAAAGCTCGTCTAAAAATTCTATCTCTGCTTTGCAATGAGGGCATGTTTCACTATAGAAAAGATATACATTAATGGGTTGGTCCTCTAAAGTGATGGCCTGTGTATAAATGGGGAATAAAATTAAGATAAAAAGAAAACCTACTAGAAGTATTTTTTTAAACATATATGAGTAATATTTAATTATCAGTGTGTTTATTATATTCCATTTCTCTAAAATTAGCAATTTTGAATTATTGTATGTTATTTGATATAATATAGGTAAGTGTATATCTAACAATTAAGCTTTATAATAGATTATGAATACTCAATTTTCTTACAAAAATGTTTCTGATAAAGATAAAAGATTTTTAGAAGAATATTATGACAAAAAGGTAGATAGAATTAGTACACTCACAAAAAAGGAGGAATTTAAAGAAGCAAACTTGGAGATTAGGATAGAGAAATTTGCTAAAAAAGAAGCTTATAATTTAGAAATTCATTTCTATTTACCAGGTAAATCCTTTATGTCATCAGAAGATGACCATACTGTAATAGAGGCATTTGATTTGGCCTTAGATAAATTAATTAATCAGCTTCGTCGTTATCGCGATGAGATGAAAGAAAAGAAATAATATGATAAAAGTAGATCAAGAAAAGTGCACTGCTTGCGGAGTATGTGAGGCACTTTGTCCAGAAGTTTTTAAAGTAGAAGAAAAATCAACTGTTATTAATCAAGATTATGAAGCAGTTGGTTGTGATATACAAAATGTAATTGACTCTTGTCCTGAAGGAGCAATTTCTAAAGAATAAATATATGCTTGGAAAAGCAGAAACACCAATTTTAATTATGGCAACATGCTACACTTTTATTATTGGTTTGGTTGTTGTATTTGCTGGTGTTTTGTTTGTTTCTGTTTTTAATATTAATCATTTTGTTAAAGAACAAAAAAAGACTTTGGTTATTAGACATTGCAAAGTATATTTAGATAAAGGGTGGCATGAGTCATACGAAGGTTGTGTAAAACAAGCTATAGCATATATTGATAAGAAAAATTAATGTATGCCCCTAGCAGACAAAGTTTTGTTTTTTTGTCTTACTTTTATATCAGGGATTGTAATTGCATCATTTTTTAAAATTAATATTTTTTTAATTTATATATTCTTTTTAGTAGCCACAGTTGTTGCTATTTTTGTTTTCCTAAATATTTTAAAGATAAACAAAAGAAATATTCTTTTTTTTATTACTATACTTATTATAGGTTTAATAATAGGCGTATTGCGTTTTGATATATCTAAACCAGGGGATAATAGTGTAGCTGCTTTGAATGAAGACAAGATTATTTTTATTGGAACTGTTGATGAAGCTCCTTTAAGTAAGATAAATAAACAGACAATGGTTTTAAATTTGATTGAGATTTATAATAAGAAATATGTGGATAAAGTTTTAGTTACCACAGAACTTTATCCACGATATGAATTTAATCAGAAATTAAAGATTAGTTGTGAATTAAAAAAACCAGGTAAGTTTGAGAATTTTGATTATGGAGAATATCTAGCTAATTCTGGGATATATATGCTTTGTTATTATCCTAAAATTGAAATTTTGGGATATGCAGAAAAGAAAAACATAAAGGAGTTTTTTATTAATCTTAAATTCAAACAAGTTGATTTGATTAATACAAATCTAAGTCCACCTTATTCTTCTTTATTGTCAGCTATTATATTAGGAGAAAAATCTGAGTTAGATAATTCTACTCGTGAAATATTTTCTAAAGCAGGTATTTCTCATATTGTGGCCATATCTGGAATGCATATAGCTATTATTAGTTTAATCTTTTTCTATTTCTTCCTCTATCTAGGATTTTCACGTCAAAAATCTTTTAAATATATATTTATCATTTTGATTTTTTATCTATTATTAATTGGTTTTAAAGCTTCAGCCATTAGGGCTGTGATTATGGGTTTAATTGTTATGTATGGGTTAAAAGAGGGTAGACTGTCTAGTTCTGGTAGAGCTATTATTTTCGCAGCAACGTTTTTATTATTATTAAATCCCAGGTTATTACGTTTTGATGTAGGATTTCAACTATCTTTTTTAGCTACTATTGGGATAATATATTTTTATCCATTCATTAATAAATGGATAAAAATTATCTCAGAAAAGATTCGTGGTATAATTTCCATAACTTTATCTGCACAGGTTTTAACCTTACCTCTTGTTTTTTACTATTTTGGTATTGTGTCCTTTATATCTCCAATAACTAATGTATTAGTGTTACCAATCTTACCGTTTTTAATGGTTTTTGGCTTGTTGTTTGTCAGTATTGGTTTTATTTGGCAACCAATAGCCACTTTTTTAGGGATTCTAATTTGGATTGTCCTTGAGGTTATTATTAAAATATCTGAGATTTTAACAAGTTTTGGTCTTTTATATTTAATTTATGACTAAAAAATTAAAAATTTTAATAATCTGTATTTTGATCCTTTTAATTGGATTTAGTTTTTTGTATTACAATTATCACGAGAAACGATTTGAAGTAATATTTTTTGATGTAGGACAAGGAGATTCAGCTTTAATTAATCTGCCTGGTGATAATGAGATAATTATTGATGGAGGGCCAGATAAGTCTGTTATATACAAACTAGGTAAATATTTACCTGTGTATAACAGAGATATTGAATTAATGATTTTAACTCATCCACATTTTGATCATGTTTCTGGTTTAATTTCTGTTTTGGACAGATACAAAGTTAAAAAAGTAATGTATACTGATGTAAATTATAATTCGGAGATTTATGATGTATTTATAAATAAAATTAAAGAAAAAAATATTGAAATAATAAAACCAGATGATTTTAATGAAATTAGATTAGATGATAATAATATTTTAGATATTATTTATCCTTGGGAAAATATTGCAGAAAAAGAATTTGATGATCCAAACGATTCATCCATTGTGGTTAAATTAGATACACCAGACAAAGATTTTTTGTTTATGGGAGATATAGAAATAAATATGGAAGAATATATTTTAGCAAATGTAGATAATGATAGGTTAAAGGCAGATATTTTAAAAGGTGGGCATCATGGATCTGGCACATCTTCAGGTGATTTGTTTTTGAAAGTTGTTGATCCAAAATATACTATTATCTCAGTAGGGGAGAATAATTTTGGACTTCCTTCTTTACGTATTATTCGTAGACTGGAAAGAATAGGATCTAGTGTTTTAAGGACTGATCAGAATGGGGATATCGTATTTATTGCAAAGGATGGAAAGTTTTTGTTAAAATAAATAGGGTGTGATATAATTTAGGTATATGGCAGACAAAAAGAAAATCAAAGTATTATTAGTTGAAGATGAAAAGTCTTTGGCTGATATGTACATGATGAAGTTTAAAAGAGAAGGTTTTGAAACCTGCTATATTAACAATGGAGACGGAATTACGGAAACAGCAGCAGGGGAGAAACCAAACATAATCATGCTTGATGTTATATTACCCAAAGTAGATGGTTTTACAGCGCTTAAAGAATTGAAAGATAATTCTAAAACTAAAAAAATACCAGTAGTTATGTTAACAAATCTTGGTCAGGATGAGGATATTAAAAAAGGTAAGGAATTTGGTGCAGATGGATATTTGGTTAAGGCAAATTTGACACCAACTCAAGTTATTGCAAAAATAAAGGAAGTATTGAAAATGAAGTAAGGAATATAATTAATAATTCAAAATCCGCATTTGTTTGTGGGGTTTATATTTACATAAATATATGGAACATCCGAAAAATGAAAAAAGTTTGGTTTTAATTAAACCTGATGGTGTACAGAGATCTATGATAGGTGAGATTATTAAACGTTTTGAACAGACAGGTTTAAAATTGTGTGCTTTAAAAATGGTTTTTGCCACAGAAGATCAATCATTTGAACATTACTATAAAGAAGATGATTGGTTTGAAAATGTAGGACAAAAAATTATTGATAACAAAAAAGAAAAAGGTGATGAAATAAATAAGAGTGCTATTGAATATGGAAAAGATGTTCAAAAAGCTTTGGTAGAATTTTTAACTGTAGGTCCTGTGGTGGCTATGGTGTGGCAAGGTAATGCAGCTTGTGAAATTATTCGGAAAATTGTTGGCGGAACAGAGCCCACATCCTCTGATGTTGGAACAATCAGGGGTGATTATACAGTTGATTCGTATAAGATGGCTAATTTAGATAATAGGGCGGTTCGTAATCTGATCCACGCTTCAGAAGTTCCGGAAGATGCTGAAAGAGAAATTAAAATTTGGTTTTCAGAAAATGAAATTTTGAAATATATCTTAGTGCAGGACAAAATTCTTTATGATGTTAATCTTGATGGAATTAAAGAGTAAACATTGTGGATAAAGTTTGGTTGGCCAAGTATATTTTTTGAAATATAATTTATTACATACATGTATTAAAATAGAAGAAGGGAAACAGCTCTTTTCGATAAAATTGGTTTGTGTACAAGATTAATTTTTAAGAAAAACTCACAGCAGTCCCAACTCAACGTTGAGTTAGAACTTGTATCGATTAACGAAAATAAAGTTAATTTTATATCTTCACATAGATTTAATTTAGACTGAAATTGATTTTAATCGATTCTAAAAATAGAAAAAGCCAGCCTAGTAGGTTGGTTTTTTCGTTATTTTCAAGCAAGCAAGTGAAATGGAAGTCCGACTAAGGCTTACATTTCCGAGCGAGCGAAGAAAATATAGGGTTTTTATCTATATTTTAGTTAAAAAATTTGGTCTTTCATTTGGTTGTATTTTTTGATATACTAAACATGAATAATCCCTTTAATAACAAGGGTCGTTCACTTACTAATTTCTACAACAATTCTCATTGGGATTTTAGGTATAAAAAGTCTATTGATTTTTTATCAGATAACCCAGCTGTTGTTAAGACTTGAAAGGGTGGTAAATTGACCTAAGGTTGAATTATTGATTTTTTCAAGTCACATCCATTTAAATCCTATGGATGCAATACAATTGAATGAACGGGAATTGGGACAAGTTGTACGACCTTTGTTTTTGAGGGGATATTAAAATATATAAATATGGATTGGAAAAAAGAATTATTTAGTAAAAAAGACAAGAAACCAGATTATAGGGTGGCTTTAATTTTTGGGGTTATTGTGGGAATTATAGGGTTGGTAAGTGGCGATTATATATTATCTGTTATTGGAGTGATTAGTATATTTTCTAGTCTTAGTTCAAAAAACAAAAAAGGTCAGGTTGAAGCAATTAAAATGGCAGAGTATTTTAAAGGAAGGGATACAGGTAAATATAGGGAAATAGTTGAAAAGGTTGAGGTTGCACAGGAAGAAAAAAGAGAAAAGAAAATTAAAGATAACAGAACAGTACTTTTGGTTGGTGGAATATTACTTTGGGCTATATCTTTGGCCGTCTATTTATTATTAAAATAACAAAAATATGGCACATAAATATGAAGGAAAAGATCTTTTTGGAATCAAAGAAAAATTAAATGAAAGTCTAAGACTTGAAAAAGAGAAAGGATTTAATACTAATGATGTTGTTGGTAATTCGGAATTTTTAAATGACGCAAAAAAAATAAAAGAAGCATTAAAACATTTAAATCAGGCTATTGAAACAACCCAAAAGGATCTTAGGGGATTGTACGAGGTGTTAAAAAGGAGCGTTACGGATCCAGGTAAAAAAATAGCACAAGAAGCTATTTTAAAATTGACAAAGAGGTTAGAAAGATTGTTAAAAATAAAATCAGAAGAGGACAAAATAAAGCAAAAAATAAAAGAATTGAAACAAGCAGATTATTATTTTTTACAAAAGATTATACAGAAAATAAGCAGGGAAGAGGAACCAGAAGCATAAATAAATAAAATCCCTGCAAAGGGGTTTTAAAGTGTATATAAAAATTTAAATTTTTAAATAATATTCTTTTTTATTGTTCTAATACATTTAGTACAAATTTTTTGTTTTTTGCCCTCAACAGTTTTAGTTTGCAAATTTAAACCCTGACGACGGATCGTCTTAATGTTTGAATGAGATACTTTGTGTGCTTTTAAACTACCTCTTCCACAGATGTCGCATGTTCTTGCCATATATTTAATTAGTTTTAATTTTATATATTTTTATGCTAACATTAAAAAGCAAATTAGTCAAACAATTATGGAAGCAATTCAATTAATATTCTTTTTTTGTATAATCATCCCGTCAGCTATTATCCATGAGTATGCGCATGGATGGGCTGCTGATCAGTTAGGGGACCCAACAGCTAGGAATGCTGGTAGGTTAACTTTGAATCCAAGAGCACATATAGATATGTGGGGTACTATCTTAATGCCTATCTTCTTATTATTAGTATCAGGAGGCTCTTTTATGTTTGCTTATGCTAAACCTGTGCCATATAACCCATATAACCTAAGAGATAAGAGATGGGGGCCTGCTTTGATTGGTGCTGCTGGTCCAATATCTAATTTAGTTGTGGCTGTAATTTTTGGATTATTGATTAGGTTTTTACCAATTGATCTGGTGGGGTCAACTTTCTTTTCGTTATTATCAGTAGTTGTTTACGCTAATGTATTATTAGCCATATTCAATTTGGTTCCTATCCCGCCACTTGATGGCTCTAAAGTTCTATTTGCTTTTTTGCCAGATTCAGCTTGGCAAATTAAACAAACTTTAGAAAGAAGTGGATTTATGATCCTTTTAATCTTTTTATTATTTGGTTTTCAAATAATTGTTCCTATTGTCCAGTTTATTTATCGTCTAATTATTGGAATTTAGTTTATGACATTTTTTTTAAAAAATATTTTTCCTTTCATATTAGCATTCTTAATGCTAATTGTTTTGTTTTTCTTAATATATTTGATATATAATATAATATTGTTTTTTGTGACAGGAGTTCCTTTTGTTCCGACACCAAAGAAATATTTTAGGATTTTGTTTAAAGAAATTAAATTAAAAAATAACGATGTTGTATATGATTTAGGTTGTGGAACTGGGCGTTTCTTGTTTGCTACTAAAAAAAGGGGAGTCAAACATTTAGTTGGTTATGAACTTTCCCCAGCATTGATTTTGGTAGCAAAAGTTCTAAATTGGTTTAAAAGAGCTAAAGTTAGGTTTGTTTGTGGAGATTTTATGAAAGCAGATATTTCTGATGCAACTTACATATATCTGTTTCTGGTTGGTCCAGTTTTACCTACGGTTTGGGAAAAGATTAAAAAAGAAACGAAATTTGGTACAGTAGTAATTAGTTTATCTAGTCAGATAGATAAAGTTGAATATTTTAAGAAGATAAAGACAAAGCCAAAAAAGAAGAAAAGCTCTTTTTTGTATTTTTACAAAGTTTAATTGAAAAGTTTGACTATTGACCCCTCACCTTTTAACTACTTTTAAAATTTGTTGTTTTATGGTATGTAGTTAAAAGGTGACGGGGTTGACATATTTTGTAGTATTAATATATACTACAAGTAGTATATATAAAGTGTTAGCAAAAATATGGTATTTTCTAATACCGATTTTTTTGGCTAATATATTTTTATGCCAACAATAAATCAATTACTTAAGAAACCAAGAAAGTCTAAAAGCAAGAAGTCTAAATCTCCTGCGCTTTTAGTGACGGCCAATGTTTTGAAAAGAAAAGAAAAAGAGATGTCCAAAGGTTCTCCTTTTAAGCGTGGTGTATGTGTTAAAGTTACTACAAGAACTCCTAAGAAACCTAACTCTGCTTTACGTAAAGTAGCTAGGGTTAGATTATCAAATAAACAAGAAATTACAGCATATATTCCTGGTGAAGGACATAATTTACAAGAACACTCAATTGTTATGGTACGTGGTGGTGGTGTTAAAGATTTACCAGGTGTGCGTTACAAGGTTATTCGTGGCCGTTATGATGCCCAAGGTGTTGATGGGAGAAAGAACACTAGAAGTATGTATGGAACTAAAAAGGAGAAGAAATGATAAAGGTTGTCATTCTGAGAAGTCCCGAGCTTGTCGAGGGGCGACGAAGAATCTGTTTATAAAAATAATAATTTTAAACTAATTTTGGAATAAAAATGAAGTGAATTTAATAAATTAAGTTTCCCAAGATCCTTCGACTCCTAACAACACTAGAAGTCGCTCAGGGTGACATTATTTTAAAAGTATGCGTGGAAAACAAGCACCAAAAAGAAAAATTGCTCCAGATCCTAGATATAACAGGACAGATGTAGCTAAGTTTATTAACTATATTATGGTTGGTGGAAAAAAGACTACAGCACAGACAGTTGTCTATGACGCTTTTAATATTATTGCTGAAAAAACAAAAAAGGATCCAGTTGAAGTTTTTGAAGATGCTTTTAGAAAAGTAGGACCTAGTTTAGAGGTACGTGGTAGAAGAGTAGGCGGTGCTAATTATCAAGTTCCTTTTCCTGTAAGAGAAGAACGTAGATTTACTTTAGCTTCTCGCTGGATTATTGAAGCTGCTAAAAAAATGAAAGGTAAACCAATGGCAGTTAAATTAGCTGAAATTTTAATGCAATCAGTTGATGGAGAAGGTCCAGCA
>JBDRGZ010000016.1:0-6780 GCA_043817345.1 Patescibacteria group bacterium
ATTTTGGAATATAATATAGTGGTTTTAATAAATTAAGTCTCCCAAGATCTTTCGGTTCAAAACAACCCTAGGGGTCACTCAGGATGACTATAGTAAAAAAATGAGACATAGAAGTATAAAGAAAACTTTTGGAAGAAAAACAGGACCAAGAAAAGCTTTAACAAAGAATTTGGTTCAGAGTTTAGTTTTGTACGAAAAAATTAAAACAACAGATACAAAAGCTAAATATATAAAACCTAAGGTTGAAAAATTAGTTACTAAAGCTGCAAAAGATACTTTACACACTAGACGTGAATTAATGAAGAAATTACCTACAAAGAATGCAGTTAATAAGCTATTAGAAGTTTTAGGACCTAGATATAAAGATAGAAAAGGTGGATATTTAAGAATTATCAAAATAGGTGAGCGTAGAGGTGATGCAGCTAAAATGGTACAAATTGAATTTGTTTAATCGCCTAGCCCTCCTTCGTCCCGAGTGCTCGGGACTATGGCGGACAGGCTTCAAGTTTTTGACAAAATTAATATTTATTTAGAAAAAAATAAAAAATTTATTCGCCGAAGCACAAGGGTTGCTTTAGGCGGAGGCGGAAAAATTTGTATGAATCGTAATACACACAAAATTGATGTAACAGGAAAAGTTTTGGGTAGAGTAGCTACACAAGTAGCTTTACTTTTGCGTGGTAAAAACAAAGCAACATTTCAACCTCATTTAGATGAAGGTGATAATGTAATTATCACTAGTGTAGATAAAATGAAATTTACAGGCAAGAAATTAGAAAAAAAGGTTTTTAAACATCATACAGGTTTTATTGGTAATTTAAAAATAACTAAGTTATCTGAGTTGTACGAAAATAAACCTCAAAAAGTTTTTGAAAAGGCTGTATATAATATGTTGCCAAAAAATAAGTTAAGAGCTAAGATGATGAAAAGATTAAGTTTTGAATAATATTACCTGATCCGCCTTCGCATATAACAACACTATTGGACTACGGCGGACAGGCTTCAGATTTTTAACAAAAATTAATTTATTTAAAAGAATAAAATTTTATCCGCCATAGCATAAGGATTGCTTCTGGCGGAGGCGGAAAAAATTGTTATGGAAGTTAAAAAGGAAACAAGAAAATATTTTCAAGGAACCGGTAGACGCAAACATGCATCTGCCAGGGTTAGACTTTATGAAAAAGGTAAAGGTAAGTTTATTGTTAATGATAAAAAATTAAAAGATTTTTTTGGTTTTTTCGAATATCAACAACAAGCTTTATCTCCTTTAAAATTAACTGAAAAGAAAGATAAATTAGATGTTTCGGTAAAAGTTTCTGGTGGTGGACTAAGAGGACAAGCAGAAGCTATTAGACATGGAATTGCAAGAGCTTTAGTTGAAATGGACGAAGAATTAAAACCAGCTTTACGTAAGAATGGGTATATGACACGTGATCCACGCTCAAAAGAAAGAAAGAAACCTGGTTTAAAGAGGGCTCGTAGAGCTCCACAATGGAGAAAACGTTAAAACATCATATATATTTAAAAAACAGCTCTTCGGCTGTTTTTTAAGTGATTCTTTTGATATAATTAAAATATGGTAAAAGCCAAAACATTAACTCAAAATACTACATATTATACATTTGCTTTAGTATTTCAAAAGATACTAGCTTTTGTATATTTTACATTTTTAGCTAGGGGATTGGGGGTTGAAGATTTAGGTAAATATGCTTTTGCCTTTTCTTTTACAACCATTTTTTCTGTTTTTGTAGATGTGGGTATGTCCTCTATTTTAACTCGTGAAATTGCTAAAGACAGAAGCAGGGCTAAGGAAATTCTATCTAATGTCCTGGGGATGAAATTAGTTTTAGGATTTTTTGTTTATCTTTTAGTTGTAGCTTTAATTAATATTTTAGATTATGGTTCAACTGTTAAGATATTAGTATATATTACTGGGCTGATAATGTTGTTAGACAATTTCGCTTCAAGCTTTTGGGCAACATTGCGTGGTAATCAAAATTTGAAATATGAGAGTCTGGGGATAATATTATTTGAAGTTGTCGTAGTTGGTTTAGGTTTAATATTATTATTTTCGGGTCTTGGTGTCATATATATTATTCTGTCTACATTGGTAGGTAGTACTTTTTTCTTTTTCTTTTCTTTTTATCAAATGAAAAAGAGATTAAGTCTGAAGATTAAGATTATTTGGAATAGTAAAGTTTTAAAGATGCTATTAAAAATATCATGGCCTTTTGCTTTAATGGGAATCTTTGCTCGTTTGAATACACAAATAGATACTGTGTTTTTGTCCAAAATTGGGTGTGTGGGAGATATTTGTGATAGTAACGTTGGTATTTATGCTATTGCTACTAAAATAGCTTTGGCTATTCATTTTATACCTTTAGCTTTTACTGCTGCTTTATTCCCAGCTTTTTCAGAATATTTTGCTCATGATAAAGAAAAATTATCCAGAACCTTTACTAAATCTATGAAATATATGATGGTTATTGGAGTGCCTTTGTCTTTTGGTATTTATAGCTTGGCACCAGATTTTATCCCTTTAGTTTTTGGAAATATATATACTGAATCTATATTACCTTTACAGATTTTAATTTTAGGATTGGTATTTATGTTCTTAACTTTTCCTGTTGGTTCTTTATTAAATGCTGCTTCGCGGCAATTAAGAAATGCTGTTCATGTTGGTATAGCTGTTGCTGTAAACATTGTATTAAATATAATATTAATTCCTAAAATGACCTTTGTCGGCGCAGCGATTGCTTCTTTTGTTAGTAGTCTGGTTATATTATTCTTAGGCTTGTATATTGCTCCCAAAATTGTTAAATTTAGAAAGATGCCTTTGTTAGCCAGTTTTTTACGTACAGTTATTTCTGGTGGAGTAATGGCTGTCATATTAACTAAGTTGCTTTTTACTGTACATTTTGTTATTTTAATTCCTATAGGAGCTTTAATATATTTTATCCTCTTATTCTTGTTAGGAGAATTAAAGATTAAAGATATTAAAGAATTTCTAGTTTCTTTGAGAATTAAGAAGAATTAGTATATGAAAACCTTACTAGTTACAATGGATTTTCCACCATTATTAGGTGGAATATCTCAATATTATCATAATCGTGTTAAAAAAATCTCTTTACAAGAGATTGTTGTTTTAATGAATAAGATTAAAGGTTATGAGGGTGTTAAACTAGACAGTAAAATATATTTTAAAAAGTTTTTTATTAAATATTTTTGGCCTCATTGGATACTATTATTCTGGCATGTTTGGAAGATTATTAAGAAAGAAAAGATTGATAGAATTTGGGTAGGACAGGTTTTACCTGTTGGTACAGCTGTTTGGGTAGTGTGTAAAATTTTAAATTTATTTAATAAAAATAAAAATATAAATTATTTTGTTACTTGCCATGGTAATGATTTGTTGCGGGCAAAGTCTAATTTTCGTAAATTTAAATTAGCTAGAAAAATTTTACATAAAGCAGAATTTGTTGAAGCTAATACAGAATTTACTAAAAATATTTTAATTAAAGATTATAATATAAATAATAGTAAAATAAAAATAGTTTATCCAGAATGTACTTTAAGTAAAGATATGGTTGATAATGATAAGGTTAAAGAATTAAAAGAAAAGTATGGATTAGAGAATAAAAAAGTATTGTTGACTGTTGGAAGGTTGGTTGAATCTAAAGGAATTGATCAAGTTATTAAATCTTTAGATATTGTTAAAAGAGAGATTCCTGATTTGATATATATGGTAATTGGAGATGGGCCAGATAAAGATAGATTAAAACAACTATCTGATAATGTTGTTTTTATAGGACCTGTTCCTTTTGAACAATTACCAAACTATTATTCTGTATCTCATTCTTTTATTATGACCCCTAGAAAGAATATGCAAGGGGACACAGAAAGTTTTGGTGTTGTATATTTAGAGGCACAAGCATTTGGTTTGCCTGTCATTGCAGGGGATACAGGGGGTGCTCGTGAAGCTTCAGATAATTTTATGTTTGTTGATTCAGAAGATATTAATCAAATTGCAAATAGTATTATTAATTCATTAAAAGTATGACTTTATCTGTTATCGTTCCGATATATAACAACTTTGATAAGTTAAAAGGTCTTTTAAAAAGTTTGTCTCAACAAACTGTTTTCAGTTTATGTGATGTAGAAATAATCTTAGTTAATGATGGTTCTGAACAAACAGTTTCTATTCCTTTTGTTAAAGAATTAGAAGATAAGGTTAGGTACCATATTATTGAGCATGGGGGTGCTCCTAAGGCCCGTAATTTTGGATATAATAAGTCTACAGGGGAATATATATTCTTTTGTGATGCAGATGTCATATTTTGTAAAAAAGATGCTTTAGAGCAAATGATTAATAAATTAAAGGAAAATGTAGATAAGTCATATTGTTATTCTTCTTTTAGATATGGATGGAAAAAAATCAATTCTGGTAAATTCAATGAAGATATATTAAAAGAAAGGAATGAGATTTCAACAATGTCCATGGTTCGTAAGTCAGCCTTAGAGAAGATTAAAGATAATGGTCCTTGGGATGAATCTTTAAAAAGATTTCAAGATTGGGATTTGTGGTTAACTATGTTAGAGAATGATTTACATGGAATTGGGATTTCTAAGGTTTTATGGCGAGTAAAAACTGATGGAAAGATGAGTTCTTGGTTTCCTGCTAGGTTATTTAAATATTTTAAAGAGAATAAGGTGGTTAAAGGATATCTGGATGCCAAAGATATTGTGTTAAAGAAACATTGGTTAATTTAGCTAATGTTAGGCAAATAAGCTAAAAAATTTGACAATTTATTTTCAGTGTGATACAAATATGTCATCAGATGTTTAAAGGAGGCATCTGTAAGAAGTAATATCTTTATATTATTTTTTAATTTTTTTCATTTTATGGAGGGCGTAACATGATGGGTATCATCCATCTTGTTGTGCACGCGTCATATTTTGATACTTCTTAAAACTACCGGCATCTGAAACCTTAAACATGGTTAGGAACGCCGGTGATAGTGGGACCTGAAGGTCCCGAGCTCCCTGGTCGCGATTATGGACTTAGTAATGAGCATAGTCATGTCTGATATGTAATATAAAAATTTTTTAAGACATGATGAGTGTTTTCATAGAAACGTCGTCTTCGAGACTAAATGCATCACTAGGGCTACCATTGAACCTCTGTTTATATAACAAGTTCCGGGGCCCTACTTTTTTTTGCTAAAATTTTGATTTAAATATAGAATATATATTAGTTATGGGCCTTCGTCTAGTGATTAGTCCCCCACCTTTTTGCCCTTATCGTCTAGTGGCTAGGACTCCAGATTCTCATTCTGGTAACCGGGGTTCAATTCCCCGTAAGGGTAAAAAGGTGGGGGATCATCCTGGTAACAGGAGTTTTTACCCCGCACCCTTGTGGTGCTGGGGCGATTCTCCTAGGGACTAAGAAAGATACTCATTTTATCTAATAGACCCACTAAACAATAACTCCCTACTACAATTTCCATCTTTTGGTAAATTTATTACAAAAATCTTTTCAGCTTAGCTTAAGCTAAACCTCAAAAATTGTTTGTAAAAATTTCCTCAAAATCTGAAAATCTCGTAACGGGATTTATTATTCAGTGAGTCTATCATGAGTGTTTTTTGTTTGGTTGATTGTTTGATATAATTAAGTTAATGAATTTTTTCAAAAAAGAGCTACCACTTTTTCAGGCTGTTTCTACAATGACTGGTGCCATAATTGGTGCTGGGATTTTAGGTATTCCATATGTTTTTGCTAAAGCTGGTTTTTGGACTGGCACTGTTGTGTTGGTTTTTGTAGCTTTTGCTATGGTTGCTATGAAAATGATGTTTGGTGAAGTTACTTTGCGAACTTATGGTAAACATCAACTTTCTGGTTATGTGAATAAATATTTAGGTAAATTTTGGAGAAATATTTCATCTCTAATTATGATTGTTACAGTTTCTGGTGCTTTGGTTGCATATTTTATTGGTATTGGACAAGTTTTGAATACAATATTTGGTGGAGGTATGTTGTTGTGGAGTTTGATCTTTTATCTTATTGGTTCTCTGTTGTTATATAAAGGGATTAAGGTTATTAAAGAGGCTGAATTCATTTTAACTCTTTTTATTTTTTTAATTGTTGTCGTCATAGCTGTTTTATCTTTTGATCATATTAGTCTGAGTAATTTAGCTACTTTTGATTTTTCTAAACTATTGATCCCTTATGGCGTAGTATTATTTGCTTGTTCTGGCATGATGGCTGTTCCGGAAGTTAGGCAAATCTTGTTTCGTAGAGAACATCTATTTAAAAAAGCTGTTTTTTTAGGTGCTTTTATCCCAGCTATAATATATTTCATATTCGCATGGATTGTTGTTGGTGTTACGGGCGGAGATACTAGTGAAGTGGCTACAATTGGTTTAACTGGTATTATGGGGCATAAGATATTGATTATTGGCAACCTTTTTGCTTTCTTTACTATTTCCACAAGTTTTTTAACAGCAGGGTTAGGATTAAAAGAAACTTTTAATTTTGATTTTAAAGTTAAACATATTTGGGCTTGGTTGATTACGATTATTGTACCTTTGATAATATATTTCTTAGGTATGAAAGATTTTATTCAGATTATTGGAATTGTTGGTGCATTGGGTTTTGGTATTAATGGAGTGATATATATATTTACATATTGGGCAGCTCGTAAGAAATCTGAGAGATATCCTGAGTATTCTTTGTCAACAAAATTTACACTCCCAGTTTCTTTTTTGTTGATTTTAATATTT
>JBDRGZ010000017.1:0-3742 GCA_043817345.1 Patescibacteria group bacterium
ACGAAACAACTTTAATAGAAATTCCATTAGTCGGCATAATTACTGCTGGTGAACCAATTGAAGCAATAGAAAATAGAAACGAAACAATTACTGTAGCCAGTAAGGGTTTAAATTTAAATACTAAATACTATGCCTTAAAAGTAAAAGGTAATAGTATGATTGACGAAGGTATCTTTGACGGCGACACTGTGATTATTAAAAAACAATCCTCTGCAGAAAACGGACAGACTGTTGTTGCCATAATCGATGATAATGAGGCAACATTAAAAAAACTCTACCGTGAAAAAAATAGATTTAGACTACAGCCTGCCAACCAAGCTCTTTTGCCTTTTTATAGAAAAGAAGTTGAGATTCGTGGAATTGTAATAAATGTAATTAGAAATCTTTATCCAGAAAAGCCAGGGTATAAAACTCTAGATTTATTTGCTGGAATTGGTGGAATCAGACTTGGTTTTGAAAATGCTGGCTTTACAACCGTATTTGCTAATGATTTTGACCAAGCATGTGAAACAACTTATAATTTAAATTTTAAAACTAATAAGTTAATTGTTGAAGATATACGTAAAATAAATATTGAAGATTTACCAGAATTTGATTTTTTATTAGGTGGATTTCCTTGCCAGGCCTTTTCGATCGCGGGTAATCAACAAGGTTTTAAGGACAAAAAAAATAGAGGTAATCTATTTTTTGATATTACTAGAATCCTAGACCAGAAAAGGCCGGCTGGTTTTTTACTTGAAAATGTTAAAAATTTAAAAGGACACGATAATGGTAAAACTTTCAAAATAATCACAAAAACTTTAGAAGATTTAGGTTATTATATAAAAACAAAAGTTTTAAATAGCATGGAATATGGAAATGTGCCACAAAATAGAGAAAGAATATATATTGTTGGCTTTAGAGATAAAACTTATTGTGATAATTTTGAATTTCCAGAAAGCATAAAGCTTCAAACAAAAATTACCCATTTATTAGAAAAAGATGTAAATGAAAAATATTATTATAATGGAAAACCACTTTATGAAAAAATTAAAAATGATATAACAAGAGAAGGAAGAGTGTACCAGTGGCGTAGAAAATACGTAAGAGAAAATAAAAAAGGCGTCTGCCCGACGCTTACTGCAAATATGGGAATGGGTGGTCACAATGTGCCAATCATCAAGGACAAAAGAGGAATTCGCAAACTGACGCCAAAAGAATGTGCAAACATTCAAGGTTTTCCAAAAAGATTTAAACTTCCAGATGTAGCAGACTCTATACTTTATAAACAACTTGGAAACTCTGTTACTGTACCAGTTGTTACAGCAATAGCAAATCAAATGAAAATAGCTATTGAATTATAAACTACCAAATTTTAACATCTCTTGCTATTGGTTTTAACTTTTGTTTCTCAATTATCTTTTTTATAATACTAAACCGTGGTCTTCTTTTTTCTTTCTGTTGATCTTTAAATGTTTGAGTTTTATTTACTTTAGTTGAGTGTATTAACTTTGTTGGAATTTTATAAACATTAAAAGTACCATCGATTTTGCC
This sequence comes from Patescibacteria group bacterium, assembly GCA_043817345.1. GTDB lineage: Bacteria > Patescibacteriota > Patescibacteriia > UBA2196 > UBA2196 > CAYSXS01. Next base: position 1,534 of record JBDRGZ010000017.1, read on the forward strand.
TTCATTATAAAAATCAAGAAAATATAGATCATCCCATTCAGATTGTGGCCCAAAAGAAGTTAAATCCTCTTTAACACTGCATGCTTTTATTTGTTCTGCTTTTTTTGTTTTCTATATAAAACCAAAAAAACCACCTTTTGGTGGGTAGTTTAAAAATATTTTATATTTTTATTAATTAATTTAACTTTGCTATGCGGTGCCAGTATTTAGATGTATGCTTCTGAATATTTTTTTCCTTCTTGAGCCAACATTTTCAACTGGTCACAATTTGTGACCACTTCACTTCCTTCATTTTTCAAACAGTTTTATTGACTGAATAATTCTTAAAATACCTTCTACATTAGCGCAATTAACCTCTTGAAAGCCACCTTTTGTTGTAATTTTAAGGGGGGTGGCAATTTGCCCCCACCCTTTAGAAAAGTCTTCAAAAAGAATAACCGCTTTGTTTGTATTCTGGTCAGACATAGTTTAAATATTCCTTTATTCTTTGTTTATCTTCGTTTTCCTTGTTACCTTTAAAATATATTTCTATAAATTCTACTATCTTCTCTTTTTGATAATATGCAAAGATTATCCTAAGTGTTTGTCCTTTTAAGGTTTGGCAATATAATCTAGATTTAATAATCATTAATTTATCGTTTTGATGAACAATCGCAAAATTCTTATTAGACACTAAATCAACTGCAATAAATCGCTCCTTAAAGTTCTCTAAATCATCTTCAAGAGTACGATACTTTTTTAGCATTTTCTTAAACTCCCTAGAAAAAATTTTTAAAACCCTATAATTCATCTGTGTGGGTTTTTACTGAATATTTGTCATCACGATAAAAAACACTCTCATAACTAATTTGTTCGCCTGATTTATGTGTTTTCCAAGGAATATCGTCATGAGAATATGCACTTAACTCCTTTGCACTTTTATTGGCCAATCTATTAAGCACATCATCTATGTGCTGAGTTTCCTGTGCTGACAAAACTTTTAAATCCGCTTTTCTACGAGGTAAATATTTTTTTTGTTCAAGTTGAAAATACTTACTTTTAATCTTTTCTATTTCACCATTTTCTATCATTTGGTCAGCTACTTTTTTAAATTCAATAGGAGTTGGACCAAAATGATTCTTAATATATTTAGCTCCTGTTAACTGTTCTTCAAATTTCTCATAATAGTCAAAGTCTATAAAGTAAAGCAATTTATATATAGCTGTTTCACCAATATTGGGCCTAGCACCGACTTTTTCTAAAATATATAATAGAACTTCCTTAAATTTTTTAACATTTGCTTTTGGCATAACAATACGCATTTCAGGTTGTTTTTTCTTTTCTGTTTTTCCTTCTTTTTCCAATTTAACTTCTAATTCTGATTGCTTGCCTTTTAATAGATCTTCCAAAGACATGCTAAAAATAGCAGCTAATTTTTCTGCTTCACTAATAGTTACTTCTCTTTCACCCTTTTCTATCTGTATATATGTTGGCCTGGATATCCCTATTGTTTCAGCTATATAACTCTGGGAAAAATCGTTCTCTAAACGAAATTTTTTAATTGTTTGAAATATTTTTTTAGACATAAGTAATATATTTATCCACAATTTAATTATACTACTATATAATACAGGTGTAAAATATTTTGTCAATACACATGTAAAATTTACTTAACAAAGTAAATAAAAAAAGGCCAAATTATGCCTTTTTAAAAAATTAAATTTTTTATACTAACTTCTATAATCCAAAAACATCTGCATGTAACTTCTTGGCTTCTTGATCCAATAATTCTTGGTAGGTAGTTCTTAAAGTATACCTTACTTTGTTATTATCCAAAGGAAATATATCATGTACAACAATGCTCCATAATTTATCTGCATCAATCTTTTTCTTTAAATCTTTTACATAATCTGTAATTGATTCTTTTTCAGATAATTCTACATTAGCATCTAAAACAACTAATTTTTTAGTAATCTCAACCACTGGATTATGTTCTGTTTTCTCTAATAATCCTAATAATGTAAATAGATTAATCTCAAAGAAATATGTATTTACATTATCTTCTCTAGGTTTCAACTTATATACAATCCCAATATTATTATCATCTATAACAATATCCCAACAAGATGCTGGATTAGCCATGTCTGGTTTTATCTTAGAAGCAGAATAATATATGTCATTTGAACCTAAATAACGTAATAATGTTTCTAAAACTTTCTTTACATCGTTA
>JBDRGZ010000018.1:0-4851 GCA_043817345.1 Patescibacteria group bacterium
TTAAACTGGATCCCGTGTCAAGCACGGGATGACAGGGAATATAGCACTTGAATAATAAAATAAAACAGATCCTTCGGCTCAAAACAGCAAAAAAAGCCGCTCAGGATGACCTTTTGAAGAAATTATGAAGATAATATATACCGGTGGTGGCACAATGGGTTCAGTTAGTCCATTAATAGCTATACACCAACAATTAAATAAACAAGAAAAAGTAAAAGCTTTGTGGTTAGGAACTAGAACTGGTCCAGAAAGAGATATTGTTGAAAAAGAAGGAATTGAATTTAAAAGTATTATTTTTGGGAAGTTTAGAAGATATTTTGATTTACGAAATATTCTTGATTTATTTAAAGTATTAATTGCGGTTTGGCAATCTTTTTTTATCTTAATATTTTTTAGACCAAACATTGTTTTGTCTGCAGGAGGTTTTGTATCTGTACCTGTTGTCTGGGTATCTTTTGTTTTAGGAATTCCTGTTTTAATTCATCAGCAAGATATACAGCCAGGGCTGGCTAATAGGTTAATGGCTCCTTTTGCCAGAAAGATTACAGTAGCTTTGGATAAATCTTTAGAAGATTATCCTGAATCTAAAACAGTTTTGGTTGGTAATCCTGTACACAAAAGAGTAGAGAAGAAGTTAGATTTTGAGTTTAATAATAATCTCCCAAATATATTAATAACAGGTGGTGGCACAGGAGCTTCTAAGATTAATAACTTAGTATGGGATTCAGTTAATGAATTAACTCAATTTTGTAATATTATTCATTTGACTGGAAAGGATAAGAAAGAAAAAGAGATACAGAATGATAAATATATATGTTTTGAATTTTTAAAAGATGAAATGTTTTCTGTATTAAAATTGGCAGATATTATTGTTTCACGTGCTGGTTTATCATCTTTTACAGAATTAGCCTACCTTAAAAAACCTTCGGTTATTATCCCTATACCAAATTCACACCAGGAAGATAATGCACAATATTTTGCAGATAGAAAAGCTTGTATATATTTAGATCAGAGTGAGTTAAATAAAGAAAAGTTTATTAAGGAAATTAAGAACCTAATTAATAATGAAGAAAAGAAAAAAGAACTAGGTAATAACTTACATAATTCTTTTATAGATTATTCTGGAGAAAAGATTATCAAACAAATATGTCAGATACAAAAAAACTAGAAAATCTTTTTCAAGAAAAGTTTAATGAAAAAGTTAAAAACATAGAAACACTTAAAGGCGACGGATCAGATCGTTCTCTTTTTCGATTAATCAGTCAAACAAGGAGTGTAATTGGAGTAATTGGGAAAAACAGAAAAGAAAATGTAGCTTTTGTGAAATTCAGTAAAATTTTTAAACAAAAAGGTATTAATGTGCCTGAAATATATATTGAAGATTTGGATAACGATATGTATTTAGAAGAAGATTTAGGGGACGACACATTGTATTCATGGATGTCTGAAATACGTGAAAAGGAAGGATTTTCAGATAAGATATTTAAGATGTATGGGAAAGTTATAGCACAACTGCCACGAATTCAAATTCAAGCAGGTAAAGATATTGATTATACTTTATGTTATCAACATACAGAGTTTGGTAAAGAATCAATGATGTGGGATATGCATTACTTTAAATGGAATCTTTTAAACCTTTTCTATAAACTGGATATTAATAATGAAAAACTAGAAGAAGAGTTTAACAAGTTAACAGATTTTTTACTAGAAGAAAAAAAAGACTTTTTCTTGTTTCGTGATTTTCAATCACGTAATGTGATGATTAAAAATAAAGAACCATTTTTTATTGATTACCAGTCTGGCAGAAAAGGCGCTTTGGAATATGATTTAGCTTCTATGCTCTATGATTCCAAAGCCAATATTCCTCAAGAGATTAGGGAAAAGTTGATTGGTAAATATATTACGTCTACTCAGGAGTTGGTTGAAATAGATGAAGGTAAGTTTAAAAAATATTTTTATGGATTTGCTTTGATACGTATTATGCAAGCTTTGGGTGCTTATGGTTTCTTGGGCCGAGTAAAGAATAGACCACATTTTTTAGGCAATATTCCATTTGCGATAGCTAATTTAGAAATAATATTAAACAAATTTAATTTTTTGCAAGAATTGCCTGAATTAAATAATATCATTCAAAATTTATGCTCGGATAATTCTTTACGTCAGACAAAATCGCAGTCTGAATTGGTTGTTAAAATATATAGCTTTGGGTATCATTTTTCAGGCATCCCACAGGATGAAAAAGAAGAACATAATGGTGGTTTTGTGTTTGATTTACGTTCTTTGCCAAACCCGGGCAGAGAAGAAAATTTGCGTCATTTAACGGGTCAAGATAGGTTAGTTAAAGAATTTTTGGATAAAGAGGAAAGAACACAAAAATATTTAAAGCATGTTTTTGAGTTAATTGATATGGCTATTGATAACTACAAGAAACGTGGCTTTACAGATTTAATGGTCTCCTTTGGTTGCACGGGCGGACAACACCGTTCTATATATTTTGCTGAAAAATTAAGAGAATATATTGAAAAAAAAGAAATACAAGTCAATTTAAAACATGTAGATTTGGAGAAATAAAAAAACATGATAAATATTGAAAAACAAGAAAAAACACCAAAACCTAATTTAATGGATATAGTTGAGATAGATGGTGATCTTGCACAGGTTATTGTAGCAGGTGATACAGTAAAATATCTGGACTCAAAGGAAGATGTGGCAATAAATTGGGATGATTATGATTATACTCCTTTTAGTAAAGGGAAAAGTGCAACCTTTGAAAATGTTTTTAATGTTGGTGATTTATGTGATAAAGGGATGATAACAAAAAAACAATATGCTTCTATAGTGTATAGTACTTTAGATGAAGATCCACAAGATATCTGTAAAAAATTTGTTAAAGTTTTTGGTAAATATACAAAAAAAATATAAATATTATGCGTGCATTAATTTTAGCTGCGGGATTTGGAACTCGATTACAACCAATTACAAATAAAATCCCCAAGGCTTTGGTAGAAATAAAAGGAAAAACGTTCCTAGAAAGAGCGATTTTGTATTTACAAAGAAATCATATAGAAGAAATTTTAATTAATACTCATCATTTTGCAGAACAAATTCAAAATTTTTTGAAAAATAAAAAATTTGGTATACCTGTTAGAACAATCTTTGAATCAGAGATTTTAGATACTGGTGGTGCAATAAAGAATACAAAATATTTTTTACAAAACAGTGATCCTTTTGTTGTATATAATGTTGATGTAATAACTGATTTAAATTTAAAACCAGCCATTGACTTTCATAAGAAAAATAATAATCTAGCTACGCTGTTGGTTAAAGAACGTCCGACCCAGCGTCCATTTATTGTAGATGCTAATAATTTGATTGTTGGACATAAAAATTTAAAATTAAATGAAACAAGAATGATAAAAAAAGATTTTCAAAAATCCCTACATGATGTTGGGTTTTTAGGTATTCATATTTTATCACCTAATATTTTTAATCTGATGCCTCAAGAAAATGTTTTTGGAGCCACACCTTTTTACTTAGATTTAATTGAAAAAGGGCAAGATATTAATATTTTTGATTGTGGGGATTGTTTTTGGGAAGATGTAGGTAGTTTAGAGAAAATTATACAAGAAGTAGAAAAAGATGATATATAATGGTAAAATATATATGTAATTAAATTGTATATATGTTTTTTTGGTCAGGACGAGTTATTAACAAACCAATAGGAATTCTACTGTTTATTAGTGGGGTTTTTATGTTTGCTTTTGCCATGTTTTCTCCTTTATATGCAATATTTGTACAAAAAATTGGTGGTGGTGTAACTGATGCAGCTAATGCTTGGGCAGTCTTTTTACTGACAGCTGGAGTTTTTACTTTGATTACTGGTAAAATTGAGAATAAAATGAAGGAGAAAGAATTAGCGATTGCTTGGTCACAATTTATAATCTGCTTAGCTTACTGTTTATTTTATTTTACAAATAGTCTTCTAATGTTATATCTATCTATGTTTGTTATAGGTTTAGCTAATGCTTTTTTTTGGCCTGCTTTTCATTCTATATTTGATCAACATGCAGAGGGTGTTCATGTAACAGTAAGATGGAGTTTATATGATTCACTAGCATATCTAGTTCCAGCTATAGGTACTTTTTTAGGTGGAATGGTTGTTAAATTTTATGGTTTTGGTTTATTATTTCTAATCATGGCTGGCGTATCGTTTTTGTGTGGTTTTTTGATTGTTTTACTACCTCGTAGGATTCTTTAGCTATTTTTGAATATATATCATAATATATGGCTTAATTTAATTGAGCTTTTTTTATTTTTTAAGTAGTTGATATATATGAAAAAAACTGATAGAGTAAAGATAATTATTGATTAAATATATCTATGTCTATACTCTCTAAATTCTTTGGCGATGCCAATGAAAAACTAGTTAAGCAATTACAAATGAAAGTTGATGAGATTAATAACCTCGAATCCAAATTCAAGGAATTTTCTGATTCAGATTTACAGGAACAAACCAAGAAATGGCAGGAGGAATTAAAGGATAAAGATTTTGAAGAACAACAAAAGGTTTTGAATAATATATTACCAGAAGCTTTTGCTGTTGTGCGTGAAGGAGCTAAAAGAACTTTAGATCAAAGACATTATGATGTGCAAAATATTGCTAGTATTGTTTTGCATCAAGGCGATATTGCAGAAATGAAAACAGGTGAAGGTAAAACTTTGGCTTCAACTTTAACAATATATTTAAATGCTTTAACAAAACGTGGTGTACATGTAATTACAGTTAATGATTACTTGTCTCGTCGTGATATGGTTTGGATGGGTCAGATATATTCTTTCTTGGGTTTATCT
>JBDRGZ010000019.1:0-14047 GCA_043817345.1 Patescibacteria group bacterium
AGTCCCTGTTCCCAATATCCATTCATGTGGCGCATTCTACGATATTTAATAAATCCCTCGTGAAATGCCTTCTTAACAACCCTTCCATCTTCAAAATCTATTTGCCTAATAGTCCTACTAATATGTTCTTCGCAAAGACAACCAGGAGAAGCAGAATAAGATTGTCCATTATGACTACACCGAGTAATAAATTCCATGCGATGACTATTAACAATCATTCTGGCGTCAAAAATTTCCGCATCTAAATTCGACAACGGCGTTTTAACATAATCGCTCATAATATCCTGATTAAGAATGCAAAGATCGTTTCCAATCGAGACACTATTTTGAATAACATCAAAGTCAAATTTAAATTTATTTTATAATTAGTTAAATAAATTAAGTCTCCCAAGATCCTTCGGTTCAAAACAGCTCTAGAGGTCACTAAGGATGACTACCAAAAAAAATAATGACATTATCATTACATACAATTCAGCCTACTAAAGGTAGTACAAAAGATAAAAAGCAAATTGGTCGTGGTGGAAAACGTGGTTCATATAGTGGGAAAGGTTTGAAAGGGCAAAAATCTCGTTCAGGTGCTTCTGGTTTGAAGCGTCTTGGGATGAGACAGCTCATTGAACAAACCCATAAAGTAAGAGGTTTTAAACCACGTAATTTAAAACCAGAGATTTTGAATTTGGATATTTTAAATGAAAAATTTAAAGATAATGATAAAATATCACCAAAAATATTAAAAGAAAAAGGTTTAGTAGATAAAATTGAAAGAGGTGTTAAGATTTTGGGAAATAATGAAATTAAGGTAAAATTACAAATAGAAGAGTGTACTGTTTCTAAGACAGCTAAAGCAAAGATTGAGAAGGCTGGTGGAAAAATTATTTAGTTTTGTCATCCTGAATGACCTTTAGAGTTGTTAAGAGTGAAGGATCTGGAAATTTGCAAGTCAATATTTTGTATTAAAAAAATATTTTATTAAATTATTAGATCTTTCGACTCCCCCGATTAACCAAAAAGTCCTATCGGGATCGCTCAAGATGACGTTGTTAAAAACAAATGAAATTTGTAGGAAAAATATATCAAATTTGGAAAGATCATGATTTAAGAAAATCTATTCTATATGTCTTAGGTTTACTTATTATCTTCAGAATTACAGCACATATTCCGGTTCCTGGAGTAGATGTTAAAGCTTTACAAGACCTATTCTCATCTTCTTCTATTTTAGGATTTTTGAATATATTTTCTGGTGGTGCAATGCAGAACTTCTCATTAGTTGCTCTTGGTGTTGGTCCATATATTACCGCTTCCATTATTATGCAACTTTTAACAATGATTGTGCCTGCTTTAGAAGAGCTTTCTAAAGAAGGTGAATCTGGTACTAAGAAGATAAGTCAATATACCAGACTATTAACAGTTCCTTTGGCAATCTTACAAGGTTTTGCAATGATTAAGTTATTGCAACAATCAGGAGCTGGTGTTATTGGCGATCTTACAAATATACAATATGCAACAACTATTGCGATATTGGCTTCAGGTACAATATTTTTAATGTGGTTAGGTGAGTTGATTACAGAAAAGAAAGTTGGTAATGGTGTTTCTTTGATCATTTTTGCTGGTATTGTGGCTGGAATTCCAGGGGCTTTACGTAATGTGTTTGTTAATTTTTCAACTACAGAATTACCTTTCTTGATTGGTTTCCTAGCTATTATTGTTTTAACGGTAGCAGGTATCGTTATTGTTACAGAGGGACAGCGGCATATTCCGGTGTCGTATGCTAAACGAGTAAGAGGGAATAAGATGTATGGTGGTTTTGAAACACATTTACCTTTAAGAGTTAATCAAGCAGGAATGATTCCTATCATCTTTGCTATTTCAATAGTTATGTTACCTCCAATTGTTGGTCAGTTTTTTGTAAATTCTGATTCAGGATTTTTACGAGCAATTGCTCAATTCTTGGTAGATAATTTTAATCCACAAAGTATATTGTACGGTATTACATATTTTGTATTAGTATTTGGTTTTACATATTTCTATACTGCTGTCATTTTTCATCCACAACAGATTGCAGATAATTTACAGAAACAAGGTGGATTTGTGCCAGGTATGAGACCAGGCAGACAAACAGCAGAATATTTAGCTAAGGTTTCAAATAGGATTATGTTAGCAGGTGCTTTATCCCTAGCGATTATTGCCATTTTACCTTTAATTGTTTCGTTTGTATTCCAAGGTAGTCAGAGTGTAGCAAATATTGCTTTATCTGGAGCTTCGTTATTGATCGTTGTTTCAGTTGTTCTTGAAACTGTTAGACAGATCGATTCACAGTTGGTTATGAGAGATTATGAGCATTTGTAATAAATATATATTTTAAAAGAATAAACGCTCCATTTTGGAGCGTTTTTGAATTAGAAAAATATATTCCTTTGTGTTAAACTGAATGTAGTAATTGAACATATATTTATGTCAGAAAACAAACAATACAAAATATTAGTATTTGGTCCTCAGGCATCTGGGAAGGGGACACAGGTTGAGTTTTTATCTAAGGAATTGAATATTCCAATTTTTTCTATGGGCAGTAGTTTACGACAAAGAGCTGAAATAGATGACGAATTAGGACAAGAGATTAAATCTTTAATAGATAAAGGAATATTTGCTCCAGATGATGTGGTAGCAAGAATAATTATGGAGAAAATTGAGAAAGAAGGGCAAAATGGATATATTTTAGATGGTTATCCACGTAGTTTGATTCAAGCAGAATTTTTTAATAATAAGGAAAAATTAACACACGTTTTAGAAATATATATTTCAGATGATGAAGCAATACGTAGAGTAACTGGCAGACGGACTTGTACTAAATGTGAAACTATTTATCATACAGAATTTCTTAAACCCAAACAAGAGGGGTTTTGCGATAAGTGTGGAGGTCAGCTTGTTGTTAGAGAAGATGAATCAGAAGAAACTTTAAAAATAAGGCTTAATACTTATCATAAAACCACAGAACCTTTGGTTGATTACTATACTAACCAAGGAATTTTAATTAAAATCAATGGTGAACAAAGTATTGAAGATGTTAAAAAAGAGATATTTAAAAAACTCAACTTATCCTCCTCCGCTCTCTAGTGACTCTATTATCGCTACGGCGGACAAATTTCATTTTTTTATGAAAAATAAAAAAGTTTATCCGCCGAAGTCTAGTAGAGTTGATAGATGCAAAGGCGGATAAAATATTATGATCCCAATTAAATCTGAAAAAGAAATACAATTAATGAGACAAGCTGGAAAAGAATTAGCTCGGATTTTGAATTTGGTTGTTAAAAAAGTTAAGGTTGGTGTTGGAACTAAAGAGTTAGATGAATTAGCTGAAAAAGAAATACGGAAGATCGGGGGTTTCCCAATTTTTAAAGGTTATCAAGGATTTCCAACAGTTTTGTGTACATGTATAAACGAAGAAGTTGTCCATGCGTCGGCTATACCAGATCGTAAATTAAAAGATGGAGATATTTTTAGTATAGACATAGGGATTAGATTGCCATCAAAAAATGGGATGATTGCTGATATGGCTACTACTGTTGCTGTTGGGAAAATATCAAAACAAGCAGAAAAATTAATGGATGTAACAAAAAAATCTTTAGAATTAGCTATTCAAAAAATTAAACCAGATATATATTTGGGCGATATTTCTTATGCTATACAGAGTTATGTTGAAAAAAATGGTTTTAATGTAGTTAGAGATTTGGTGGGACATGGAGTTGGCAAAAAATTACATGAAGATCCTCAAGTCCCTAACTATGGATTAGTAAAAACAGGACCAATTTTAAAATCAGGTATGACTTTAGCAATTGAACCAATGGTTACAGCAGGTAAATGGCAGTTAGAGTTTAAAAAAGAAAATCAGGCATATATGACAGTAGATAAGTCTTTAGTCGCACATTTTGAACATACAGTTTTGATTACAGATAAGGGCGCTGAAATATTGACTAAGTAGGTAGTATATAATCATTTTATTATATGATATACTTAATATACATTTAATATTAATTAAATATATAAATATATGATCAACAAACAAGTTTTACAACAAAACATTATTGATGAACTTAATTTACAAGCTTTAGATGATGAAAAGAAGATGGCTTTAATTGAAACCATGAGTGATGTAGTACAAAAGCGTTTAACCTTACGTCTTATTGAAGAAATGAAAGATGAGCACAAAGATGAGTTTGAGAAAATTCTGGATAATGGCCCAGAAAAAGTTTCTGAATTTTTACAAAAGGTCTTTCCGAATTTTTTAGAAATGATTCAAGAGGAAATTGTTAAATTAAAAGAAGATTTGATTAGTAAGTTTAATAAAAATAAAGTATAAGAGTATGGACTTTGAAAATCAAGAATTTACTAAAAAAGTAATAACAGATCTTGATGGTGCTAAGCAAGATATTGAAAAAGCTGAAAAGAATTTAGCTGATATTTATAGTATGCCTGAAGGTGTGAATAAACTAGACAAACCTGATAATGAAAATGAACAAACCAATCAGGGTGATGGTAAACAGCCAGAAACTCTAAAAAAAATTAAAGTAGAAAAAGGGTTAGAAGAAACACAAGAAACAACAGAAGAAAAAAAGCAAGAATTCTGGCAGTCTGTTGAAAAGGAAATTAAAAAAATTGAAAATAATCTTGAGGATGTGGAAGCAATGAAGGAAGAATTTCAAGAAGCCAGTTTAACTTTGGCTGAAATACAACAAGGAATAACGGAAGCAAAACAGGCAATAAATGAATTATTAAAAATAGAAAATTTTGATGAAACAGAAAAAGAAGAAATTTGGAAAAACAAAAGTTTATTTACCAGATATACAATATGGGAAAAGATTCTTAATGGTGAGATAAAAATACCAGATGAAAAAAAATTAGAAGCAAAAAGTGAAGAGGATTTAGATTTAGAAGAACAGAGGGAAAGTGATATTTTAGAACAAATAGATCAAACTTCTTTTTTAGATGCTTTAAACAAAAGAGAATTTGAAGTAGGTGAGTCTGTTAAGGAAGGAGAAAAAGAGATTGAGATTAATCCAGAAGATGAACAAGAAAATAGTCTTAAAATATTACAGCATTATTTTGCTCGAAATTTAAAAAAAGCAAGAAAAGATTTGGTTATTGCACAAGAAGGTGGTAAGAAAAATAGTGTAGAACAATCAAAAGAAAATTATGATCAAGCATACCAAGGTTTTATTGGAGCCATTTTATCTAAAGAAACTTTTAATGATGCAGAAAAAAGAGCTAAATTTGTAGAAAAAACTTTGGCTTATGAGGACAGAATAGTAACAAAAGAGATAGCTGAATTAGAAAAAGGCGAAAACGGAGAACAAAATAAAAATGTTATTAGAGGATTATATGAATGGACAGATAAAGGAAATGTATTTGAAAATATACCTTGGGTTAAAAAATGGACTAAATCATTTAGAGAGTCCATGGAAAAAACAAAATCAGCTGAAAGTGATAATAATTGGTTTGTTAAAATGGCAGCCAATATTGGTCTTGGGCTAACTAAGAATAGACTTTTAATTAATCTTGGTTTAGCTGGCGGAGCTTTCGGTACTGTTTTTGTGTTGGGCGCAACAGCCGGAGTAGCCGTTCCCGCGACTCTTGGTTTTTTAGCAGCCAGAAAAGTTTTTTTTGGTTTAACATCCAGTTACGGGACCTATGATGGTTGGGAAGGGGTAGCAGGAGCAATAAGTGATAAAAAACTAAAAGCTGGGACAGAAGATGATAAACTTGGTTTATTTAAAAAGATGAAACTAAAAAGACAATTAAAAAAAGCAGAAAAAGATGGTGATAATGATTTACAAGATAAAATTAAAAAAGAGCTTGAATTGGGACGGGATTTAAAGGATATAAAAGACAAATTAAAAGCTGATAAAAAAAATGAAGATGTAAAAATATATAAAAAGTTAGAAAAAATGGCGCGAGATGAAGAAATTCTTAAAGAAAAAATTGAAGAATTACAAGAATCACAAGAAAAATTAAAAGGACATAGTGAAGATTTGGGAGAATGGAAAAACTCTCAAGGGGTAAAAGAAATGTTAGAACATCGGAAAGAATTATTAGATAAAAAGAGTGAATTTAATGAATTCAGAAAAGAAAAAATAAAAAATGAAGTTGGTGATATATCAGACGAAGATTTAATTAAAAAACTTGAATATTATGAGTTTCGCGCTAGACAACAAAAAATTAAAATAGAAAATTTACAAGGGTATGATGTATATAAAATTTATCAAGATGAATGTAAATTAAGATTAGGGAAAAAGTATCGTGCTTTAGAAAAAGAAGAAGAAAAAGCGGAATTAGGATTATATGTAATGAATTTTGTTAATGAACAGCGTTCAACAGCTGAAAGTCAGATAGAAGATTATATTGAGAATCAGAAATATATAAAACTTGCTCAAAAAGCAACTGCAGTAACAGCAGGAGCTTTAGTTGCAGTTGGTTTGCCACAAATTGCGTTTAAAGGTTTAATTGGTGCTATTAAAGAAGGTTGGGGTGGTTTAAAATTAGGAGATTTTACCGCCGGTTTTAAAGGTGCTGGTTCTGGTTTGACACAGGGCTGGGAAAAAACAATGGCACAGAATAAAAAACTTTTAGAATTATTTATTGGTGGACCAGATATTATTACTTTACAAAATGATGCTATCGCTACAGCTTTGCTTGAGAATGCAGGAGACATTAACAACACAACAGACAGTTTAAATAGCGCTATCGCAGATTCAAATTACATACCTGAAGTAAAAACAGCTTTGCAAGATACAATAAACAATTTAACTGATTCACAAAAGATTATTTTAAACCAAAAAATAGCAAGTGGTGATAGTTTACAGAAAATTTTAGGCGATAGTCTTGATACAAAGAATATACCAGCAAAAATAGATACTGTAATTAAAACTATTGATTTTAATTCCCCACAAGAAATAGAAAGTCATTTTAGAGCAGATCCATCTAAACCAATAACAGCATCAGAATATAATAGAATGCGCACTATCGCAAATATGTCAAGTTCTGATAAATTTAGCAGTGATGCTCAAAAAGTTTTAAATTTTTGGAAGACTTCGGGTAAACTTACGCCAGAACAAATAGTTGATTTTGAAAAAGAATTATCTGGTCCAGTATCTGTACAACCAGAAAATGTTGCACAAAAATCAACAGATTCGCTTTCTGGAACAAGTAACATTGAACAACCAACTCAAACAGGTGGTGAAGAAATTTTGAAGAAGCCCGGGATTAAAATAGAAGATGCTCCAGAAGTAAAACCAACCACTGATGGTGTAGTAGAAACAGCCCTAAGTCCTAAACCAATCGGTGCTACAGTCGTTGAAAGTTATCCGGGTCAGTTTACTGAAGCCACAATCCCTAAAAATAAAGGTGTTATTTATGGTCTGTATCAGCAATTATCAAAACATCCTGATAAATTTGGTTATGATCCATCAAGCGGGAAGAGTGTTAGTAAATGGGCATCAGAAATAGCAAATTATGAAGGTATGAAAAAATATGGGGAGACTTGGGTGCGCGAGCCAGGCAAAGTCGCTTATGTTTTAGAAGGTAACGAAAAAACAGGTTTTCAAATTCATGAAGTTGATCCAAAAACAGAAAAAATAATTGGCGGGGAAGGTATGGATGCGCATGAAATGGATCCAATTGAAAAACCAATAATAGCCGAAGAAATTAAAGAGAGATTATCTCAAAAACGACCAATTATTGAGCCTGTTTCTTCTACACATGAATATCCGTTTATTGAACAGGAAAGTAGCATTGTAGATCTTGAAAATCAATATGAAGCTGCCACAACTCCAGCTGAAAAAACCCAGATTTTAAAAACATTTGAAAAGAATTTAAGCAAGACAGGTAGTTTTGAATCTGTCAGGCAAATAAATAATACAGAAATATTAAATGATTTAAGTAAATCAAAGAATGAAGCTTTGAAATTCATAGCTGGTGATACTAAAGAAATGCTTTTAACACAAGGTTCTCCAACAGAACGAATAGTTAATTTTTTGGAACTTGAAAAACTAACCGGGCAGGATTTAAGAATTATTCACAGTACTTTTGAACAATTTGGCAAAGAATCTATGAGATTTTGGGATGGATATAACCCACAGCAAGCCAGGTTATTTGCTAATTATATAACCCAGTCAGGAGAAGTTTTGCGTAAGAGTGTGGGAGGTGATGGAAATTATTTAAAAAATGCTTTTCATGATTTTCTTGCTAAATCTCATTTAAACAAAGTTCCTACTTCTGAAATATGGCATCCAAGAGTTGAAAATGTTCCAAATGGCAAAGGCGGTTTTATTGAGAAATTTTTTAATGTTAAACCTCAGTCCCATTTACATAAAGCTACTGATTATTTAATAGATTTTGGAGACGGAAAACCGCCAAAAGTTATTCAGGAAAATACACTTCAAGATGTTTTAAATGGAAAAAGTAATTTTGAAGTTCCAAAAGGTGCATCTGCTCCGATAGTAGAGGCCGATGCCAGTGGTTCGGAAACAACTTTTGCTGATGAAGTTTCACAAAAAATTCATAGCGGAGATATAAAAAATGAAAAACAGTTTTTGGCTTTTGTAAAATCAACTGGTCAAAACCCAGATGATTATAAAGGGGTATGGGGTATAATGATGGATGATAAAAAAGATGTGGCTGGAGTTTTTTCTGGTAATGAAATAAACGAGCCAAAACCAGTTAAAGGTTCAGAGGTTGGTTTAGATAATGGTGGTGAAGAAGGATGGAAAAAAACTCACGGAAAACATTCAGTTAAAACAACCACAACAACAAATTATCCAGGCGGTAAAGGTGCAGGAGCGATTGATACAGAAACAAAATTTAACCAGTCGTTTGAAGAATTAGACCAAGGTGTCGGTGCTCTTAATAAGTTTATAGATCCGAATGTTTCTTTTGAGGATAAGATTAATTCTTTAAAAGAAGTTATTCCTGATAATGAAACTGTTAGGTTGGGTCATTTTGATATACATAGAAAAGGTGATGTTTTTTATTATATGACAGATCTTGAGGCAGGTAAAGGAGTTAAACTTACACCAGATAGAGTTAACCAGTTGTTAGATATTAGAAATAAATCTTTAGGTTTGTTTGAGGATGGGGCAAAACCAGAAGTTCCAAAACCAATAGAGCAAAGTAGTAATTTTAATGACACTACACCCTCACAACCTGTTGGAGATGTTGGAAATATTG
Source organism: Patescibacteria group bacterium (assembly GCA_043817345.1). GTDB lineage: Bacteria > Patescibacteriota > Patescibacteriia > UBA2196 > UBA2196 > CAYSXS01. Next base: position 9,217 of record JBDRGZ010000019.1, read on the forward strand.
GTGGTACTGCGCCAATAGAAACTAGTCAGGGTTTTAGCCCGCAAGTTGAGGGTAAAATAAAAAACCTAATTAAAACAGGTTTCTTGGGTGGTGAAAATGCCTCAGCTAATTTAAAGGATTTAGCAACAAGCTCAGGGCTGCGGGAAGCTGATTTACGAACAGCTCTAGAAAGTTTATCAAATAAGAATATAATAGAAAATATTGATAAGATTACTAGTGGTGGTTTAGCAAACAGTAGGGAACTCATGGCTTTAAATGAGGTTGTACAGATTTTAGATGAAGGGCCGAAAAAAACTCCTGAAATAAATTCATTATCTAAACATTTAGAACAGGCGCTTAGTAAGTTGTATAAAAAAGCAGCTTAGTTGATAAATATAAAATTAAATATTTTAAATTACAAAATATTATTTTTTTTTGTCATTTTGAACACTCCATTCCTGTCATCATATGTCATCCCGGTGTTATATTCTTTGTCATTATGCGCCATTCTTGTCGTTGAAGTATTATATTTCTTGTCATCCCGTGCTTGATACGGGATCCAGAGAATAAACTAAAATAAACTGGATTCCGTTTTACAACGGAATGACAAAGGAAAAAACGGAATGACAGAAAGAGTGTATTTGGGGATTAACAAAGAGATTTTTATAATTCAAAGTAAATAGAAAATTTTTGTAAAAAAACAAGGGACAGTCTCTGATGAGATTGTCCCTTTTTGAATCACTGCTCTTAAAAAAAGTTATTTCAAATTCGCTTTAATCCGATCGCGAGCAGCTTTGCGATCGGCTTTTTTGGCTGAGTATCCAGCCACTTCCAGCTCAGAAATTCGGTCCTCGAGATCATCAGTTCGGTTTTCAATGGAGTTGAGGCGGTCCATAATGTCAGCAATTTGGACCTTCATCGAATTGGTTGAGTCCATTGTGGCATCAGCATAATTCCATGCTGTGTCGGCAAGGTTTCGTGCTATTCCATCATATCCGATTTTCAACGATGCGATTTTTTTATTAACCAGAGTAGTCACCTCTCTCCTGAAATCATTGCGTTTTTTCAAAGCATTTTTGAACTTGTCCGTTATTGTATCGGCATCATCGTCATCGGCAAATTCGATTTCAAGGTGGTGTCTTTCTGCAAACCAATTGGCTTTTGTGATTTCACCATCAACCCATTTAAAACAATCGTCCATAGAAAGAGGTAAAACTTCAGCATCCCATTGTTTTTCCATTTCTTTTTTTGCTTGTTCCAGTTCGGATTTTACTTCATCTTTGGCTTTGATAAGCTCAAGACTATCAATGGTTGTTTCCAACCATGTCTTCGCGACAGCAATATCTTTTGCCTTTTTCTGCAGGTACCGAACTTTCAGGTTAGCCGGTAATTTTGTGTAGTCATAGTCAGCAGCAAAGGTCGTGCCAGAAGAGATAACGGCGATTAAAACAACGATTGTTACCAATAAACGCGTTTTCATAATAAAATACCTCCAAAAAGTGAATAAAAATTGATTAAATAAATTATTTAATTAGATTATATTATTTAGATTATACAGCATTGAAAAGAGAAGTGATTCTCATCTCAATGCTGTATAATCTCTCGGAGGTATATATTTACCCTGTGAAATATTTCATAGGGCTAAATTGTGAAAGTACAAATTAATAAGTTAATTTAGCATAGTTTTTCTTTTTTGTCAATTCCTTAATAAGGAATAAAAAACCTAGCTAAGTTATTGGCTAAGTGAGAAATACTAAATATTGTTTTATCTCTCTTAGCTCTTCTGTATTATCAACGCATTTAATATAACACAGATTAAAATATTTGTCAAGTATTTTTAGTGGATAAGTGTTTATTTTGGCTAATGTCAGATTATAATGTTTCTGTAAGTACTAAATAAATTAGTAACTATGGAAACAATTAAAAATATTGAAAATATGCCATATTTGTTTAAAATAGCCGTAATTAGCTATTTAGATATAAATTATTTTAAAGAAAAATTAGATTTTAAATTAAAAATTGACAGTTAGTATACTTATGAGTATACTTATTACGAGTATACTAATTAAATGTAAAAATATGAAATTTATAAATCGTGAACAAGAATTAAACTTTTTAAACAAAAAATGGGCTGGAAATCAGTCTAATTTAATAATAATATATGGAAAAAGACGAGTTGGTAAAACAGAGCTAGTTAAGCAGTTTTTAAAAGATAAGTCTTCCATATATTTTTTGGCTGATAAAAGAACTACAAAGGAGCAATTAAAGGAATTGGGACGCTTAATAGGATATAGTCAAAAAGATGATATTTTATCTAAACGAGGATTTAATGATTGGTTAGAGGTTTTTGAATATTTAAAAAATAAAGTTAAAAAGCCTTTTGTATTTGTTGTTGATGAATTTCCGTATTTGGTAGAAACAGATAAGGCAATAGCTTCTGTTTTTCAAAAAGGATGGGATGAATATTTAAAAGATACAAAGATATTTTTTATTCTATTAGGTTCAAGTATGTCAATTATGGAGTCAGAGACCCTTATTTACAAAGCACCATTGTATGGCCGAAGAACTGGTCAAATATTACTACCTTCATTAAAGTTTAAAGAAGCTCATCAATTTTTTCCTAAAATGAATTTTAAAGAATTTTTAAAAGTATTTGTAATTATAGGCGGTATTCCAGCTTATTTAAATCAATTTAGTAAAGATTTAAGTTTAGAAGAAAATATTAGACAAAATATCTTTTCTAAAACAGAGTTTTTGAATAATGAGATAGAGTTTGTTTTAAAAGAAGAGTTACGCGAGCCAAAAAATTATTTATCAATTTTAAAGAGCATTTCTTTAGGTAAGCGAAAGTTTGGTGAAATTGTTAATGAGACCGGCCTAGAAAAAAATGTTATGAATAAATATTTAAGTACTTTAGAAAAATTACAAATTACAGAAAAAGAAATACCAGTTACAGAAAAAAATCCACAAAAGTCACGAAAAGGACTATATAAGATAACAGATAATTTTTTTAGATTTTGGTTTCAGTATGTTTTTCCATACAAAAGCGATTTAGAATTAGAAAATTTTACTCAAGTAGAAAGAAAAATGAATGAAAGTTTTAATATTTTAGAAAGTTTAGTTTATGAAAATGTATGTCAGGGGATTTTGTGGGATTTACAAGGTAAAATTTTTACTTTCGAAAGATTAGGTAGATGGTGGGATAAAAACGAAGAAATTGATTTAATTGGCTTTAATAATAATACAGGGCAGATAATTTTTGGTGAATGCAAATGGTCAAATAAGCCTATAGGCATCAATATTTATGAAAATCTAAAAAGAAAGTCTAAATTAGTTGAATGGGGGAATGAGGATAGAAAAGAATTTTTCGTCTTATTTAGTAAAAGCGGATTTACCTCAGAAATGGTAAGAATAGCTAAAAAAGAAGGAGTGTTTTTAATTAGTCAAGATAAATTATTACAATAAATCATTGTACGCATATAATATTAATAAAAATCCACATTTTAGTGGATTTTTTGTTTTTGTTGTATTTAGGGTTAGAATACAGGATGTTGCAGTTGACAGATTTTAAATAATATGCTAATATTGGATATCATCTTAGAAGGTGTGGATATCATGTTTCTAAGGCTAATTTTAGCTGAAATCCACATATATACATATATCTTATGCATAAAAACACATATCTTAATTTAATAAAAAAGAACTGGCAGGTGGTTGCATTATCTACTGCAATTTTGGTACTATTAACCATTATTGTTAGTTTAGTTCAACCTTTTGAGTATAGATCTAAAACTGGATTTTTGATTGTTCAAAGACAAACACAGAATTTAGATGCTTATGCTGCTGCTAGAGCTTCTGAACGCTTAGCTTCTAATCTAGCCAATGTTATTGAAACTGATTCTTTCTATAACAAAGTGTTAAATTCTGGATTCAGAATTAATATCGATTGGCCGGAAAAGGAAGATAAACTAAGAAAGGCATGGCAAAAAATGATTGATACTAGCGTATCACCAGAATCTGGAATAATGACTGTAAATGTGTACAACAAAGATAAAGCACAGGCAGAAATAGTTTCTAGAGCAATTGCTTCAGTTTTAATTAAGGATTCAGCAGAATATCACGGTGGTGGTAGTTCAGTAGTTATTAAAATGGTTAATACACCTTTAGTATCTAACTATCCAGTTAGACCAAATATATTACTAAATGTTTTTTCAGCTTTAGTGTTAGGTTTAATCTTAAGTTCTGGATATGTGATATATAAAGGGTATGATAATGTTTCAGATCACCCCAAAGATTCCGAATACTCGGAATACGGGGTAAAAAATCTTAATTCAGATGTAACAGAAATTCAAGAAGAAATAAGTAATGAAGGATTTCAATCCCGAGGTCTCGGGAAAATGGAACAGGCACCTATTAAAACTATGTTGTCTGAACCATTTGGTAAGAAATATTATTTTGAAGATTAATATAAATAATTAATAACTAAAAACTAATAACTAATAACTAATAATAAAAGTATATGAACAAGAAAAATTTTAAATTCAAAACAGTTATTTTAAGCTTAGTGTTTGCTATGCTTATAACTCTAGTACCAGTTAGTACAGGTGTTAGAGCAGAAGATACAGAAATATTTAATATTTCAGTATCTACACAGTCTACCACTGCAAGTATTAAGTGGTACACTAACAAGTCGATTGAAGGTGAATTAAAGTATGGTCGTAAAGATCAAGGTATTAGATCTGTTATTACTACAGATAAAAGAACTGATTGGCATAGATATACTTTAAGGGATTTAAGTCCGAACACTACATATAAGTACCAAGTTATTGCTAAAGATAGTAATGGTAAAGTA
>JBDRGZ010000020.1:0-2135 GCA_043817345.1 Patescibacteria group bacterium
GAGATTGAGTTCCATCTTCATGAATTACTGTATTCATCATGTGACCAACTTCGTCACAATGCTTCTGTCCAGGAGGAGAACCAACATATCCTGTTGCTATTATAGTATGTCCTGGACTTACAATAACAGAACCACTTCTACCCCTATCGCAAGTCGCCCTTTTTCCAATTGGCTCTAATAATGCTAAAAAGTATTCGTCCCAAGACGGACGCACGTATTTTTCTTCTGCCATTTTTAAAAAATTTAATTGGTTAATGTTCAATTATTCTATCATCTTACCCAAGTAAAAATCAACCCCGTTTTGGGGTTGATTTTTGCAAAATTTTGTTTCTTAATTCACGACTTCTATCCCCATGTTTTTTGCTGTGCCAGCTATAATTTTCATTGCTTGCTCTACGTCTGTGGTGTTTAAATCTGGCATTTTCTTTTCTGCAATTTCTTTTAACTGAGCTTTGGTAACGCTTCCAACTTTTTTCTTATTTGGAGTACCAGATCCTTTAGGAACACCAGCTGCTTTTTTCAACAATTCTGCAGCCAATGGAGTCTTTAATTTAAAGGTGTAAGACCTGTCCTTAAAAATAGTTACTTCTGCTGGAATTTTATAACCTGACATTGCTTGAGTTGCCGCGTTAAACTTTTGACAAAATTCTGCGATATTCAAACCATGTTGAGCTAATGCTGGCCCAATTGGAGGAGCTGGAGTTGCCTTACCAGCTGGAATTTGTATTTTTACAACTGCTTTTATTTCTTTTGCCATAATTTTTTAATTAAATAATATGTAATGATCTGGTTTTTAAAAAACTGGATCAAGAGCAATATTTAATTTTGTTTACTAACCAACTTTTTTTATTTGTAACGAATCTAATTCAACGGGGGTATCTCTGCCAAACATATTGACCAAAACTTTAATCTTGCCCCGTTCTTTATCAATTTCTGAAACTCTGCCTTCAAAACCTTTAAATGGACCGTCTAACACTTTAACTGTTGCACCAACCTCAAAATCAATTGTAAATTCTGGCTCAGATATTTCCATTCTTTTTATAAGGTCATCCATGTCGTGTTTTGAGACTGGAATTGGAGTAGTTCCAGCTCCCAAAAATCCTGTTACTCTTGGCGTATTTCTAACAACGTACCAAGAAGCATCTGTAACTACCATTTCAACCAACACGTATCCTGGATAAATTTTTTCTTCTACTTTTTTTCTTTTGCCGTTTTTTATTTTTATCTTTTTTTCTTTAGGAACAATAACATTAAAAATTTTATCTTCCATGCCCAAAGACTCAATCCTTTGTTTAAGGTTTTTTGCAACTGCGTCTTCATACCCCGAATATGTATGAATTACATACCAATTTCGTTCTTGTTCTATTTGTTGTTTTGCCATATTTATTACCGTCTGTTAAATAGACGGTCTTTAAAAACTATTTAGTATAAGATTCTTTACAATTGAAGTAAATACAAAATCTAATCCACCTAAAAATACAGCTACAACAATAGTAACCGCCAACACAATTAATGTATATCTTAAAATATCTTTTTTAGACAACCAACTTACTCTTCTCATCTCAGCCCAAACTTCTTTAAAAAATATTTTTGCTTTTTGTATTAAATTCATATTAATAAAAAATAATAATTTCTAACTAATAATTATTTTTGTTGGTTTTAAAAATGGCCCGCAGGCCATCTATATATATAATAGCCGATGGCAAGCTCTTAGTCAAGTCCTCTCTCTTAATTTTGGTGAAAAAAAGATGTTAACGCTTTTTCCACTTATTTACAAAAACAAACCTACGCTCAGACACAGTGTGCTCCAAAATAATACCCACACCGATACCGGCAGTAAGTATGGATGATTCTACTTGATTATTTAAAATGTAAACAACGCTTACCAAAACAAAAATCAAACCATAAACACTATGATGCACATGATATCCAAAAATAGTTTTGTGTTGCAGATAATACCTACGTTTTAGTTTTTTATTTGTTTTTATAATTAACTCAAAAATCCAAGTAAGAAGTATGCCTGCTAATAATCCAAATAAAAATAATGATGTAAAATTCATATGATTTCAGAACGAAGTGTTATTTTATTATACCAAAAAATCGCCAACAAGGCGATTTTTATGAATACGCCAGAC
>JBDRGZ010000021.1:0-7557 GCA_043817345.1 Patescibacteria group bacterium
CTAAACTAAATTTCTTTATATGTAAAACTTTAATCTCTTATGATCCTTTTTAGAATGAAAGTATATTTTTATCTTGAAAGCTCAAATTTATTGTTTAAGATTTTTTTACTATAAAAACAGTATTTGAATAAGAAAAAACTTTTTATTGGTCTCTGTCGTAATTTCTAAACTGCAACTAAAAAATATAGGTACAATTACATCTATAAAAGATTTTCTCAAAAATATTCCTGTTAATCTACTATAAAAAATTAAAACTTACATTTCAGGGTAAAAACTATTTATTAGTTTATTATTTATTTTTATCCGATATTGTGCTCTAAAATGAATATTAAGTAGATATCTGGCAATAATACTAATATGCCCCAGATATACATAATATTGATTAAATTTAGTAATATATTATTGAAACCTTGTATCGGATTTGTTATTTATTAATATTTTGCACAGTTTTTGTCAATATTAATTGACAAAGCTTAAAGATAGCAAAAGAATAACTTACAAATGAAAGCTAAATAGTTTTTACTACTATAGATAACATATTCCTGCTAATTTTAAATAATAATAAACAACCTTGCAACAAACTGGCGGGGAAATCTTTTATTATTATAAATAAAAAAAATTCAGATTAATTAATCTGAATTTTTTATTATTATTTTTTATTTTTTATCTATTTTTTAGCATTTTCATATTTATTAATTGCTTGGACTATTTTTGCATCATCTGTTAAGTCTTCTACAAATAGTATATGTTGCCTATTTATTCTCATTTCATCGTATGGTCCATGCACTTCATTGCCTAATTTTATGAGTGGAAAGTCTTTTGGTATCTGTTCTGCTCCCTGATGAAGGTTGACCATGTCTTGTAAATAATATATATTTTTTATTACCACACTATCACTATTTTCTGATACTACCTGGCCAAAATATGTTTGATCATTTGTTAAAAAAATTGCTTGCCAGCTTGCTTTGTTTTTTGATAAACCTCCTGCGTTACTAAAATTCTGAATAGCTAGATATATTAATAAAATTATTATTATTGCTGCTGAAGAAATTAAGATCCATCCACTTTTTGTAACCTTATATTTATACTCTGTATTTGTTGTTTCCATATTTTTAATTTAATTTGTTATGTATTAATTTTACATTATAATTTTTTAAAAAGCAAAACTGTTAATTGTTTTTATTTATATTAACAAGTATTCCGCAGGCTGCAAGTGTTGTCATCAATGCTGTCCCACCAAAACTGACCAGGGCTAATGGCACTCCTGTCAAAGGCATGATGCCAACCATAGCCCCCATATTGAGAAAAGCCTGTCCCCCAACCCAAACAGCAAGACCAATTGTAAAAAGTCTTGCAAAATTATTTGTTGTTCTTTTAGAAATCTTTATAATTTTAAAAATAAAAAAAAGATAAACCAAAACAAACAGGGTTGTGATTATAAAACCAAACTCCTCCCCCATTACGGCAAAAATAGAATCACCAGCAACCTCTGGTAAATATTGAAACTTTTGTCTTGAGTGTCCAAGTCCCATACCAAATATTCCTCCGCTACCTATGGCTAGTAATGCCTGGTTGATATGATAACCAATACCTTGTGGGTCAATTTCTGGATTTAAAAAAACTGTTAAACGTTGCATTCGATATGGAGCTATTTTTATTAAACCAACAACCCCAATAATTCCTGCCATACACAAAGAAAATATATATGAGAGTTTAACTCCTGAAGCATAGAAAATAGCAAGGGACATGAGAGCTATTATAAATAAAGTTCCAAGATCTGGTTGCAAAGCAATTAACCCTAAGACTATCCCAACGATTATAACAAAAGGTACAAGCCCTTGGGATATACTATTTTGATGTTCTTTATTCTTTGTAAACCAAGCAGCCAGATATATTAAGAGTCCTAATTTAGCAATTTCAGATGGTTGAATTGAGAGAGATCCCCACCCAACCCATGAATGTGCTCCATGACGGATAATACCTAATCCTGGGATAAAGACTAAAATTAGCAAAATTATTGATCCCAAAAAAAATAGATTAGCTTTTTTTTGTAAGAATTTATAGCTTATCTGTGAAAATATAATAAAAAAAAGTATACCTGGCACTAATCCGTGAGTTAATTGATGTTTTAAGAAATAATAACTGTCATTAAACCCGGCATATCCAACAACTGATGAAGCTGATGCTAGCATTATTAAACCAAAAATAACTAAAGCTCCTATAGTTATGATGAGTGAGGTACTGGATTGATTATGTTTCTCGTGTGTCATACATTCTTATTCTATCCTATTTTTTATAAAATAAAAAGCTGGTAAATTTTATCAGCTTGATAGATTTGTTGTAACTTGTTTACTTATTTAAGCCTCACCAATTTAGTTACAGTTTCTTAATAATATCTTTTATCATGCCATCGAAATTACGAGATCCCATAGTAACAATTACATCCTTAGGTTTAGATAATTTTAATATATTTTGTATGATTTTATCAAAATTTGGTTGATAAACTACATTTTTATGAGTCTTTTTAAGGTTTTCAGCTAATTCCTTGCCTGAAACATCATATACACCTGGTTTTTTCTTGTATTCATTTAATTTAGGTACACATACTTTATATATACCATTAAATGCATTATTGTAACTTTTCATACATTTAATTGATCTGCCACCTCTATTTGGTTCAAAAACTGAAAAAATATTTGAATCTGGAAAATGTTTAACTAAAGCTTTAACAGACTCCTTAGTTTTTGATGGTGAATGAGCAAAATCATCAATTATAGTTATATTATTTTTTTTACTTCTAATTTCTAATCTTCTTTTTACATTTTTAAAAGTTTTTACAGCTTGTTTAATTTTATTTATATTTATTTTCAATTCTTGAGCTAACATTATAGCTGCACACCAATTTTCTATATTCAAATCACCGATTAAATGAGTTTTAAAAGTTTTTTTAGAAATGTCATTCTGAACGACTTTTATGGCTGTTGAGAATGAAGAATCTATTTTTCTAATATCAAAGTCAGTAAATATTTTATTTTTGTTTAACAGATCCTTCGTCCCGATAGCTTGGGACTCAGGATGACAACCATAAAAAATAACTTTACACTTTGCATTTTTTAAAACCTCTTTTAAATTTTCCCCATTTTTCTTAGCAATAATTACTCCGTCTTTAGGAACTGATTTAACTAAATTTTTAAAAGTATCAATATATGATTTCTTGGTTTTAAAAATATCCATATGATCCCATTCAGCTGAAGTTAAAATTAAATACTTAGGATGATAAAAATCAAACTTAGAAGAATAGTCCCAAGGTGAAGCTGCTGGATATTCATCTCCTTCAACAATTGATAAATTTGTTTTTGTTAGCCTTGCACCATGATTAAAATTCAATGGCAAACCACCGAGCATATAGCTTGGATTTTTCCCTGCAACTTCAAAAATCCAGGCCGTCATGGCAGTAATTGAAGTTTTAGCATAAGTACCTGCAATCACAATAGAATTTTTTCTTATAAAATATTTTTCTAATAATTTAGGAAAATGTTCTAATTCAATTTCATTTTCTCTAGCATATTTAACTTCTGGATTTTCATCTGAATAATGTGCATTACCAATTACAATCTCATCTGGTTTACCAACTTTTTTGGGATTGAAAGGATAATAGTAATCAACTTTATTTTTCTTTAAATAATCACTCATTGGAGGGAATATTTTTTTGGGTTCAGAACCAGTGATTTTAAATCCTGCACGCCTAAAAGCCACAGCAATTGAAGCCATTGCTGTTCCGCCTATACCAATAAAATGGATATGTATTTTATTCATTTTTACATCTGCTCAGGTGCAGAAACACCTAAACATTTTAAAACATTTTGTAGAACTTGTTTTGTCGCCTTAATAATGTCTAATCTAGATTCTAAAACCTTATCGTTTTCAATTACTTTACAATTCTCATAAAAATCATGTAGCTTATCTGCAATAGCCACGGCATAAAAAGCAACCTTATGAACTTCATAACTTTCAGCAATTTCAGAAACCAATTCTGGCCATTTGATTAGCTCCTTAATTAATTCTTTTTCAGAATTATGTAATTCACATTTATCTTTGACTTCTTCTGCATCTTCAGCCTTTTTTAATATACTGCAAATTCTAGCGTGCGCATATTGCACATAAAAAACAGGATTTTTCTGAGATTTTTCTTTAGCCAAATCCATATCAAAATCCATAGCTTTATTATTCGCATGCATTAAGAAAAAGAATCTTGCTACATCTAATCCTACTTCATTAACCAAATCTTCTAATAATACATATATACCTTTACGTTTAGACATTCTGTATTCTTTACCATCCTTAATCAAACGCACCATTTGCATTAATAAAATTTCTAACTGACATGGATAGCCCATTAAGCTAACTGCTAATTTTAATCTAGGAACATAACCGTGATGATCTGCACCCCAAATATCAATTACTTTATCAAATTTTCTATCATGAAATTTATCCCAATGATATGCAATATCAGGCAAAAAATATGTTTTATCTCCATTTGATTTTACTAAAACACGATCTTTATCATCACCAACATCTTGGTCCGCAACTTTCAACCAAATAGCGCCATCTTTTTCAAAAACCAAATCTTTCTTTTTTAATTCCGTGAGCATAGCATCAACTTTGCCATTTTCATGCATATTTTTTTCAAAAAACCAATTATCAAATTTAATATTTATTTTTTTTACAACTGGCTGAATATATTCTTTAACAATTTTATCTGCAGCCCAAACGCCGATTTCATCTATATTTTTTAAATTATTTTTATTATTTTTTAATTCTTCAGAGAGTTTATCAATATACTCACCTAAATACTGTGCTTCATCATCTTTTAATATGGAATGGCCCAAAACTCTAACTTGATTACCAAAATTGTTTACATAAAATTCTCTTTCTACTTCATGACCAGCCAAATATAAAATATTAGCCAAGACATCGCCAGAAAAACCACCCCTGCCATTAGCCAAGGTTAAAGGACCGGTTGGATTAGCAGAAATAAATTCAACTTGAATTTTCTGCTTATCTTTAGCTTTTAACTCACCAAACTTCTCTTCTTGTTTCAAAATCTCTTCGACTTTCTCATATAAGAACGACCCCTTAACAAAAAAATTAATAAATCCGGGTTTCACAACCTCAACTTTATCAAACTCTTGTTTAAAATCTCCGAACTTTCCAAGTATTTCTTCTCCCACTTCCATTGGATTTTTGTTCAATTTCTTACCCAAAACCATGGCAATATTACAAGAATAGTCACCCAAATCTGACTGAGGAGGATATTCAACCTGAAACAAAGCATCTTCTAATTGATACTTTTCTTTTAATACTTGATTTATTTGTTCTTTTATTGTATCTTTGATATTCATATAACTACATTCATTATATATGAAAGTTTGATATAATAAAAGTATGAGAATAGCAGAAAATAAAATAGTATATCATGATTATAAAATCTCAGACACGCTTGAGGCTGGTTTAGTATTGTCAGGGCCAGAAGTAAAATCTATCAAAAAAGGTTCTGTCAACCTAAAAGGAGCATATATATCTTTAGATCAAAACATGGAAGCATATCTAGTTAATACTCACATTGCACCATACAAATCAGCAAAAACATACCAAAAAGATTATGACCCTCACCAACCAAGGAAATTGTTGTTAAATAAGAAACAAATAAGCTCTTTGGTTGGCAAACAAAGAGAAAAAGGTGTATCTATTTTACCTTTAAGAATATATATTAAAAACCGGTTAATTAAGCTTCAAATTGGTATTGGGACAGGAAAAAAGAAACATGATAAACGTGAAGATATTAAAAAAAGAGATTTTGAAAGAAGAAAAAGGAAATTAATGTAAAAACTTGACATAAAACCCAAAATTCTTTAGAATAAAAAGGAGTTCAAAGAGCTCTTTTTTAAAATTTAAATTTTATATCATGGGGGTGTCTAAATTCGATGGAATTAACCTATCTAATCTAGCAAATCTAGTGTAAACTAGTAAAACATTTATTGCATAATAACTGCAAATCTTTTAAGTCGTGCAAAAGCAGGTTTAGCTAATTTAGCTAATTCTTTCGCTATGCAACCGGCTTCTGTAGTAGCTTAAAACCTACTGCCATCCAAATGACTGATGTTTGCTAAGTCAATCTGGGTGCCATAACCTGCAAACTAGATATTTAAATCGCCTTAATTAAATATTAAAACTTAAAAGGCTCGAGTAAAACATATTTTGGATATTTTTTACCTTTTACTTTAAAACCCATAAATATCCTAAATTTGTAGAGTGATTATTTAGACTATTCTAGACGCCGGTGTGATACCGACCACCTCCACCAAAAAAATAACATGCAAATAAAAAGAAGAAAACCAAAACGCAGGCCAGAGATTGAACAAAAAAAACGAACCAGACTTAATGGTTTAATTAGAGTACCTGAAGTTAGACTTATTGATGAAAACAATGTAAGCGTTGGTATAATTAAAACAGAAGATGCTTTGCAACAAGCCAAGGATGCTGAATTAGATTTAGTAGAAGTTAATCCTAAAGCCCAACCTCCTGTTTGTAAGATAATGGATTTTGGAAAATATAAATATGAGCAAGATAAATTAGCCCACAAACAAAAGGTAGCTAGTAAAAAATCAGAAATTAAAGGTATCAGATTATCTTTTAAAATCAAAGGTAATGATTTAGAAACAAAAGTTGGTCAAGCTAAGAAATTTCTAGATAACGGTAGTCAGGTTAAAATTGAAATGATTTTAAAAGGAAGAGAAAAAGCTTTGGCAAATAATGCAAGAAGTATTATACAAGATTTCATAAAAGAACTTGGGGAAGATGTTAAAACCATGCAACCAGTTCAGAAACAGGGTGGCAGATTTTCAGCAATCGTTGCTCCAAATAAATAAAGCAAGCTATATTATCTGCGTTCGTTCAAAAATAAAAATAAATTTTTATTTCACTCACTCACTTAATAATAAACATATGGCTAATAAAGGAAAAACAATCAAAGCAATATCAAAAAGATTCAAGGTCACTAAGCGCGGCAAGGTTATTAAAGTTAAAGATGGGCAAAACCATTTGAACGCAAAAGAAACAGGAAAAACAGTTCGCCAAAAACGTAATAATTTAAACTTATCTGAAAATTCTGGGAAGAATATTAAGAAGTTACTTAAATTATCTTAAATAAAATACTAAATATATGCCAAGAGTAAAACGAGGAAAAATACGAACAAAGAAAAGACGTGCTGTACTAGAAAAGACAAAAGGATACAAGTGGGGTGGAAAGAATTTAATCCGCCGTGCAAAACAAGCATCAAAGAAAGCTGGTGCTCATGCTTTGCGTGATAGACGTAATAAAAAGAGAGTTACGCGTAGATTATGGCAAACTCAATTAAATGCAGCTGTTAGGGAGTATGATTTGTCTTATTCTAAATTCATTGATCTATTAAAAAAGAAAAAAATAGAGCTAGATCGTAAGGTATTAACAGAAATAGCCCAAAAGAATCCGGAAATATTTAAAAAGATTATAGAACA
>JBDRGZ010000022.1:0-8398 GCA_043817345.1 Patescibacteria group bacterium
AATGGCAAAGAAAACATGCTAAAATATTTTTAAATAAATTTGCCAGTTATCTTTCTGGTCAGAAAATTCCAGATTTAAATTCTGGTATGAGAATTTTTAAAAAAGAAATTGTATTTAAATATTGGGAATTGTTCCCCAATAAATTTTCTTTTACATCTACCTTGACTATGATTTGTTTAACTCATGGTTATGACACTGTTTTTGTTCCAATAGATTATTACAAACGTGAAGGAAAATCTTCAATAAAACCTTTTGATTTTATAAATTTTTTGAAACTAATTACTAAACTTTCTTTATTTTTCAAACCATTAAAGGTTTTCCTACCAATAAGTATTTTCTTACTATTTTTAGCACTATTATTAATAGTTGCTTTGTTTGTTAATCTAACTTCTAGATTTTTTGATACAACTTTCATAATTTTATGTGCTACAGCCCTACAAACCTTCTTTTTCGGTTTACTAGCAGAGATAATAATCCATAACAAACATTAAATTCATGAAAATATTATTTATAAATCCTCCAACTGAAAACATGCTGACTACAAATATTCCAGAAGTAATCGAAGAAGGTAAAGGAGCTATTCCTCCGCTTGGTATTATGTATATTGCCAGCTATCTTAAAAAATATACTGATCATAAAATACAAATTTTAGATTTACAACTTGAAGAAAAAAACAAAAAAGAAATACAAGAATATTTATTACAAGAAAAACCAGATGTTGTTGGCTTAACAGCAATAACTTTCTTAATGATTGATACAATAAAGCTTATCAATTTAATTAGTAAAATATTACCAGACACTAAAATAGTTCTAGGTGGCCCACATGTTAATATATATCCCAATGAAACAATAGATATCCCAGGAATAGATTTTTTAGTTTTAGGCGAAGGAGAAATCCCCTGCCTTGATTTAATAAACAATATAGAGGATAAAGAAAAACTAAAAACAATCAAAGGGTTAGTTTTTAAACACGATGGTCAAATAGTTAATACTGGTAATCGTGAACTTTTAGAAGATCTAGATCAGTTGCCACATCCAGTTCGTGAACTTACAAACTACAAAAAATATTATTCAACTCTATCATACAAAAATCCAACTACCAGCATGTTTACATCCCGTGGTTGTCCATATAAATGTATATTTTGTGACCGACCTCATTTAGGTAAAAATTTTCGTGCCCGTAGTGCACAAAACATTGTTGATGAAATGGAGGAAATAAAAGAATTAGGTATCCACGAAATATTCATTTATGACGATACTTTTACAATTAACCGCGAACGTGTTGTTGAAGTATGTAATGAGATCCTAAAAAGAAATTTAAAAATCAATTGGGACATACGTGCTAGGGTTAATACAATTGACGAGGAATTATTGATTTTAATGAAAAAAGCTGGTTGTGTAAGAATCCATTATGGTGTTGAGTCTGGTGTAAACGAGATATTAAAAAACTTACGCAAAGGTATTACAGTAGATATGGTTAAAAAAGCTTTTTTAGCAACAAAAAAAGCGCGTATTGAAACGGCCGCATATTTTATGATTGGTTGCCCAGGAGAAAAATTAAAAGATATAAACCAATCAATTAAACTAGCTAAAGATTTAAAGCCAGATTATGTTCATTTTTCTGTACTTACACCTTTCCCTGCTACAGAAATATATCTAGTGGGGCTTAAAAATGGTCTAATTAAAGAAGATGTCTGGCAAAAATTTGCTAAACACCCAACTAAAGATTTTGTTCCTCCGTTGTGGAAAGAAAATTTTAACCGAGTAGAATTAATATATCACTTAAAACGTGCATATAAAATATTTTATTTACGTCCTTCATATATATTCAACCGTATCTTTAAATTAAGATCGTTTACAGAATTTTTAAATAAAGCCAAGGTTGGTTTAAAAATGTTACGGATATAAATCAATTTTTTTTCTTAGCAATAGCTATATTAGTTATACCTAGAAAAAATCTACGATTAAATAACTTTAATATAGGTAATAAAAAAGCTGGACATTTGTTTGGTGTCATTAAACCATAAGGATATGCTGAAATAATCTCTAGATCAGCTTTTTTTATTTGTTCTTTTAAATATTTTAATGAAAACTTTAAAGCCAGCCTTTCTTCTTTTACTATTAATGAAAAAAGAAATACTGCTGGATTATTTCGATTTGGCTCCATAATAACAATATATTTTTTTGATACCCTTTTCATTTCTTTTAAGACCGCTTGAATATTATCTATATGATGCAAAAAAGCATGGCAAAAGACAATATCAAAATTATTATCAATAAATGTCATTTTTTGGGCATCCATACATAATTTATTTTTGATTGGATTTAATTTAGTCATATGACTAGAATAATCAATTGCAGTTGTTTTACAAATCTTATCAAACCAAAAACTAAATGCTCCACTACCAGCCCCTACATCCAAAAGTGTTGTATTTTCATTAATATCTACTTGTTTTCTTATTTCTTTAATTTTAGGAAGAACATAGGATCTAATTACCTTATTAACAGGCGTGCGTCTTTTTTCTAAAGTTTTTCTTTCCCAATATTGTTTTTGAAATTTATCTTCATCTATCATAAAATACTATTTTATTACTTTAACTTGGCTATTTTCTTGAATCTCTCGTGTTAGTTCGTGATCAAATGCAATTATATGAGTAACTCCAAATTTATCAAATGCTGATTGCAAGCTATTCTCAGCTAACAATTTTTTTACTGTCTCAGGATGAAAATACACAAAATTTTTATTAGTTAAATAATTAAGAGCAAAAGGCATGCCTTTTTCCCAACCTACTGCAATTATATCTTTATTACTTAAACTTTCTTTTTCAACAAGAGAAGTAAACACTATAATAGAATCTATATTAGATGTATTATATTCTTCATGCAACATCCATTTATTTGCTTGAATAAAATGTAAAACTATACATAAAGATATTAAAACAAACAGGATATATTTAAGATTCTTTTTTAAATCAGATTTATATATAAAATCAAATAAAGAATATATTCCTAATGAAATTAACAGAACAATTGGCCAGCTCAATTCAAGAAAATGATCCCAATTGTTTGTTTTTAAAATAACAAGCAAGACATACCAAATAATGAACCATAAAATAAAAAACTTAAATAATTGTTTGTTTTTCTTAAATAAATATAAAAATCCAAAAAACATTAGTAATAATATAAGTGGTCCGCCAGATATTATTAATTTCAAAAACTCTTTAGGATAAAATTTAGCTGAACCTAAATACATTATAATCTGGTTTTTTAAACTAACTTTTTCTCCATACTTTAATAAAAACTGCGAAAACATTGTGTTAGAAGTTCCTTCTAATTCTTTTAAATATTGCTCTTTTTCAAAATGAAAAGTATATGGATCTGGATAAAGATGGCTATAATCTACAAAATTTAAATTTTCGCCAGAAAAATAACCACTTTTTTCTTTATCTAGCATACCTCTACCAAAAAAAAGTCCTAAAATCAAAATTATTGGCAATGATAAATAAACTAATTTTTTAATAGAACGATTACGATAAAATTCAAATATCACAAATGGTATAACTGAAACAATAAAAGCGCTCCTACATAAAATTGACAAAGCGAAAAACACTCCAGCCAAAACAAGACTTAACCAAGAAAACCTTTCTTTTATATTAAAAAACAAACAAAGAGCAATAGAAAAACACAAAACTGCCCATTCATAAAAACCACCTGTTAAAACACCTTGTAAAATAACTGGCAAAAAAATACTAACCACACCAAAAATAACAGCAACTTTTAAATTAAATTGTTTTTTAACCAAAAAGAAAAGCAAAACACTACTTAACGACCATAAAAAAATAGAAATAAAAAGAGGTAATTGTTGCTGAAAACCAAAATGTTTGAAAATATAGCCATAAATTGTATATGTTAATTCATTCCCCGGGTTATATCGCATACCCTCTTGAGCAGATAACTGACTATTTAAAATAATATTCTGAGGACTTTCTGTGTTATACTGCCCTGTTTCAGCAAAATTACGAGCTAAAATTAAATTACCACCATTAAAACCGAAACTATAACCTTTTTTGTAAACTGGGTAGTAATAAATAGCTAATGAAGCTACAAATAAAACCAAAACAATAAGTAAAATTTTAACATTTTTGTTCATAAATGATTTTTAATAATTTTGATTAAAGAAATTGGACTTAAAATCAAAATTGAATAAATAAAAAGTGGGGTTTTTAAAATTATAAAATCTATTAAAAATTTTAATTTATATTTCCTAGGCTGCCAACGCATATAAAAAACAAAACGGTTGTGCCATTGATTATATTTTAAACGATTAAGGTTTGTTAAATATTCTAGAATAATCTTTATTTTACTTTTACTTTTATTAAAAATGTGCCGACTTGCAGTAGCTGATTTTAAATGCCATACACCATCAAAAGGAACATAAACAACTTTATAACCAGCTTTCTTTGCTCGTTGACACCAATCAGCGTCTTCATAATATGCAAAAAACTTCTTTTCAAGTAACCCTATTTTACTTACAACTTCTTTTTTGATCATTAAAGCACAGCCAGTTATAAAATCAACTTCTTTTTTTTGATCTTTATAATCACTATCATCTTTATCTTTTCCAATATGCCAGCTCTTAGCTGTTTTCCAATTAATCTTACCACCAGCAAACCATATAGTTTTTTGGTTTTCTGGCTTTTCATTTTGTTTCAAAAAATAAATCTTTGGGCCCACAATTCCTATTTGCTCTGAACTAAACAATTCTTTACTTAAAACTGTAACTAACTCAGGATTGATAATTGTATCATTGTTAAGTAAAAAATATGCATCTCCACTTGCTTGTTTAATACCAATATTATTAGCTCTAGCAAAACCTAAATTTTTATTATTTTTTATTATTTTTACTTCTGAAAATTTGTTAACTATATTAATAGAATCGTCATTAGAATTATTATCAACAAAAATAACTTCAAAATTTGGATAATTAGATTTTAAAACTGATTCTAAACAGTCAGATAAAAAATCCTGTCCGTTGTAATTTACAATAATAATAGAAATTTTAGGCTGATAATTCATATTTAAACTTTTTTATAATCCTTAATACCTTGTATTTTATAGAAATCTAAAACCTTTCTATAAACAACTACTGGAATTTTTATTTTTCTATTATCTAAAAAATTCATTATTTTAACACTTAGGTTCATAATAGGTTTATTAAAAATAATTCTTTTTAAAATTAATTTAAAAATGTTTTTTGTCTCATTAATATTGCTCTTATATTTCAATTCTGGAACCTTCTCAGCTAAACGTACAGACCAATAACCTCTTTTCCACATATCGTTTGGATATGACTTAAGTGTTATATGATTATTGTGCCAAACCTTTGCATGAGGGATAAAAAACATTCTCATGCCATTCTTATGTAAACGATAGCCTAATTCCCCATCTTCATAAGCTGCTTTAGGGAAAAAGCCCTCATCAAACATGCCCGACTCAACTAAAAACTGTTTATTAACAGAAACATTATCTGTATAAAAACATCCTGGCGGAACATTGCTTGGATCTGTTATTTTATCATATGCTAAATGATAATTATCAATATATCTAACAAAAGGAGTAAATTTTATTGAAGGATGCAATAAAGTTAATCCTAAAAAGACTGCTTTATTGTTATTAGTGTTTTTATGTGCTTGAGCATGTATATTTAAAAGCTCTGAATCTACTGGTACACAATCATCATCTATAAAAAAAATAACTTCTCCTTGAGCATTTTTAATACCTGTATTTCTGGCAGCACCCTGTCCTTTGTTGTCTTGACGAACATAATGCAAAGGATAAGATGTTTCCAAATTTTTTACCATTTCTCCTGTACAATCTTTAGACCCATCATCAACAATGATGATTTCAAAGTCTTTAAAACTTTGATTATTAAAAGATAACAAAACTTCTTTGCAACAATCTTTTCTATTATGAGTTGGGATTACAACACTTAAATACATTTTATTTACTAAAAATTATTTTTATTAACATTTTTGGACTCATATATATATTTGGAATTTGATAAACAGAATGTGTACAAAAACATTTTTCTTTCTTAATTTTCTTTCTTTCATTTTTGGAGTTGCTAGATTGCCAAACTTTTTTTAAATCATAATCAGATTCTCTTAAATTCCCTATCTTACCTCTACCTTCACAAGGATAAATATTACCTTGAGCATCAATAACTGGCATAAAATTTGACATTCTGCAAGGTACAACTTGTTTTTTGTTTTTTAAAATATAAACACAAACCTTTTGATAAAGCGGATTAATTATTCTTCTATAAATATTATTACTATTCTTTTCACTTTCTTTAATTGATTTAATTATTTTTTCATACTTAGAAAGATCTAATCCTTTAGTGTCTGCTTGTGGCACACTACCTTTGACTAATTCTAAACCATGAAAACTTGATTTAAAGTTTTCTCTTACATATTCTATTAATTCTTCTATATTATCTATATTTTGGTTTAAAACTGTAGTACAAATCCTAGTTCTTAATCTTGGATATTTTTTCTTTAAATCTTCTAACTTCTTATATGTTTGTAAAAACTTTTCAAAATTACCTTCTACACCACGCACTTTATCGTGAATACTACCAACTCCATCTAAAGATAAACCAATCTTTAAACTTACATTCGGTGATTTTTCAAAAATTGCTTCTACTTGTTCTGCTGTCTTGTTTGGTAACAAAGAATTAAAAGCAATAAAAACAACTGATGCTTTATTATTTTTAACAAACAAATTGACAATTTCTGGTAAATCAGATCGTAAAGATGGTTCACCACCACCCAAACCAACTGATTTCAACTTTCCTATCTTCTTTGTAAACTGATCTATTTCATCTAAAGTCATCTCGTTCTGTAAATCTTTATTCAAAATCTTCCAATTAAAGCACATTATACAACGACTATTACATTTATTAGTAACATAAAAAATTAGGCCATATGGTGGCCAAGATCTATTAAATAGGTGTTTAATAAAATATACTATTAAAGTTTTGTCATAAACCCTATAGAGGTTTTTGATGTTTTTTAATATATTTATCATATCTTAATTAAACCATTAAACTAAGATAAAATCAAAAACTCCTTAAATCTAATTTAAGGAGTTTTTTTGTATTTTTGAAAAATCATATCTCGTGCCTTGACAATCTCATCTGCTGATAAAGATGATGTTCTGACAATAGACTCCGCATGTCCGTGTTGTCCTTTATAATAACCTACAGCGGATCCTTCGCCATTGCGAACAAAATTTAAATCATATTCTTCCATCTTATCCCTTATCCTAGTACCTTTATAAGGATAGTAAATAGACAAATCAAAATCATCAACACCTGATTCCGCAATAAATTTTTCTGTTTCATTTATTGTACTAGAAGCTTCGCCTGGCAAACCCAACACAAAAAAGGATTTCACACGTATTTTATACTTATGACAAATTTTAATAAAATTCAAATTTTTACTAATAGTTGTCCTTGGATGCTTTACAACGTCTAAAATAGATTGAGCGCCACTTTCAAACCCAACCCCTATTTCTACACAACCACTATCTGCGAGAGTCTCTGCTATTTCCACTGTCATAGTGTTGGAATGTCCAAAACATCTAAATATTATATTATGTTTTTTAATAACAGAACAAACCTCTCTTACTCTTTTTATATTCATAGCAAATAAATCATCAAAAAACATAATCCCACCAAAACCAGCTCTTTTGACATCAATAATCTCTTGGTTAATATGTTCTTGTGTATATAATTTAACTTTTGTCCTGGCGTTCTCGCAAAAATCACAACCAAACGGACACCCTCTTGAGGTCATTAGAGTTGTTGAATGTATTCCATTAATATTATATACATACTTTTTTAAAAATTCTGCTGACCTAAAGGGCGTTGGCATTAAATTCATTTCCTCCGCTGTCATCTGGCAATTAACGATTCTCTCTGCTTGGCCATACAAAATTTTTAAAATAGCTTTTTCTCCATCGCCAATTACAAAAAAATCATAAGGCTTTTTTTGGTAATCTTCTAAATAAAATGTCGGAGCAGGACCACCTAAAATAATTTTGGTGTTTGGAAAATATTTTTGTTTAAAAGCAAGAATCTTATCTGCCTCTGATATTTGGGAAGATAAAGCAGATACTGCAAAATGGGTAAAGCCAGCATATTTTTGAGGATTATCAAAATCAAAATCATCCTCAAGTTGATTTTGTATTCCTTCTTTATCCAACACTCCTTTTAAATATAATATAGCTAAATGAGGAAAAACTCGATCGGAATCTAAAAAAGGACTCCTCAAACTAACAAGTAGAACTTTTAACATGATGTCTTGTTTTTATTACTTAGCAAATCTATATATGA
>JBDRGZ010000023.1:0-9038 GCA_043817345.1 Patescibacteria group bacterium
TTTTTTTTAGATATTTTTAACATATTTATTTAGTATTTTAATCTTTACCCTGTTAAATAATTTTTTTTGCAAAAATTCCAGCTTTTTTGCTGGATTTAACAGGGTGAATATTGTATAATTAAATAAATAATATGAAATAAATAATTTGTGGATAAGTTAAATAAATTAAAAATATATTTAAATAATACAAAAAAAGAAAAAAATAACACCCGTGCAAGACGAAGATAACAATCAAGAAAAAAAAGGACGTGGAAGACCTAAGAAGATATTAACTCCAGAGGAGGTTTTAGCATTGAAAAATAAACCAAGTAGAGGACGGGGAAGACCTAAAAAAGTACTCACCCCAGAAGAGATTTTAGCATTGAAAAATAAGACATTTAGAGGTAGGGGAAGACCTAAAAAAGAATTAACTGCAGAGGAACTAGAAGCGATAAAATTAAGTAAAGAGCGTGGTCGTGGAAGACCTCAAAAGAGATTAAGTCCACGCGAAGAATGGTTAATGAAATTTTCTCCAAAAAGAGAAAAGGGTAGACCTAAAAAAGATGAGATTTTAGAGGTTGCTTTACCTAGGATAATTTTTTTACAAAAAGAAGCTACTGTTATTGAGCATGAAGTTAAAGAAAAAGTATTACCAAAACTTTCATGGCAAGAGTTTAAAGAGAAAATTAAATTACCTGATATATCAGAGGATTATGTTTTCCCAATTATAGAAGAGGAAAAAGTTGCACCTGTGGTTAATAAGGGAATCCGTCGAGTAAAAGTTAGACAACCAGAAGCTCCTTCAGAGTATGTTTTAGATTTAAGAAATGGGGGTCAAGTAAGAGAAATTGTAAATGAAGAAGTAGTAGATAGAAATTATGCTTGGGAAAAAACAGAATATACCCCAATGGAAGAATTAAATCAGAAAGATTTATCTCTTTTAAACTTTACTACACCAGACGATGTTGAAGATGATGTTATGGAATTTACTAAAGTAGAAAAGAGAAAGAACAGAAGGGCTGGGCGTAAAGTAAGTTTAATTTCTAGACAAGAACCGGTTATTCAAAAACCAGTTGTGATTAGGAAAGAAAAAGTAAAGGGAGTTAAAGTTTCTGGCGGAGTTATGGATAAATCATTAAATAGCTTTGGTAAATTTTTGTATTTTGTTTGGAAATCAATAGTAGCACCATTTAAATTCCTTGATTTTGTTGTTGATAGAACATTAAAAGGTATTTGGTGGGGTATTGTTCAGTTATTTAAGCTTCCTTTTAAGGTTGTTAAACTTAACTATATATATTTAAAAAGATTAGTTAGTAGTTTAGTAAACAAAGATAAAGTGCCGGTAAGAGTTTCAATTAAACCAATATTATCTTTTCTTGTAGTAGCTTTCATTATTGTAGTACCTTTTGCTGGTTACAACCTATATCAAAAAGCTAATAACATAAAAGGTAATGTTTTAGGTGTTTCAGCTGATGGAGTTAGCTATTTAAAAGATGCTGCTGACACAATTGCATCAAATGATTTAGATAATGCTTGGCAAAAGTTTGAAATGGCTGAAAGTTCATTTCGTTTAGCACAAGATGAAGTAAATAGCTTAGGTGCTTTTAATACATGGATGATGAAATTAGTTCCTAAAGTGAATGATGGACAAAAGATATTAAGAGCAGGAGAATTAGCTGCAGTGGTTGGTAGAGAAGTAACAAATGCTCTAGGTGTGTTTAATGGAAAAGAAACTTCTAATACAATAGATAAGATTTGCCAATCTTTACCAGGTGAAGGACAAAAGTGTTCCACTTTTGTTGAATTAGATTTAACTGATCGTTTAGGATATGTGAAAAATATTTTAGAACAACAAAAACCCAATATAGATGAGTTAGTAGATATTTTAGCAAGTATAGATATTGATTCTGTGCCAGCAGAATATCAAGAGAATTTGATACAAGTTAAACAAAATATTGCAGGTTTAGAAAATATGACAAATGAGTTAAGTGGATTATTAGATTTCCTATTATCTTTCCTTGGTGCAGAAGAGCCAAAAAGATATTTAGTAATTTTTCAAAATACTAGAGAGGCTAGGGCTACAGGTGGTTTTATGGGTTCATTTGCTGTAGTAGATATTAAACACGGCAATGTAGAAAAAATGGATATTCCTGGCGGAGGGCTATATGACCTCAAAGGATCAAATCAAGTTTTAGTTGAAGCTCCAAAACCTTTACAGATAATGTCACCCGTTTGGCAGATATGGAATGCTAATTGGTATCCAGATTGGCCAACTTCAGCAGAAAAGATCATGTGGTTTTATGAAAACAATACGGGTGGATCTAGTGTAGATGGTGTTATTGCCTTAAATCAAGATGTAGTAGCTAATCTTTTAGAACACACAGGACCTATTGAAATGGAAGAATATGAAAAGACATTATCTGCAGATAACTTTGTAGGAGAAGTACAAGCAGCTGTAGAATTTGAATATGACAAAGAAGAAAACAAGCCAAAACAAATAATTGCAGATTTAGCCCCAGAACTATTACAAAGAATTATTAGCCTAGATCAAAAAACTTTCTTAAAAACATTTTTAATTTTAAATACTTCACTAGAACAAGAAAAAGTTCTTTTCTACTTTAATGACGAAAAAATGCAATCACAGATAGAAAAATATGGATGGTCTGGAAAGATGAAAAAAATAAATGAAAATCAGGATTATTTAATGGTTGTTCATACAAATATATCTGGTGGTAAAACAGAAGATGTAATTGAAAATGAAATAGATCATAAAGTAGAAGTAGGGGATGACGGTTCTTTATTAGCAACAGTTACTTTAAGAAGAACACACAATGGAGATATTACAAAAATTTTTGAGGCAGATAATAACGTGGATTATGTTAGGTTCTATGTTCCAGAAGGTTCCAAATTTGTTTCAGCCAAAGGTTTTAATTTTAATCCAAGTTATCTATTCAAATACGCAGCTAGTGAATATGAGAATTTAAGTAAAGATGAAACAGTAGCAGAAACAGAAGCAAATACATATATTGATGAAAGTTCAAGAACACGTATTGGGATAGATTCAAATAGAACAGTATATGGTAATTGGATACAAGTTGCTCCAGGGCAAGAGGTTGTTGCAGAAATTAAATATGTTCTACCATTTAAATTTGAAGTAAATGATGAATCTAGTAATTTTAAAAAGTGGATTTCATCTCTATTTTCAAAAGATAAGCAATATAAATATAGTATGATAGTAGAAAAACATCCTGGTATGGATACAGTAGATTTTTCTAGCCAATTAGTTGTTCCTGAAGATTGGGATGTTAAAAAAGTAATTAAAAGTAGTAATATATCACAAGATAAAAATATATTTAATTCATCTTTACTTACTGATGGATATTATGGTGTTATCTTAGAAGATTAATATTAGTACATTTTTCCTCCAAGTTGACTTTGTTCCAGACCAGAGTTTTTTATTTCTCTGTATTTTCTCTAATATTAGCTAAATTTAGCTAATTGTGGATAAATATACTTGACAAATATTTATATCTATGTTATATTGTGTATGTAAACAAAAAGAGAGATTTTAACAATTTAATAATAAACATTTTTTGAGAAGAGAAAATGATTTTTAATAAAAACAAGCAACTATTTGATTTTCTTTTTTTGTTGCTTTTTTGTTGTAAAAATCTTTAATTCTTAGATAAGCTGGCTCGTTTGGGCGGTTCCCCGTGAATTTAGCTTAAACAGCCAACTTTTCTAAGAGTTAAATTAAAAAGTTCTTTACAACTCGGTGTACAATGCCAGATACATATTAGACTCCATTAGGCCCTAAGTTTCTAAATTAAATTTAGAGATTTAGAAAAAGAGTACATTACAATCAAATATATATTTTTTACCCTGTTGTGAAACTTTACAGGGCTCACAAAAATGAGGATTAGTATCCTGACTTGTTCAGGAAAAATGGTTTTGAAGAGGATGTATCTGGCGTAAGCTCGATTATTCCTCATGATAAGTCGTTCGTTAACTCGTTCTATTTTATAGAAAAAGGTTAACATTTTTAAACCATGCTCAGCTCTTATTTATTAAAATATTTTTTTAGCAAGAGCGTTTGTAGCCATGGCTGGTGTGACTTCTCTAGACACACCAAATCGGTTGCTTTTTTAAGGCAGCTACGCTAATCCTCAGTTTTGTGAGAGAGATAAAATGTTATATAATGAAAGAAGAGAACTTTTCTCAATTTCAAGGTGTAAGGCTGAAGCGAGTTTAAGGTTAAAGCTAGATCACTGATAATCTTGTTCCGAGTTCTCGGAACGAGTGTCATATCTAGCAGAAAACAAAATCTCTCTTCTCTTCACATTTTAATCTTAGACTTTGGAATCCATAAGGATTTAGAAACCTTACACCTTAAAGTTGAGAAAATAGGAAACCCGATTTAGTCGGGTTTTTTGATTTGTTTTGAGGTATATTTTTTATTGTCATCCTGTCCCGAGTGCTCGGGATCAGGATAAGACAAACTTATTCTAATCAGATCATTTAATCCCGAAATAAATTCGGGATGACAGGAAGAGAACGAACAAACAGTTGATTTTTTGTATATTTTTTTATATAATTCATTTATGAATAATATACGAAATTTCTGTATAATCGCACACATTGATCATGGAAAATCGACCCTAGCGGATCGTTTTTTGGAATTGACTAAAACTGTAGATAAAAGAAAAATGAAAGAGCAAGTATTGGATCAAATGGAATTAGAAAGGGAAAGAGGAATTACTATTAAACTTCAGCCAGTTAGAATGGATTATGATGGATATATTTTAAATTTAATAGATACTCCTGGTCATGTAGATTTTAGTTATGAAGTTTCCCGTTCTTTAGCTGCTGTTGAGGGTGCTATTTTGTTAGTTGATGCTACACAAGGAATTCAAGCTCAAACTTTAGCTAATTATAATTTAGCTGTTGATCAGGGCTTGAAGATTATCCCTGTGCTTAACAAGATTGATTTACCTGGATCTAGGGTTGAAGAAACAGAGAAAGAAGTTAGAGAATTGTTGGTAGATGATGAGATTGAAATTTTAAAAGTTTCTGCTAAAACAGGACAAGGTGCTGATGAAGTTTTAAAATCTGTTGTTAAAAATGTTCCTAGTCCTACAGGTCCTTCATCCTCGACAAGCTCGAATTCAGGACGAGCTCCTGTCCTACAGGCACTCGTTTTTGATTCTGTATATGATGACTATAGGGGAGTTGTTTCATATGTGCGTGTTGTAAATGGACGAGTCAAAAAAGGAGATAAAATATTTTTAGTTGGTACTAAAAAACAAAGTGAAGTTTTGGAAGTTGGATATTTTAAACCAAATTTAGTTAAATCAGATTCTTTAGAAGCTGGAGAAATTGGATATATTGTAACTGGGTTTAAAGATTTATCTTCTTGTAGAGTAGGTGATACAGTTATACATGTAGAAGATAAAACTCAAAGTGCTAAGTTAAAACTACCAGGGTATAAAGAAATGAAACCAATGGTTTTTGCAGGGATATTTTGTAAAGAAGGAGTAGATTTTAAAGATTTACGCGAAGGTTTGGAAAAGATTGGATTAACTGATGCTTCTTTGTCTTTTGAACCTGAAAATTCTCCTGCTTTAGGTCCTGGGTTTAGGTGTGGCTTTCTAGGCCTATTACATTTAGAAATTATTCAAGAAAGACTACATCGTGAGTTTGATTTAGATTTGATGGTTACAATACCTAGCGTAGCTTACAAAGTCTTTTATCCTCCTTCGCACAAAACAGGCAAAATGCTTCGGCGGATAAACTCTAGTGTTTATGAAGTAGACAAAAATAATAATAAAGAACTTGTCCGCCATAGCGATAAAGGGTTGTTAGAGAGCGAAGGCGGATCAAGTTCAATTATTCATTCCCCACAAGAATTACCTAATCAAAATATGATTGAAAAAATTGATGAACCATGGGTGAAAATTGATGTGATTACACCACAAACATATCTAGGTAATATTATGGAGTTGATTAATGAAAAGAGAGGAATATATTTAAATACAGAATATTTATCTGAGACTAGGGTAGTTTTGCATTATGAATTACCTTTATTTTCGTTATTAACCGATTTTTATGATAAAATTAAGAGTGTATCCTCTGGTTATGCTTCTTTGAATTACAAATTAATTGGTTACAGGGAATGTAATGTTGAAAGGTTAGATATATTAGTAGCTGAAGATTTAGTAGATTCTCTAGCTATGATTACTTATAAAGATGAGTCATATAGAGTAGGTAGAAAAATTGTGGATGCTTTAAAAGAAACATTGCCTAAACAAATGTTTGAGATTAAGATCCAAGCTGTGCTTGGATTTCAAGATACAGGTAAGAATAAAGGGGGTAAAATTATTGCTTCATCAAGAATAGCTCCATATCGTAAAGATGTTACAGCTAAATTGTATGGTGGTGATGTAACCAGAAAGAATAAATTACTTGAAAAACAGAAAAAAGGTAAAAAGAAAATGAAAGCTATGGGTAGAGGTAAAGTAGATATTCCTTCAGAAGCATATGTGGCTGTTTTAAAAAGGTAGAGTTCAACCCATCAAATAATTTATTTTTATCATCTTAATGTTATATTTCTTGTCATCCCGTGCTTGACACGGGATCCAGAGAATTGCTTATACATACTGGATCCCGATTTTCATCGGGATGACAAGAAAGCGTGCAATGATAATAGAAATGACATTTAAATTTTATGAAACAAAAACAAGTAGTTAAAATTTTTTGGACAATCATGTCTATATTGATAATTATATCTATGGTGGCTTGGATGATTTTAATTTAATATTAAAAAAATGTCATCCAGGATGACTACCATGTATTATGTTTTATACTAAAAACCTACAGGAAAATGAAGAGATAATAATATTACTGCGTAAAAGCAGTTTAGCTTATCGTTGGAAATATATTATTGATTTTGTTTTATTTGTTATTCCTTTTTTCTTTTTAGTCCCGTTATTTGATATGGGTGGTTTAGGTAAGTTCATTTTTTTCTTTTTAGTTGCTATTGCTTTGTTGTATTTATTAAGAATAATGATTTTAATGAGTTTTAATTGTTTGTTAGTTACAGATAAAAGATTAATTAATTATGGGTTTAAAAAGTTTTTTGACAAAAAGGTTATTGAAATAGATTTATCTGATGTAACAGATATTAGTTATTCAAGTAAAGGTGTTTTACAAAATACTTTTAATATAGGGAGCTTGGATATAACCTGGCAAATTAAAGATAAAGAAAAGTTATTAACAACCAAGTTTGTTAAAAATCCAGCTAAAGTACAAAGGATAATATTAGATTTAATTAAATTAGACATTAAATATAGTACAAAAGAGAGTTCAGAAAAAAAAGAAAAACCAAGTTATCAAGCTACTTTGGTACGTATGAAAGAAGAATTAGGTTATCCAACTTTACTTAAATTAGTTAAAAGTTTAGAAGATAAAGAGGAAGAAATGGAAGAAGAACAAGCAGAGCTTGTTCCTGAAGAAGATGTGGATTGTTAGACCCACTGAATAATAACTTCCTACTGCAATTCCAATATTTTGACCAAATTTTACAAAAATTTTATTAGCTTAGCTTAAGCTAAACTTCAAAAATTATTTGAAAAATTTGTTTCAAAATCTAAAAATTTCGTAACGGAATTTATTATTCAGTGAGTCTAATCATGTGATATACTTATATATATGCAACCACAGAGAAATAAAATACAAGCATTTTTTTATTCCAAGAATTTCATTTTTGCTTGTGTGATTTTAATTTGTTTGATGACCTTTGCTTTATCTAAGGAATATTCTAGACAATCAAGGGTTAATGAAAAAATTGGTGAATTAAAACAAGAAGTTAATAATTTAGAAGAATCTAATTTTGAATTAGCTCATTTAATAGGATATTTAAAAAGTGATGAATATGTAGAGCTAGAAGCTAGAAAAACATTAGGTTACAAGAAACCGGGAGAGAAGGTGGTAGTAATTAAAAATATTAATGGAGATTCTCAAGTAAAAGGTGTGCAAACCAATAAAAACCAGTCAAACCCAAAGAAGTGGTTTTCATATTTTTTTAAATTTTAATAAGCCGAAGGTGAGATTCGAACTCACTACCTACGCGTTACGAGTGCGTTGCTCTACCAACTGAGCTACTTCGGCTAATAGCGGGTGAGCGGAATCGAACCGCCATCTCAAGCTTGGGAAGCTTAAATAATAACCATTATATTACACCCGCAAAATAATTTTATTTTATATAATAATATTAACAAAATCTTTATGTTAAAGAAAGTTTTAGTAATTTTTATATTTTGTTGTCTGTGTTTTGGGTTTTCTTATGTTTTAGCAGAAAGTAATGAGCCTTGGGCTCAGCGTGAATGGAAGCTATTCATTGATGAAGCTACAATTTTAAAAGGATATACTGTTGTGGCTGGAGATAATGAATTTAAATTAGGTGTAGTTGATAAAGCTATTTCTCAAGCTGCTACAGCTGTTTTACGTGAATTAAGTGAAGGTTGGGCACCAGATGGTCCTGTTGTAGATCAATATGGCAATGAACTAAATTATAAAAGAGTTTCAACTGCTTGGGAGTTTGATTTTTTAGGAGATCCTAGAATTGGCGTATTAAACAAACCTTTATATGTAGCTATTAAAAATTCTGAGTTAAAAGACGTGGATGGTAATACAGATATGCATCGTAAACAAATGTTTTTCTGGGATGGAGGGTCAAAGAAATGGAAACCATTACCAGGATCTAATGATTTAGAAAATAACTTGACTAGAGCTGTGATTCATTTGCCTTATGCAATTTTAGCTGTATTTCAACATACAGATCAATTTGAAGCATGGACCAGTTGGTATGGTGATGCATTAACTCCTAGTTCGCCATACAATTGTGCATCAAATAATCATGAGATTGGTTCATATATTAAAGTTTGTCGTTTAGATAATTTACAAAAATGTGTTAAAGTTAAGGTAGTATCAACGGGTCCATATGTTGATAATCGAATTGTTGATTTAACTAAAACAGCATTTAGATCTATAGGTAATCCGGG
>JBDRGZ010000024.1:0-5113 GCA_043817345.1 Patescibacteria group bacterium
TTCGAATATTACCGGCTCCCTTGGCATGACGGGCGGTGAGTACAAGATCCGAGAACGTATTCATCGTACCGTTCTGATATACGATTACTAGTGATTCCAGCTTCATGAGGTCGAGTTGCAGACCTCAATCCGAACTGAGAAAAGTTTTATGGGTTTTGCTCCACCTTACGGTTTGGCGTCCCTTTGTACTTCCCATTGTATCATGTGTGTTGCCCAAGACGTAAGAGCCATGCTGATTTGACGTCGTCCCCACCTTCCTCCGCGTTAACCGCGGCAGTTTCCAGTGACACTTGTAACACTGGATGAGGGTTGCGCATGTTACCCCAGTTAAGGGTGCACTTCACAGCACATGCTGACGGCAACCATGCAGCACCTGTCATTCCTGAAGGACTCTCTATTTCTAGAGAGACATACGGAAGATGTCAAGTCTTGGTGAGGTTTCCCGCGTATCATCGAATTAAACCACATGATCCACCACTTGTGCGGATCCCCGTCTATTCCTTTGAGTTTTAGTCTTGCGACCGTACTTCCCAGGCGGGGTACTTAAGGTGTTAACTTGTTTAGAAGCGACACTGGGAGGGTCGATACTCCCAATGTCAAGTACCCATCGTTTACGGCGTGGAATACGGGGGTATCTAATCCCCTTCTCTCCCCACGCTTTCGTCCATGAGTGTCAGAATCGTTCCAGTCAGTTGCCTTCGCTTTTGGTGTTCCAGCTGATATTAACGGATTTTACCCCTACACCAGCCATTCCACTGACCTCTCCCGACCTCTAGTTTGAAAGTTTTCTACCCAGTCCTAATGTTAAGCATTAGGATTTGAGGCGGAACTTTTCAAACAACCTGCGGACGCTTTACGCCCAATAAATCCGGATAACGCTCGGGGCACTCGTATTACCGCTGCTGCTGGCACGAGTTTAGCAGCCCCTTATTCTTGAAGTACCGTCAACGTTCGTCCTTCAAAAAAGATTTTTACACCCCGAAGGGCGTCTTCAATCACGCGGCGTTGCTCCCTCACACTTTCGTGCATTGGGGAAGATTCTCGACTGCAGCCTCCCGTAGGAGTCAGGGCAGTGTTTCAGTCCCTGTGAGGCGGGTCGTGCTCTCACACCCGCTACTGATCATTGCCTTGGTGGGCCATTACCCCACCAACAAGCTAATCAGCCATAGGCCCCTCTCCAACCAGCGAACTTTTACTTAAACTCCTTATGAAGTTTAAGACTATCAGGTATTAATTCCGATTTCTCGGAGCTATGCCTGTGTTGGAGGTAGGTTACCAGTGTGTTACTCACCCGTCTGCCACTCGCACCGAAGTGCGCGTTCGACTTGCATGCCTTAGACACGCCGCCAGCGTTCATCCTGAGCCAGGATCAAACTCTCAAAAAGTTTTATTACGAAAAACTTATTAGTAAAAACGTAAGAAACTAGTTCTTAAAAAAGTGTTTACCCCGTCAAATAATTCCGAAAATTCGGAATTCGGCAATGCCGATTTGACTGGGTGAATCTGGCTTCCCAGAATAATATGTAAATCTAATAATAGATTTTAAAATAGACGGAAAATTGTCCCTCCTGCTACTTTTTGCTCGACAAAAAGTTATATATTGAATTATTAATGTTCACGGTTCTCTTCATCTTTTTGTAAATATCTTAATATATATTTACAGAAAAATTTAGACAACAAAAAACAGCTTTGATGCACTGCTTCTTTTTCATTTTAAAGAACTCGTGTTTTATCAAACCTGATTAAAACTTATCTCAAACGGTTTGCTACACAAGCACCTATTTGTTATGTATATATATTGTATAGAAATGTATAATTAATGTCAAGACTGCTACTTATTCAGCCTTTTTTTCTTTAGTTTTTTCTTCTTTTTTAGGTTGTTCAACTTCTTCTTTTTTTTCTTCCTTTACTTCTTCTTTGCTTTCTGGTTTATCTTCTTTTGCTTCCTCTACTTTTTCTTCTGTTTTATCACCTTCTTTTTTAGCTGTACGTTTTTTAGAGATATTAATAGTCTTAGCTTTTTCACCTTTAATAATACCTTGTTCAATTAATAGGTTACGAACTGTATTTGTAGGTTGAGCACCAACAGACAACCAGTATTCAATTCTATCTTTCTTTAATGATATTTCTTTTGTTCTTGGGTCTATAGAACCTAAAATCTCCAAGGATTTATCCCATGGATCTTTTTGCTTATCTTGTACGATTAAGCGGAAATGAGGTAGTTTTTTCCTACCAATGCGTTGTAGTCTTATTGATACCATTTTGTTTAAAAAGAAAAAGCTATTTCTTAGCTGTTTCTAATTATATATCTTTTAATATATTCTTGCAAGAAACTGGAAATTTGTCAAGAAATATGATTTAATACATATATTATGCAGGAAAAGATATTAAAAGATTTAGTTAAAAAAAATCCTCAGACAGCTGAGGAATTTTTGAGTTGGAAAAGATATATTTCAAAGAAATACAAGATTAATCTTTTACAAAATTCAGAATTAATTGAAACGTACAAGAAGATGATAAAAAAAGGAAAAATTAAATCAAATAAGAAATTGGAGAATTTAATTAAAAAAAGAGCTGTGCGTACATCTTCTGGTGTATCTGTAATTACAGTGTTAACTAAACCATACAAATGTCCAGGCAACTGTATATATTGTCCTTCAGAACCTAAGATGCCTAAAAGCTATTTATCAAACGAACCAGCAGCACAAAGAGCTTTAAGATTAAAGTTTGATCCAGTTAAACAAGTCCAAATGCGTATACAAGCTTTAGAAGCTAATGGTCATAAAGTAGACAAGATTGAGTTATTGGTATTGGGTGGAAGTTTTACTGCATATACAGATAAATATCAAAAAGATTTCATAACCAAATGTTTTTATGCGGCTAATATATATGAAAAGAAAAGAAAAATTAAATCTTTAGAACAAGAACAGGATATTAATGAAAAAGCGAAATATAAAATAATTGGTTTAACTTTTGAAACTCGACCTGATGAAATTAATGAAAAAAATATAAAATTTTTTAGAGAACTTGGATGCACCAGAGTTCAGCTTGGTATTCAGCATATTGATAATAAAATTTTAGCTATAAATAAAAGGGGTCACACAGTTGAGGATTCTATAAAAGCAACAAAATTATTAAAACAAAATGGTTTTAAAGTTGATCATCACTATATGCCAGATTTGCCAGGCTCAACTCCGGCAAAAGATTTAGCCATGGTGAAAAAAGTTTTTACAGATCCAGATTTTAAACCTGATCAAATTAAAATATATCCATGTGTAGTTAATGAGTATGCAGAGGTATCTAAATGGTTTAAACAAAAAAAATACAGACCATATTCTAAAAAACAACTTTTTAATTTATTAAAAGGTATTAAAGAAATTACCCCATATTGGGTAAGGATTAATAGGTTAGTTAGAGATATTCCAAAAGACTCAATTATTGCTGGAAACAAAATTACAAACCTAAGACAATATTTAAAACAAGAAACAAAATGTAAATGTATCAGATGTAGAGAAGTGGGCAATAAAGAATTCAAAAAACCAAAGCTATTCATAACCAAATACAAAGCATCCCAAGGAATAGAATATTTCATTAGTTATGAATCTTCTAAAAGAGACATACTATATGCTTTCTTAAGATTAAGATTTAATAACAAAAAAACACAAAATATATTTCCAATTCTTAAAGATACAGCTTTAATTCGTGAATTACATGTTTATGGACAGATGCTACCAACAGGTGATAAACTTAAGACAAAGATACAGCATCAAGGTTTAGGTAAAAAATTAATGCAACAAGCAGAAAAGATATCTAAACAAAATAAATATACAAAGATAGCAGTAATTTCAGGTATAGGAGTTAGAGGATATTACAAAAAATTAGGATACCAATTAAAAGATACATATTTAATAAAAAATATATGAGTTTAAAACAAAACCAAAAACAAGTTGATGAATGGATTGCTAATTTCAAATTAGGATACTTTAAACCTTTAGAAATTCTAGCCAGACTAACAGAAGAAACAGGAGAACTAGCAAGAGAAATTAATCATCGATGGGGACCAAAGAAAAAGAAAGATACAGAAGATCTAAAGGATTTAGAAGATGAAATTGCTGACATATTATATACTTTAATCTGTCTTGCTAACTCTCAAAACATTGATCTTGATAAAGCTTGGGATAATATGATGAACAAGCTATATACCAGAGATAAAGACAGATACGAAAGGAAATAACAATATGTCACAAGAAAATATAATAGTATTTGATGTTGATGGTGTTTTGTTAGATAATAAGGCGGGTGGTTTTAAGGAAGTTTTGGGTAAGTATTTTAATAAACAGAAAGAAGTTGATGAGATTAATGAAAAATATCAGAGAAGAAAACATTTAGGCCCTTGGGGTTTAGAGCAACTAACAGAATTATATAAAGGATTAGAAGTCGAGAAAGTTGCAGAAGTTACAAAAAATTATGTAGTTGAAAAATTAATGTTAGGTGCGAAAGAGATAGTAGGGTATTTTAAAAATAAAAATTATTTGGTGGTAGCAATAAGTAGCAACCCAATTTTTATTCTAGAGGAATTAAAAAAAATCTTGGGTGTGGACTTAATTTTTGGTAACATTTTAGAAGTAGAGGGAAATAAATATACAGGTAAACTTCTAGAAAAAGTTGATCGTTATATAAAAAAAGAAATTTTGCAAAGTATATTAAAAAAATATAATATAACTGGTGATATAATTGTAATTGGTGATTCTATAACAGATTTACCAATTTCAGAATTAGCGACTAAATTTGTTGTTTTTAATACAGATAAGGAGGAAGTTATTTCAAAAGCGGACTATGTTGTTCGAGAAAAAGATTTAACAAAAATTTCAAAATTAAACATATAAGGAGAAAAAATATGACACAGTTAATTGAATTCAAAAATTCAAAAAATAAAACCTTAAGAGGAATTTTAGATAAAACAAGTTCTCCGAAAGGAATTGTTTTTGTTCATGGTTTTGAACGCACAACCGTTGAGCGAAAGTTCAAAATTATAATTGATAAATTGAAAGACAAAATTAGTCTATTCCGTTTTGATTTTTCTGGTTGTGGATTATCAGACGGAGATTTTACA
>JBDRGZ010000025.1:0-4123 GCA_043817345.1 Patescibacteria group bacterium
TCAACAGCACTATGAACATCTTTAATATTTGCCCCAGACTTTACAAAATCTTCATGTGAAATTAAAGACCAAACTAATTTAATTGAAGCATCCTGCTGTAATCTAGCCAAAACTCTCCCCCACAACTTTAATGTAGAAAGGTTTTTTGATTGATATAAATTTTTAACAACCATTCCACGATCAGCACCTAATGAAATTAATTCTGAAGTAACAGCCAAAACATCTGGCGTAACATTTGATGTTTTAAAAGCCCTAGTTTTTGTCATGATTCCAGCTAATATTAATGTCGCGATATCACTATCAATATCATCAAACTTGTTTTTCAAAAAACTATAGATGACTTGTGATGTTGCTACAGATTTTAAATCTATTAAATTTATCTGACCAAAATTTTCATTAGTTGTCGAATGATCAATATTAATAATTGGTACTTTGTAAAACAATTCCCTATTATCTTCATATATATCACCCAAAGATTCTAAATCTGAACTGTCCATTACGATAATTAGGTCAAAAATAAAATCACTAGAACCAGTAGTGATATCTTTTTCTTCAAAGAAACCATTCTTAGGAGTGATATATATTTTCAATTCATTGTCATTTACATCATAACTAAACTCTTCAACTCCTGCATTCTTTAAATGAAGGTTGATTATAAATCTACGCAGATTGATTAATTTATCTTTAACCAAATCTATATTTTTTAAAAAACTGAAATTATTCTCTAACTCAAATCGATCACAAGCAATAGATACTTCCTTATCTTGTTTCTTTAATATATTAAATAGAGCCAAAGAACTAGCAACACTATCTATTGTATAATTCTTTTTAAAAACTATTAATATATTACTAGATTTATCAATCAATCTCTTAGCTTGTTCGCTTAAATCCTGGGACATACAAAATTCTAATTCTAAATGTTTAATAATCAATTATACATTCATATACGAAACGGGTCAACTCTATAAACTTTTTCTTATCAAATAATTGACTAATTCCCCAATTTGTTATACCTTTAATATATATTATGAAGAAGAGATTCGCTCTACGCAATCTATTTTTTTAA
The DNA here is from genome assembly GCA_043817345.1 of Patescibacteria group bacterium. GTDB lineage: Bacteria > Patescibacteriota > Patescibacteriia > UBA2196 > UBA2196 > CAYSXS01. The sequence continues at coordinate 1,067 of JBDRGZ010000025.1, forward strand.
CCAAAAAATCAATGAACGTTACAGAATTATCAAGACAAGTTAGAATCCCAACCAAACAACTACGAGAAATCTTACCGCAGGTCGGTTTTGATATTGGCGCCAAAGCTATAAAAATAGATGAAAAAACAGCTAATCAAATAATCAAAAAATTAAACGATCCAACTGTACGTGCTGAGGTTCTTGGTGAAGAATCAAGTAGTTTAACAAGAAGGTCAGATGTAATCCAAGAAAAAATAATTGCCCAACAACCTAAAGATAAAAAGATTAAAATTAAAGACACCATCATAGTCAAGGATCTGGCTGAAGATTTAGGAGTCCCAGTTACCAAACTAGTTTTAGAACTAATGAAGAACGGTGTTATGGCTTCTTTAAATCAATCAATAGATTATGAAACCGCAGCTATCATTGCTGAGGATTTTGGTTTTGAAGTAGAAAAACACGAAGGAGAAGATAGCCTTGATTGGGAAAAAGAAAAAAAAGAACGTGATGAACACTTTGCAGATGAAAAAGAAAATTTATCTAGCCGCCCACCAGTAGTTGTTGTTATGGGGCATGTTGATCATGGTAAAACAAAACTACTTGATGCTATTAGAGAAACTAATGTAGTAGATTCTGAAGCTGGTGGTATTACACAACATATTGGTGCATATCAAGTTGAAAAAAATAACCAAGCAATAACTTTCATAGACACACCAGGCCACGAAGCATTTTCTGCCATGAGATCTCGTGGTGCACAAGTAGCAGACATAGCAATACTAATCGTAGCTGCAGATGATGGTGTTCAACCACAAACAATCGAGGCTGTATCACATATACGATCAGCTGGATTACCGATGATTGTAGCTATTAATAAAATAGATAAACCAGAAGCAAATATTGATAAAATTAAATCAGAATTAGCAGAAATTAATTTAACCCCTGAAGATTGGGGTGGAAAAACCATCACTTCAGAAATTTCAGCTAAACAAAAAATTAATATTGATGGTATTTTAGATACATTACTTCTAGTTTATGAAATGGAAAAAGAAAACATCCAAGGTAACCCAGACCGTGGAGCTGTTGGTACCATTATCGAATCACACATAAACAAAGGGAAAGGGCCAGTAGCTACCTGTCTTGTACAGACAGGTATGCTAGATATTGGTGATACAGTGAAAATTGGTACCGGTGTCAGTAAAATACGTGCTTTAAAGAACTGGCGTGGAGAAGATATTAAACAAGCAGGACCTTCTACTCCAGCTCAGATTATTGGATTAAAATGTATCCCACAAGTTGGCGAAATACTTTGTGAAATATTAAACAAAAAAGAAATCAAAAAATTAAACAAACTATCAAGTAAACAAAAACATAGACTTATAAAAGAAAAACCAAAAACAGTTACTCAGAATAATGATAAAGAAAACAAAAAAAGCACAAAAAAAATCAATATATTATTAAAAGCAGATGTATTTGGTTCTATAGAAGCTATTCAAGAATCATTAGACAAAATTAAACATCCTGAAGTACAAATTAATGTTATTAAAAAAGGCCTAGGCAATATTAACGAAGGTGATGTTGAACAAGCTATTGATCTAAAAGCAAACCTTATTGGCTTTAATGTAAAAGCATTACCAAAGGTTGAAACATTATCTATAGTAAAAAAGACAAAAATACAAACTTTTAATATTATTTATGACCTTCTTGATTTTGTTAAAGAAAAAGTTAATGAACAAATATCACCAGAATTAGTTACGACCCAGCTTGGAAAATTAAAAGCTACACACATATTTAAGACATGTAAAAACCATCAAGTAATAGGTGGCAAAGTCATTACAGGAAAAATTACACCAAATGCATTAGTTGACATTATTCATAATGACCAGATTATTGGTAAAGGAAAATTAGGTGAGCTTCAATGTTCTAAAGAAAAAGTTAACGAGGTTGTTGTTGATCAAGAGTGTGGAATGCGGATTGATGATTTTAATCAAATCCAAGAAGGAGACATTTTGGAATTTTATTCAGAAGAAACCAAAGAAAAAAAACTATAATATAACATATGGAAAATAAAAGAGAAAAACTTAATTCATTGCTCCAGAAAGAAATAAGTGAGACAATCAACGAGCTCGTTGAACTACCAGAAAATGTTCTCGCAACGGTTAGTCGCGTTGAATGTGCGACTAATTTAAATTCTATAAAAATATTTGTTTCCTGCTTTCCAATCAAAGAAGAAAAAGAAACAATAAAACTTTTACAAAAGAACCATCAAGTAATAATTGAAAATCTAAATTCTAAACTCAAATTTAGAAAAATGCCAAAATTTTTCTTTAAAGTTGATAAGTCTGAAGAATTTGCAAGTAATATAGAGAAAGAACTAGTTAAGATACACAAAGATGAATCCTAAAACTTTTGACCAAATATTTAAATCAATACAAGAAGCAAAAAATATATTACTAACCATCCATAAGGGCCAAGACGGCGATGCTCTAGGTTCTATCACAGCAATGATCGATTTGCTTGAAAAACATAATACAAACTATTGTGCATTTTTGCATGAGAAAATTAAAAAAGACTTTAGTTTTTTACCACATTTAGATAAAACACGGACAGAAATACAAAAAAACGAAAAATTTGATCTAGCTCTAATACTGGACTGTGGATCATATGACATGTCAAACCCAGAAAGTTACGAAAAATATATCGGTAAAGATACAAAAACAATAAACATAGATCATCATTTATCTAATGATATGTTTGGCGATATCAACTATATAAACAAACGAGCGTCTTCAACAGCAGAAATATTAATTGACTTTTTTCAACACATTGATCACCAAATAAGTAAACAAACTGCGACTTCTCTTTTATGTGGCATAGCGTGTGATACTGAAATGTTTAACAATGCAGCAACAAACGAACATGTAATTCAACAAAGCAGTGACCTATTAAAGCTTGGAGGGGATATGAATATTATTACAAAAAAGATATTCCAAAATACAAATTTAAAGTATGCAAAATTTCTAGGATCACTCCTAAAAAAAGTACAATACAATAAAGACCTAAACCTTGTTAGTTTGGTAG
>JBDRGZ010000026.1:0-29654 GCA_043817345.1 Patescibacteria group bacterium
ATTCCTTTTGTATTTTTGTGCAAGTTGAGGGCATAGCAGGAATGATTAAAATCTATTTTATTCTAATTTAAAGATATCATATATATGTGGCTGGGGGCAAGGGTTTGTGGGTTGATGTGTTAGTTTTATGTTTTTTTTGACAAATATACCTGTTTTCTGTTAAAATTCAAGGTGAATATATATATAAAACTCTTAAGAAAGGAGTAAATTTATGGCAGTTGAAGTAAAAAGAAAAGGAAATGAATCAAGTGAATCACTATTAAGACGGTTTCAAGATAAAATCAAAAGAAGCCGTACTTTGAATGCAGTGAAAAGGAATTTTTTTCATCATAAAAAAATTAGTAAAACACAAGCAAGACAAGATGCTTTGGTTAGAAAATATAACCGGGCTAAAAGGGAATTTATGATTAAAACTGGAAAATTACCTGAGCCAAGTGCTAGAGGTGGTTTCAAAAGAAGATGAATTTAAATGTCATCCTGAGCGACCTTTATAGTTGTTAGGAGTCGAAAGATCTGTTTTGGTTGGTTGCGTTGGAAATATTTATATCTTAAAAAAGTTATAATTTTAGAAATAAACAAATAAATAGATTCTTCACCTTTCGACAAGCTCAAGGTTCAGAATGACATTATCCACTTATGTTTAAAGAGAAATTAAATGTAGAATTGAAAGAATTTTTAAAAAATAAAGATACTGAGAAAGTAACTCTTTTAAGAATGATTTTATCAGCTTTCCAAAACGAAGCTATTGCTAAGAAGAAGCAGGAAGAAGGTTTAAATGAAGAAGAAGAAATTCAAATTTTAAAAAGGGAAGTTAAAAAGAGAAAAGATTCTATTGAACAATATACAAGTGGTGGAAGACAGGATCTAGCTGATAAAGAAAAACAAGAATTAGACTTTATTCAAAAATATTTACCAGAGGAAATGTCAGAAGAAGAAATTAAGAAAATTGTTGAAGAAGTTATTACTTCTATGGGTGAAGTAGCACCTAGTCAGTTTGGTCAGATTATGAGTCAAGTTATGGCTAAAACAAAAGGACAGGCTGATGGAAATTTAGTTAGCAAAATTGTAAGAGAAATGGTAAAATAAGAGTATTAAATAGTTAAAGTTTTTGGGTGTTAGAAATTAGAACTTAGTATATATTGATTAAAAAACAAATCCTTCGGCTCATCGCAACCATAAAAGTCGCTCAGGATGACTAAAAAAATAAATAATATAATCCATGCTCAGAAGGCAAAATAAAAAGTTTTTGTCATATTTATTTGTTATACTATTTTTAGTAAGCGTTTTTGGATTAGCGCTTTTTTGTTTTGCTCCACAAGTTTTAGCTCAAGGAGAACAATATGAAAGTAATGTTGATCAATTAATTTTACCTGGCATGGGAGTAAAAGTAGGTATAGTTAAAACAGTAGTTAATATTATTAATGTCTTTTTGGGCCTTTTAGGTCTCATAGCTGTCATTTTAATTATCTATGCTGGCTTTATTTGGATGACATCGCAAGGTAGAGCTGAAAGAGTTGAAAAAGCCAGGAAGATTATCATTAATGCGATTATTGGTCTTGTAATTATTCTTCTGTCATATTTAATTGTTAGAACAGTTATGAGTTTTGTTCTAGGTTGGGCAGAAGGAGTAGTTAATCCTGATCCAGTGGCTGAATGTACTGCTGGAGCAACTAGACCAGCCCCAGCTTGTCAAAGGTGTAGTGGTTCAGGTTTATGGATTGATGTAAACAACAACAGCATAGATGGTTGTGGAGGAAATTTAGACGATGATTTTGTTATTAACCAAATAGATACAAATAATGTAGATGGTAATCCAGCTGATAATGTTCGACTATGTTCTAATGTACAAACAATATTTAATAACTCAATTAACACAGCATCAGTTGATGCAGTTAAGGGTTCAGATTTAAAGATTGTTAAAGTAGAAAATGGAATAGAAGATCAAATATCACAAGCAGGTAATTGGAAAAACAGTGGAAAATATTTAAATTTTAAACAAACCTCCTTGTATGCAGAAGATTCAGAATACAAAATATATATTCCAAAATCATTAAAGAACAATAATGGAAAGATGTTGTCTGACTGTTTAGCAAGTCCAAATTGTTCAAGTAGTGGTACAAATTTTGTTTGGACTTTTAACACAGGTAAAGAAACAGATGAACAAAAACCTACAGTCATAAGTACAAAACCTGTTGATCAAGAAATATTAGTCCCCTTGTCTCCATATGTAAAAATTAGGTTTGACGAAGATATAGATGCAACAACTGTGGAAACAGACAGTGTTCAAGTTTTCGATAGTGGTGGAAATTTAGTAAGTTCTTTAACAGAATTTAATATTACTTCTAGGCAGGTAAGTTTTAGCTTCATAAATGATTTAAATGAATTTGAAACATATGAAATTAGAGTAAGAGGTATTTCAGATTTATGTAATAATACAATGGATAATTATGAATTTTCTTTTACTACGGGTGACCAACACACCTCAGTAAATTCAAATTATCCAAAAGGCACTAATATATGTCCAGATGAAAAGATACTATTTAACTTTTCAACTTCAATGGAAGGGACAACAATAACCTTTAGTTTGTTTGATGGTGTTGATAGAAAAAAGGTTGTTTTAATGCCTGGCGAAATAACTAAGTCTGTGCCTGATTTTGGTGAATTAAAAATGATAGATAATGATTTTACAGCATATGAGTTTTCCCCAGCTTCATTGTTGGAGATGAACACAGCCTATCATACCTATGTAGAAACAGATAAACAGATTGATCAAGATGGAACATATCTAGAATATGATTGGACGTTTGAAACATCTACTCAAGAAAGTTGTTCTTGCTCACCATATGTCTCATATTTAAAACCAGGTAAGGGTGGGCCAGGACAATGCTTTACAATATTTGGTAGATGTTTTGTTGGCAAAGATTCATATAGCTCTGTACCTGCATATATTAATTTTAATAATCAACCAGTAGCTATACAGGCTGGCACTTGGGATAACAGAAGTATTGTTGCTACTGCACCAAACAGTTTAACAATGGATGGGGAAGATCCAAGAAAAGTTCCAATTTCAGTTACAGTTAGACAAAGCCAATCAAGCAAAGATGTTGAAAGTAACATAAAAGATTTCTATGTTACCACTAATGAAGAGGCCACAGGCCCTTGTCTGTATGCTTTAAGCCCAAGTTCAGGGAAAGTTAATAGTAAAGTTACTGCTAAAGGTACTCGGTTTGGGACAACCCCAGGAGAAGTAGTTTTTTCTTTAGCACAAGTTACTACTGTTGCAGCTGGTAATTGGAATATTACTGAAATAGAAACAACGGTTCCAGGTTTAGCACAAAGCGGTAATGTTGTTGTTAAAGATTCTGCTAGTAAAGTAAGTAACCCAATATATTTTGATGTACGTAGTGATTATGAATCAGAACAGTTTTTGAATGTAATAAATGATTCACGTTGTGAAATGGATGGTAGCAGTATTTCTGTCTTTCCATCACCAAACCCAAAACGTGGTGCTTCTGATGTGTGTAAAAATGCAGTTATCTCTGCTAGGTTTAATAAACACTTAAATCCAGGCTCGGTTAATGTACAAAATATACAAATCAAGGCATGCTCAATTGGAAGTGATGAAGCAGAAGAATGTACACAAGCAATTGCAGGTGGTTTTTCTATTTTTATACATGACACGGACGAAAAAGCACAAGGTGGTTTTTCTTTTATCCCATCAAGTTTAGATAAAGATAGATTTTATGAAATAACATTAAGAAGAGGAATATTGGCTGAAGACGGATCTACATTAAGAAGTGATTACAGTTGGTATTTTAAAACAGTAGATTCAGATAATTTATGTGATTTGAAATATGTGGGTGTCTCACCTCCTTCATATTTTTCCCGTACAAATGGAGAACAAATACCATATACTGCAAAAGCTTTTGGTGATAACTGTATTGAAATTGCTGCAAATAGTATGAGCTGGACATGGGATTCATCTGACCCAACTATTGCTACAATCAGTTCTTCTAATAATAATATGGCCACAACCACGGTTGTGGGTGGCGAGACTGTGGGGGAAACAATGATTTCAGCTACAGTTCTAGGTAAAGAAGATGAAGGTAAATTAAGGTATAACCCAAACAGTTGTGCAAAAAATACTGATTGCCTTGACTATTACCGCGATGGTTCATATATGTGTGCTGGCAGTACATGTGATATTGCAACTAAACGTTGTAAACCAGTTATACATAATTTAAGTCCAGATGAAGGACCTGCTGGTAGATGGATAACAGTCCATGGTTGCTATTTTGAATCCAACAAAGGCACAGGAAAAGTAACATTTGGAGATAAGGAAGCAAGCTATCCATGTGATGTTTCATGGGATGATACACAGATAATTGTAGGAGTTCCAACAGATGCTGGTGATTCTGTTAAAGTAGAAACAGCACATCAGCTATTAAGTAATATACAATCTTTTGACGTACAAAATAACTGTAATGGAGTTGTTTTTTCTGAAGGAAAATACCCCGGAATATGTAGTCTCACACCAGATAAACAAATTGAAAATGCGCCGATTACTTTAAAAGGAGAAAATCTTTTCCTTAAAGTAACAGGTGATCAGAATAATAACGAAAATATGGATGATTGTGAAAAAGATGATCAGAATTGTGATAATGACCAAACAGCTTGCGAAGAAAATTTCAATTATACAGAAATTGGATATGCAAGTTCTGGTAACCCAAACTGTTGTGGGGATGATTCGTTAGAACAATATTTAGATGAATCTAGTGGTAGGTTTTGTACTGAAGATGAAACTCCAATTTGTTGTTCAACAGCTTTAGCTAGAGTTAAAGATGGTAAATGTGTAAATAGTTGTGATTCAAGCGCACCTATTGCTCATAGGTTGTTTATTAACACCACAGAGGTTAAAGAAATAGATATTTGGGAGCAAGGTGGCTGGGGAGAACAAGATAAAATTAAAGCAAATGTTCCTGATGGTATAACTTCAGGAGATGTTAAGGTTGAACTTTTAGGTTGTCCAAGTAATAGTATATATCTTTCAGTTATTGGTGAATCTTGCGATGATGGTTCAGTTGTTAATCAATGCTCAGCTACACAAAGCATGTGTGGTAGAGGATTGGTTTGTAACAGTACAACATGTGTATGTGAAGAACCGGTTGTTCCAGAAGCAGAAAAAATATCAATTTTAGACAAACAACCTACAGGAGAAAATAATTGTACAAATTTATCTTCCAGTATTTTGTTTAGCCAAACAATAAAAGCAGGTTCTTTAAATGATAATATTAAACTATGGAAAGCCAACGCAAAGAATACTGGAGAATGTATTGTAAAACAAGATGAAGTGTCTATTAAAAAGAAAGAGAATTGGTTAAGTAAAATATTTAATGGATTTTCAAAATTAATTAAAACAGCCTTTGCTCAAACAAATGAGTATTGGTGCCCGGTTAGTTTTGGTTTAAATTCAGAAAAAGTTAAATATGGTGAAGAGTCTTGTACTAATCAAAACGAAAGTGATTGTTCTAGAATTAAGATATTGCCACAAGGTTCATTTAAGGTAAATTCTGAATATATGGTAACAGTTACAGGTAGCGTGAATGGAATTGAAGGCATTTTTGGTGGTGTTTTAAATAGTAATAGATCATGGACTTTTTCAACTACAGCTGATGCTAAAGTTTGTAAGATAACAAAAGTAGAGATTACCCCAGGTACATATACTTTTACTGAGCCAAATATATCAGTGCCATTTGTAGCTAAAGCAATGAGTGGTAGTCAAGAGATAGAAACAACTAATGATTATGCTTTTGAATGGGAGTGGTCTAAAAAAGATAACGATAGTGTAATTAAAATAGAAGATGGAACTAAAAGTAATGAAAAAGAAATATCTGCCAGTGGTTTAAAAAACGGGAGAGCTAATGTATATGCCACAGCATTAATTGTAGATAATTCTACAACAAGGGATAAGTGGGAGAAAAAAGTTGGTTCAGCTGCAGTAACAGTCTTTTTGTGTGAAAACCCAGTAAAAATTAAAGATGATAAAACAACAAGTAAATATGAAACAATGTATTGTAAAGATGGTACTCAATTGCCAGATTTAACTTCTACCAATGGAATAGATACACCTACTACACAAAGTCCTCTTTTAGCAGAAAAGTTTTTAGTTTTTAATGATGATTCAGGTGATGCAATTGGAATTAGAGTATATAAAAATACAGAAAAGTTAAGTTCAGATGAATGGTATAATACCAAAGTACCAAACCCATCAACTTCATTACAAAAAGTAGAGATTGATGGATATGATGCAGTCAGATCAGGTAGAACCGTATATGTTACAGCAGCTAACCATATTGGAAGTAATGTATATTATAATATGTACATCATGTCATATAATGATGGTGCTTCAAATAATGTAACAAATATCCTCTCACAACTTATTAATAACTGGCAGTTTAATAATAATATAACAGATTTTGATAAAAGAGACGCTTTGCATAATGATGTTAAACGGCTATATGATTTAGGTGATCTCGTCAGCTATTTAGAAAAATATAAAACAGATAATGGTTTTTATCCAAAAATTGAAGCAGGCTCATATGTTCAATATAAAACAACATCTGCTTGGCCTTCTTGGAACAATGAATTAGGTAAAATATTAAAGGAAACACTACCTGATGATCCGATTAATGCTTTTGTTGATTGTCCTACTGGATATGATCAAGCCAGTTGCTGGCATCATGTTACAAGAGATTTTACTTGTCCAGATGGATCACATATATATCAATATAGATATAATATATCTGATGGCAGTTTTGAATTGTATGCTAATATGGAATATAAAGATGCTAATTGGTCTGATACTGATTTTAATGTTGTAGATAGAGTCAATAATGATAGCTGTACAGATTTATCAATTACTTTACCAAATATACCAGGGAATAAGAAAATAAAAGACAAAATATATGTTCGATAATAAACAGACAAATCAAAATCCACCAAATAACCAAGCACAAGATAGTTCTATTGACGAAGATCTACAAAATACAGGTCCGAGTGTTAATTTGCAGAATATTAATAAAGATAAAGAATTTCCGTTTAAGAAAGTTGATCAAGCACCCAGTTCTTTGCAAGAACTTGCTACAGAAGATATTTTTTCTAAAACTGATGAAGGAGAAATTAATACAGTAGCTAAGCCACTTGATTTTAACAACCAGCAACAAGCTCCTGTTGTTAATACGCCACCAAGTTTAGGAATGCAAGATCAACAAAAAGACAATACAACAGTAGAAGATTTATCTCCTGAAGTTAATTTAATGCAGAAAACAGGTAAAAAATCTAACGTCCTTATGACAGTTATCATAGTAGTCTTAGCGGTTGTTTTGCTTTCCTTGGCTGGTTTTTGGGTTTATTCAAAATATGCAAACAATGAAGAAGAAACATTTGAAGAGTTTGGTTTAGAAACAGAAGAACAGAATTTTAATGACATGCTAAAAGATTTTAGTAATACTTTAGACGAACAACCAGCTCCAGAACCTGTACCAGAAGAACCAGTGGATATAATTGAAAAACCAGTCCCGAGTACTCGGGATGATTCAGATGGAGATGGTTTAATTGATAACGAAGAAATATCTTTAGGAACTAATCCAAAACGTTTTGATTCTGATTTTGATGGACTTTCAGATTATGATGAAGTTAAAACATATTTTACTGATCCAGCTGATGTAGATTCAGATAAAGATGGATATTTAGATGGAGTAGAAGTAGATAAAGGATATAATCCACTAGGTCCAGGTAAATTAAATCCAGATGAGGAAGAAAAAAATATTGAATTGAAAGAATATCTAGATAATGAGAATAACTTTCAAATTAGTTATCCATCTAATTGGTATTACAAGAAGTTCACAGATGGGGATGTTATAATAAGTTTTGACCAAGCCTCTAGTTTGTCTGAATTAGATTCAGATATATCTAAACATAAATTTAGTATTTCATTGGTTGAAAATAACAATAAAAATGTTGATGCAAGCGAATGGTTGGAAGTATATTATGCTGGCATAGAATTTACAGACAAAAAATATATTAATATAGATACATACTATGATGCAGTACAAACAGCCCAAGCCCCAACAATTGGTGATGATGTTTTAGAAACACATCTAATAAGAGATAATTTGGTTTATATATTTAGATTGGTCGATGGTAACGCCAATGACAAAGAAAGTTATAATCAAATTATTCTTAGTTTTAAATTTTTAAAGTAATATGCTAAAAAAAGAAAACAAAGAAGAAAATTCAAATTTAGACAACAAAACAAAACAGGAAGCACTGGATACGGTTTCAGGTATTGAAAAAGGGGCAAGTAGTTTAAGGGATGCAAAGATTCATACAATGCCAGATAAATTTTTAAAAAATTTACCTAAAATCAAAGTTAAAAAAAGTGGTAAAGGTATTTTACCTGGCAAAAAACCAAAGATTCTTAATAAGAGTTTGATTGTTGGCATAAGTGTTGGTTTGGTTTTCATAATAATCATGGCTTTGGCAGCGTGGTTTTTTGTGAGAAGTATAAATCAAACCCCAGAAGAAGATTTAAATTTGCAAACAATAGAAGATAGTCGTACTGGTGTGGAATCTCCTGACAACGCACAGAATGCAGCTGATATATGTTCACAAGATAAATGTGAAAATTGTAGTGAGGACCAGTGTTTAATGTTTCAAGAAACTTGTCATTTAGAAGTTGTATATGAAGAATGTGAATATAATGCAAATGAGGAATGTGTTATTCAGAAATGTGTTACTGCACCATCGCAAATAAACAGGTATGATGAAGAATATTTTAATGAATATGATGAGTATGATGAACATGACGAGCTTTATAATAAGGAAGAAATAGTTGATGAGTTTGTATTAACAAAAGATTCTGACTACGATGGGTTAACTGATGTTGAAGAAGGTGTCTGGGGCACAGATCCTGATAATTTAGATACTGATAATGATTTATATTTAGATGGTAAAGAATTAGGCAGTTTATACAGTCCTTTAGGTGTAAATAAAGCGCTGGAAGATGAAGATACGGCAGAAATTTTTGCTGATGAAGCATTTGGTTATAGTTTTATATATCCAAAAGAATTTAGTTTAATTAAAGTGGATGGGCAGGAAGGAAATTTAATTATTCAATCACAAGATACTGAAGAGTTTTTTAATATTCTAATTTTAGATAATGAGACTGAGTTTGATAATGTAATAGAATGGTATTTATCTGATAAACCTAATTTAACTGAAAGTGATATTGAAGCAAATAAACAAAAAACAGAATTAGGAGGTCAAGAGGCTATTAGGACAGAGGATGGATTGAATATTTATTCTTTGGTTGATGGAAGAATCTTTTTAGTTAGCTATAGTCCAAGTATGTCAAATGAACTAAATTTTGTAACAACATTTAATATGATGTTAAAAAGTTTTGAATTTTTTGAAAATCCTTTTTAATCTGTATGAACAATTTTTGTGTTCATCTATGGGTTGCCATAAATCGATTTTTTTTATATAATTATTATACAGGTGGATAAATAAGTTTATGTCAAAAGATAAAATTATTACAGGTTTAGACATAGGTACTTCTTACGTACGTCTAGTTAGTGGCCAGCTTAATCATGAAGACAACAGTTTTTATGTTGTTGGTGCAGTTGAGGTTCCTTCAGAAGGTATTTCTAAAGGATCAATTGTTTCAATTGAAGATACAGTTTCTTCTGTTTCAGAAGCTTTAGAACAGATGGAGCGTGTTGTTGGACAAAAAATTTCTACGCTATATGCAGGGGTTTCAGGTTTAGGTGTTGCTAATATGCCATCAAAAGGTGTTGTTGCGGTTTCACGTCCTGGTGGAGAAATAAAGAATGACGATGTTGAAAGGGTAATAATGGCTGCTCAGGCTGTTGCCACGCCACCTAATTATGAGATCTTGCATGTTATACCAAAACTGTTCTCAGTTGACTCACAATCAGGCATAAAAGATCCTGTTGGTATGACCGGTGTTAGGTTAGAAGTAGAAACACAGATTATCCAAGGGTTGTCATCTAATGTAAAGAATTTAACTAAAGCTATTTATCGTACAGGTGTTGAAATTGATGATTTGGTTTTATCTATATTAGCTAATGCAGAGAGTGTATTAAATAAACGTCAGAAAGAGCTGGGAGTAGCATTAGTAAATATTGGTCACTCAACAACTTCGTTGGCTGTATTTGAAGAAGGAGATATTTTGTTATCAGAGATATTACCAATTGGTTCTGCACATATCACGAATGACATTGCGATTGGTCTTAGAACTTCACTTGAAATTGCGGAAGATATTAAATTAGAATATGGAAGTGCTAATCCAAAGGATTATTCAAAGAAAGAAGAGATTGATTTAAGTGAATTTGATCCAAAAGAAGAAACAAAGGTCTCATTAAAACATATTTCAGAAATAATCCAAGCTAGATTGGAAGAAATTTTTGAAATGGTTGATAAAAAATTAATTGAGATTGACAGATCAGGATTATTGCCAGCTGGTATAGTTTTAACAGGTGGTGGGGCAGAGTTGCCTGGAATTGTTGAGACAGCTAAAAAAGAATTTAGATTACCTACTGCATTAGGCAAACCAATTGATTTAAAGACTGCCATTGATAAAGTTAATAGTTTGCCTTTCACTACCGCACTTGGATTAGCAAAGTGGGGCTTTGAAATTGAAAAGCAAACAGGTTTATCAAGTGGTGAATCTATATGGAAATCTCCAAAAGAAATATTAGATAAGACAAAAAATTTGTTCAGACGTTTTTTGTCCTAAGAAAACAAATATATGAAAAAACACACAAGCGGTTTTTCACAATTCCTTGGGCTTACAGTTTTGATAGCTGTAGCATTCATAGCAGTAAATGCAATATATGCAGCCTATTAGGTAAAAGATAGGTTGTAATTATTAGTGACTTGCCAAAAAAAATCAATGTGTTAAGATATATTAATATTTAAAAGTATATAATTTTTGAATAGTTATACATATATGATGGTTAAACCTACTAAATCTAAAACTAAAGAAGTTAAACCAGAGGTTGAGTCTTTTGCTAAGCTTAAGGTTGTTGGTGTTGGTGGCGCAGGTAATGCAGCTATTAATAGAATGCAAGAGGACCGTATTAAAGGTGTTGATTTTATAGCTATAAACACTGATGCGCAAGCATTACATCATAATTTAGCCAAAACAAAGATTCATGTTGGGAAAAGTGCAACAAGAGGTCTTGGTGCTGGCATGAATCCAGATTTAGGCCGTGAAGCAGCTGAAGAGTCTATTGACGAGATTAGAGAGGTCCTAAAAGGTACAGATATGATTTTCATTACCTGTGGTTTGGGTGGCGGTACAGGTACTGGTTGTGCACCAGTTGTAGCAGAAATTGCTAGAGATTTGGGTGCGTTGACAGTAGCTGTTATTACAAAACCTTTTTCTTTTGAAGGAGCACAAAGAAAAGTTATTGCTGAAAAAGGATTAGATGCTTTAATGGATAATGTTGATACAATCATTACTATTCCAAATGACAGAATTTTACAAATTATTGATAAAAAAACTTCCTTATTAGATGCCTTTGCTATTGTTGATGATGTATTAAAGCAAGGTGTTAAAGGTATTGCTGAATTAATTACGGTTCCTGGATTAATTAATGTTGACTTTGCTGATGTAAAAGCTGTTATGGCTGATGCTGGATCAGCATTAATGGGCATTGGTACTGGAACTGGTGAAAACAGGGCAATTGATGCAGCTAAAGCAGCTATTGATTCTCCATTACTTGAACTTTCAATTGACGGGGCTAAAGGTATTTTATTCACTATTGCTGGCGCTAAAGGAATGGGAATGAATGAAGTTAATGAAGCTGCTAGAATAATTACTTCTTCGGCAGATCCAAATGCTAAGATTATCTTTGGTACTGTAATTGACGAAGATTTAAAAGAGGAGTTGAAAGTAACAGTTATTGCTACAGGTTTTGGTTCAAGTGGCAAAGCTCCTGAAATTAAACAGCAAATAACTCAATCTTTAGATTTCACTCCTCCAGTAGCTCCTCCACCACACAAGAAGGAACCTATCCCACAAAGATTAACAGGACAAGAAGATAAAGAAGAGGATAAAACATCAAAGAAGAAAGTTGTAGAAGAAGATTCAGCAGATGAACTAGACATCCCAGCATTTATTAGAAGAAAAATGATGTAAAATATATATTTAAGCCCCTGAACTTTCAGGGGTTTTTAAATTTGGTGAAAGTTTGATATAATTAAGATGATATTAAAACAAAATTATATGCAAAATTTAGATTTAAGTAAAAATAAAAAAATGCCAGTAAATAATAATAGAAATGAAGTTGCTGAAATCAAGAAGATGATTAAGGTTCAGAACGACTATTTAAAAGAGATTTATGAAAATACTAAAAAAACTAAAAGATATATTTTTTTAGGCAGGGTTATTAGTCTCATTTATCTATTAATGATAATCGCTCCTATTATCTTAGCTATTATGTATCTGCCATCTTTTTTTGAAAGTAACATTAAGCCCATTACACAAACCATCCAATCAGGTGGGGGTAATAACATTTTAGAATATGTAAATGATTTAAAAGATCAGGGGGTAGATTTAGAGGATTTAATAAAGATGTATAGATAAGATTAGAAGTTAGAAGTTAGAAACTAGGAACTATAAAAAAAGTCAGATTTACTCTGGCTTTGTTTTTATGTTAAACTTAAATTGTGCAAGATATACTGGCTAAAATCAACGAATTAAAGATTAAGCTTCAAGAAATTGAGAGCTTACTTAATGTTGATCAGAAAAAACAGAAGATATTAGAACTTGAAGATAAAATGCAGGATAAAGATTTTTGGAATGACCAAGGTAATGCAAGGATGGTTAGTCAAGAAGTATCTGATTTAAAAGAAGAAATAGATGAGTTAGGGGATTTGAACAAAGAGATTGTTGAGTTATTAGATATCACTAATCAATCCATAGAATCAGACGATGAATCCTTAGAAAAAGATATTAAGAATAAGTTAGAGAAATTAAATAAAAGATTTGAGAAATTAGAATTTAAAACTTTACTATCAGGACAATATGATAGAAATAGTGCAATATTAGCTATTCATGCTGGGACAGGTGGAACAGATGCACAGGACTGGGCAGAGATGTTGGAAAGGATGTATTTAAGATTTTGTGAAAATAAAAAGTTTAAAGTTAATATTTTAGATAGACAAACTGGCAATGAAGCTGGAATTAAATCAGTCATATTTGAAATTCAGGGCAGTTATGCCTATGGATATTTAAAATCAGAAGCAGGTGTTCATAGATTAGTTCGTATATCCCCTTTTGACGCAGAAAAAATGAGACACACAAGTTTTGCTTTAACAGAAGTTTTACCAATTTTAGAAGAAGTTGAAGGTTTAGAATTAAAAGAAGATGATCTAGAGATTGATACATTTAAATCATCTGGGCATGGCGGGCAGAGCGTAAATACAACAGATTCAGCTGTACGTATTCGCCATAAACCAACTGGAATTTCTGTTTCTTGTCAGAACGAAAGATCTCAGTTGCAAAACAAACAAACAGCTTTAAAAATTTTAAAATCACGCTTAAAACAATATCAAGAAACAGAACAAGAAGAAGAAAAGAAAAAATTAAGAGGGGAGTTTTCAGAAGCTGTTTGGGGTAATCAAGCTCGTTCATATGTTTTGCATCCATATAAGTTGGTAAAGGACCATAGAACTGAATATGAGACACAAAATATAGGCTCAGTGCTTGATGGTGATTTAGATAGATTTATTGAAAGTTTTCTTAAATGGAGCATTAAAAAGGATTAAAGAATTATTCTAATTAACCTAATTATTCTAAATAATAATTAAATTTTAATAAACTAAAATATTTTTTGGTATATTAGTTATTAGACATTGGGGTTTGTTTAGGTCAATTAGTATAATTAGTATAATTAGAATAATTTATGAAAGTCTTAGGAATTGATTACGGAACTAAGAATATTGGATTAGCTTTATCTGATGATACGCAAAAGCTAGCTTTTGCGTATAATACTTTAAACAAAAAAAGTTTATTGATTGAATTAAAAGATATTTGTAATAAAGAAGAAGTTGAAAAGATTATTGTTGGTTTACCAATAGGGTTATCTGGAGAAGACACACAAACCACAGAATTAGTTCTTAGTTTTGTTAAAGAGCTAGAAAAAGAATTAAATATTCCAATTCAGACACTTGATGAGCGTTTATCTACTGTACAAGCGTCTCGTATGGAAAACAAAAATGTTCACCCTGTGAAATCTGCGACTAAAAGTCGCAGTGCAAAGCAATTTAGCAGGGCAAGTATTGATGAATTGTCTGCGCAGATTTTTTTACAAGCATATTTAGACAAAAACAATGTTTGAGCAATATATTATTCCCTTCATATTAAGTTTTGTATTAGCAATAATATTAACTAAAGTTATTAAAAAATTAGCTTGGAAGTTTAATATTGTTGATAAACCAGGAGAAAGTCGTAAAATTCATCCTAGGCCAACACCTTTATTAGGAGGTGTAGCTGTTTTTGTTTCTTTTGTTATTATCCTATTAATCTCATGGGCATTAGGATGGTTAAATGATAGTGTTTTGTTAAACAGTCAGATATTAGGAATAATTATTGGTGGTTTAGTTTTAATAATTGGGGGGGTTTTAGATGATAAATATAACCTAAAACCTTGGCAATCTTTGCTATTTCCGGTTGTTGCAGCATTAATTGCAGTTGGTTTTGGTATTGCAGTTAAATATATTACTAATCCTTTAATTGCTGGTTCAGGTCCTTATGGTAGAGCTCTTTTCTATTTTAACTGGGTGAATTTAGGGTTTATATCTTTTGGTGCCTTGTTTAGTTTTTTGTGGATTGTAGGTATGATATATACAACTAAATTTTTGGACGGGTTAGACGGGTTAGTTAGTGGTATAGGAACTATTGGTGCTTTGATTCTTTTTTCTGTTTCACTATTTTGGAATGAACCAATGAGTGCCATGTCAGTTCTGTGTTTAATATTAGCAGGCTCATTGTTAGGATTTTTAATCTTTAATTTTCATCCAGCCAAGATTTTTCTTGGAGAAGGTGGATCTACTTTTGTTGGTTTTATGCTTGGTAGTTTATCAATAATCTCAGGCGGAAAATTAGCCACAGCTTTATTAATTATGGGTATCCCGATTCTTGATATTATATGGGTAGTTTTTAGACGTATTTTTTCAGGTAAACATTTTTATCAAGCTGATAGAAAACATTTACATCACCGTTTGTTAGATGTTGGTTTGTCCTCCAGACAAACAGTCCTTTTGTTATATTTACTAACTTTAATTTTTGGCGTTTCTTCAATCTTTTTACAAAGCCAGCATAAAGTTTTAGCTTTGGGCGCTGTGGTGCTTGTAATGATAGTTATGGCAGTTGGGTTGGTTGTTGTGTATAGGAAGAAGGTTAGGGAAATGGGTATATGAAAAAATATATTTTAATGTCTTTAATATTAATTTTAACAGGTTGTTCTGTAAGTCAGATATCAACAATTGAGATTAATAACAAAGAATTTAAAGTTATTCTAGCCCAAACAGAAGAGGAACATTTTCAAGGACTTAGTAGTTATACGAGTTTAGATAAAAATACAGGTATGTTGTTTGTTTTTGATGATTACAAAATTAGAAATTTTGTAATGCGAGATATGAATTTTCCGTTAGATATTGTATGGATAAAAGATGATATGGTTGTTTACTGTGAGCAAAATGTACAGATTTTTGATGATAATAATGATATTTCTCGTGTTAATTCATTAGAAGCAGTTAATTATGTATTAGAGGTTAATGCGGGTATATGTGAAGAATATAATATTTTAAATGGAGATAGTTTTGAAATGAATTTTTAATTTGTTTGTTATTTTAAATGTTTTGCTTTTGTCATCTTAAACATCCCGTCCTTGTCATTCTGAACTTGTTTCAGGATAAAACAAAATATATAGAACAAGACTATATTAAACTAATAAAAATGTTAAATTTGGATCTCGAGTACTGGGACTAGTTAACAAAAAATAGATCCTTCGGCTTCTAGCAACCAAAAAAGTCGCTCAGGATGACATTAATAGAAAAAAGTTGACATAGATGTATATATGAGATAGAATAAAAATATTGTAAATAACTAAGGTTAGTAAATATATGAGTAAATTAGCAGCAATTAAGACTGGTGGAAAACAATATATTGTTAAAACTGGTGATGAATTAAAAATTGAGAAATTATCACAAAAACAAGGTGATAAGTTAATTTTTGATAAAATTTTAATGGTTTCTGATGAAAAAGGAGCTGGTTTAAAAGTTGGTACCCCATATGTTGAGGGTGCTAAAGTTGAAGCTGAGGTTTTAGAGCAAGGTAAGAGTAAAAAGATTACAGCTGCGAAGTATAAGAATAAGACGAGGTACCACAAAGTTTATGGTCATAGACAGTCTTTTACTAAAGTAAAAATTAAAAAAATATCTTAAATACAAAAAATCCTGAGTAAATCAGGATTTTTAGTTTATTAAATATTTTTAAATTGACATTCTTCCTTTAAATGCATTAGCTAAAGTAATTTCATCTGCATATTCTAGGTCTCCTCCTTGTGGTAATCCTCTAGCTAATTGAGTTATTTTTACATTATATTTCTTTAATAATTTAGTTAAGTAAAGATTAGTTGTTTCACCTTCAATAGTTGGATTCAATGCTAATATTATTTCTTCAACCCCGTTATTTTTAATCCTTTCTTCTAGTTTTGGTATGTTTAATCTATCCGGTGTTATCCCCTCTGTTGGATTTAAAATTCCATGTAAAACATGATATGTTCCATTAAATTGATGAGCTTTTTCTAAAGGGCTAATATCTGAATTTTCAGCTACAACACAGATAGTTGTTTTCCCTCTTTTGTTATCTGAACAGATATCACACATTTCTTTTTCTGTTATTTGTCCACATTGATTACAATTTTTAATATTATCCTTAATGTGTGATAGTGTGTTAGCAAAATCTGCTAACGTATTTTTATCTTTTTTAAGTAAATAAAAAACTAACCGTTCAGCAGTTTTTTGTCCGATGCCTGGTAAATTATTGAAGTGTTGGATTAAGTTATTGATTGAAGGAGGAAAAGGCATAATTAGTTCATCATTTGTTTTGCCATTAATTGTTGTACCTGTTGTACAGCTCCATTAAAAACCTCTTTAAGAAGTTTTTCTTTTTCTTCGTTTGGTAATGATTCATCTATTTCAACAGATAGAACTTCTTGTTTCCCATTCATTACAATTTTAATTCCATCTTTTTCAAGTTCAATTGTTTCTTCAGCAAGCTTTTTTTGCATTTCTTTTGCTTTAGCTTGCAGTTGATAGAGGTCTTTTAAGTTTCCTAGCATATTTTTGTTTTTAATTTATATATATTTTTATGAGATTATTTCAGGTGGCATATTTGTTGGTAGTACTTTTGATCTATTATTAAAACAAACCCTTTGTTCATCAAATACAAGAGAGGCGACACCTGTTGGACCATTTCTGTGCTTTGAGATTAAAATATCTGATTCGTTTTCTCTAGGTGTATCTTTTTTGTAATATTTTTCACGATAAATAAACATCACAACATCTGCGTCTTGTTCGATAGAACCCGAATCACGAAGATCGGAAAGCTTGGGAATTGGGGGAGTACGAGATTCAACATTACGTGAAAGCTGAGATAATGCTAGTACGGGTATATTTAGTTCCCTAGCAATAGATTTTAATCCTCTAGAAACTTCTGAAATAGCTTGAACACGGTTATCTTGGTATGAACCACTACTTTCCATAAGTTGTAAATAATCAAGCATGATCATACCTAAACCTTTTTCTGCTTGTAATCTTCTTGCTTTTGTACGTATTTCCATAATTGATCCACTAACAGAATCATCAATATATATTGGAGCTTCAGACATTTCTCCCATAGCGTGTCCTAATCTTGAAAAATCAGATTCACCCATTTCTTCTTTATCTGAAAGTTTACCTGTTCTTAATTTCCATAAGTTTACGCCAGATTCTGCACAAAGCATTCTTTCTACTAATTGTTCTTTTGACATCTCTAATGAGAATATACCTACAGGAATGTTTTCTCTTACAGCCATGTGACGACAAATATCTAAAGCTAAAGTAGTTTTACCCATAGAAGGTCTAGAAGCCAATATTACTAAATCAGATTTTTGTAGTCCTGCTAACATACTATCTAAATCCGTAAAACCAGTTGGTATTCCTCTCATCTTTCCAGACTCACGATGCATCTCATCTATTCTTTCAAATGTATCTGCTAATAGATCTTTTAATGGAGTAAATTTTTGTTTTAAAAATTTTTGTGAAACACCAAACAATTTACTTTCTGCTTTATCTAGAATTTTATCAACATCTTCAGCTTCTCCTTGATGGCCCAGATGAACAATTTCTGTGGCTGTATTAATTAATCTTCTTAATGTAGATTTTTTTTGAACTATTTGTGCATAACTAACTACATGTGAAGCAGTAGCTACACTGTTAGCTAATGTTGTAATATATGTTCTACCACCAACATCTTCTAACTCTTTTTTTTCTTGTAATCTTGAAGTTACACTTAAGATATCTGAAGGTTGTCTTTTTTCGTATAGGTGTAGGATGGATTCAAATATTTTTCTGTGATCAGATTTATAGAAATCATCAGGTTTTAAAATATCAGCAATTTTAGTAATTGCTTCTTGATCAATTAAAATACATCCCAAAACTGACTGCTCAGCTTCTAGGTTCTGTGGAGGTAATTTATCTGTGTTTAAAATTTTATTTTTCTCTGCCATATTTTTTAGGAATACTACATAATTTATCTTATCTTTTTTTATCTTTTAAATCAATGCGTTTTTTTGCACAGTTTAGTGCACATTTTATGCACTTATTTGCATAAAATACAAAAAGATGTTAGATTAATATTATTGATTTAGAGGGGTTATTTATTTTAATAAAATGCGCCTATAGTTCAGTCTGGTAATCATTTCTGTTTTGCTTTGCACCTATAGCTCAGCCTGGTAGAGCAACAGCCTTTTAAGCTGATGGCCGGGGGTTCGAATCCCTCTGGGTGCAAAGCAAAACAGAAATGACAACAGCGTTTCAATATGTCACTGGCATATTAAAACTAAGCTGATGGCCGGGGGTTCGAATCCCTCTGGGTGCAAAGTTGAGAACCCCAAACGGGGTTTTTAACTTTGATTTTTTTTTTTAAAAATGATATATTTCACTTAATGAATAATGACTTTTTTAAAATTTTTGCGGTTCTAATATGGCTTTTAGTCATATTTTCATTATCTTCAATTCCAGGTACTAGTTATCCAACTGGAGCTTTTGACTATAGTGTATTTGCTCATTTAGCAGAATATTTTGTTTTAGGATTTTTGGTAGTTAGAACTTTAGGGAAATATACTTTTAAGAAGTTGGTTTTTGCTATCATATTTTGTCTGTTTTTTGGTATTTTTGATGAAATATATCAATCATTTGTTCCTTTTAGGGATGTAAGTATATTAGATTGGACTTTTGATACAATTGGTGTTTTGTTGGGGATAATGGGGTATTGGATTAAAAAGAAAGTATGAAAAAGAAATTTTTGTTACATACATGCTGTGCTACTTGTGCAGGACATGTGATCAATATATTAAAAGAAAGCGGTTTTGATGTAACTGCTTTTTTGTATAATCCAAATATTCATCCAAAGGATGAATATATTAAGAGAATGCAAGATATTAAAGAGTATTGTTTAAAGAATTTAGTAGAGTTTATAGAGGGAATATATGATTCAGATAAATGGCTTAAATTAACTAAAGGGCTAGAACAAGAACCTGAAGGAGGTGAGAGGTGCAAAGTTTGTTTTAGAATGCGATTAAAACATACTGCAGAGTATGCTAAAAAACATAACTTTGATGTTTTTGGCACTACTTTAACAATATCACCGCATAAAGATGCTGGGGTTGTTAATATGATTGGTAAAGAGCTGGAAAATGAGTTTAAGGTTGATTTTCAGGACGATGATTGGAAAAAACAGGATGGGTTTAAATGTGCTTGTGAATTAGCTAAAAACGAAGGATTTTACAAGCAAAATTACTGTGGATGTGTGTACTCTAAGAATTAGAGTATTTTTTGTTTATTCTATAGATATATGATACAATATATATATTATGACTCATAGCCATACTACATAATTATTTTTTACTGTAATTCCCATATGTTGGTTAAATTTTATAAAAATTTTCTCTGCTTAGCGTAAGCTAAACATCAAAAATTATTTATAAAATTTATCTCAAAATCTGAAAATTTCGTTAAAAAAATAATTATGCAGTATGACTAAAGATAAATGGCTAGATTTACTACAAATGATGGAGGGAAAGTTTAGTATTGATGAGCATTTTAAGGAGGGTTTAGGTAATGATGAACCAGGTGAAAAAGATGTAATAATTTTTAATTCGCCTGTTTTAGGTAAGGTTAAATTAGAATGGATAGAAAAGCCTAGGTTTTTAAGTGAAAAAACAACGTATTCTCGTAGAATTGGTTCAAATGTAAAAGTTGATAAAGTATATGATGAAAATAATAAAGTCTCATATATTCAAGGATATAAGTGGGATGAAGCTGGACAGGATTGGGAAGAAATTGAAGTAGAAAAATCTTTTAGTTTTTAATATTAATAACATACAAATCTATGTTTAAAAAAAATAAATTATCTATTGGAAAAAGAAATTTACATTGGGGTATTATGGCTGGTATTGCACAAAGTGCTTTTATTGGTCTAGTAGCTCTTTTGATGAATTCAATCAATAGCTTAGGTAATGAACCTTTAGGTGGTTTTATAACCAGCTTTTTGTTTTTCCTATTATTCTTTGTACTTTGTGCTGTAATTTCAGCTACATTTGTATTTGGTCGACCAATTTATTTAATAATAGAAAAGAATTTTCAAGAAGCAATTCTAACATTGTTATCAACAATTTTAACTTTATTAGTTATTGCCTTCATTGTTTTATTCTTAATTTTTAGTTTAATTTAGATTAAATATATGTTTTTAGGTTTCTTATTAGTTGCTTTAGGTGTTTTGTTCCTATTACAAAACATTGGGATTTTAAACCAAGCCACCTGGGGTATTATTTGGCCTATTTTAATCATTGCTTTAGGTTTAAGTATTGTCTTTAAACGAGGCAAAAGATTAATGTAGTTTATTAGGTTGTCATCTTGAGCGACTTTTAAAGTTGTTAGGAGTCGAAAGATCTTTTGATTTTTATAATATTATTAAGTTTTAAAATTATGCAAGAAGAAAACAATACACATATTCCTAAGGAATATTCTCAAGAAAATACTACTCCACCAGATTCTCTTGAGCCAGAAGCACTTAAACAGGACATTGAAGACAGTTTGCTTTATTCAAAATATGCACAAGATGCTCCTAAGAAGAACAAATGGTGGAAAACTTTAATATTCATCATTATTGGTGTATTAATTTTAGGTGGTGTTGGGTATGCTGGTTATTGGGGATATAATGAGTATTTTGGAAATACACCCGAGCAAGTTTTAATGAAATCATTTGAAAAAATGAAGGATTTAAAATCTTATGGTTATGAAGGAATTATTTCTATGAATATACCGATTGATCAGCAGATTATAGAAGATGATTCTATGGATTTATTTCGTGCTATTTTTACTGAAGATGGTTTAGAATTAAAATGGACTTTTGTGGGAGCCTTAGAAAAAATTGATGAGGAAAATTTTAAAGGCAATTTTGATATGGATTTAACTGCAGGTGATATGTTTACTTTTGGTTTAAAGACAATTTTTGCTGATGAAGCTGTTTATTTTAATATTAATAAGATTCCTGTAACGTTGGCGATGATTATTGATTTATCAGAAGTTAAAGATCAATGGATAAAATATCAACCAGATGAATTATTAGAGACTGATTTAGATTTATTAGATATTAATGAAAGTCAAGAAGATTTTGAAAAAATTTGGGAAGTGATTGAAAATAATCTAGATAAGATAATTATAGTTAAAGAGGATTTGGGTGTAGAAGAAATATCTGAAGTTAAGGGGAAAAATTATCATTATAAATTAGGTTTAGATAAGTTGGGTATTTTGGAAGTATTAGAAAAAGTCAAACAAGTTGTTGACGATGAGCAAAAATCTGAAATTGATGATGCAATAGAAAATATGGATAAAGATAATGACTGGTGGAAAATAGAAGACGCAGAAATAGATGTATGGATTGGTAAAAAAGATTATTATTTAAAAAAAATTGTTTATAATAATAGTTTTGAAATATTTAATTTGGCTCGTGCAAATATTGAATCTAGTTCGGAGTTAAAAGATATAAAGGCTATTTCTGAAATAAAGCAGTTACAGACTGCTTTAGAAATGTACTATAATGATAATAATAAATACCCAATTGTAACAGAGCCTGCTATTTTAGGACAAGGGGATTTTAAAGTAATGTGTCTAATAGATGGTTTTGTTGGTGATCTATCTATGTGTGATGGAAATTATCTTATGCCGAAAGTCCCGTCTGTAAGTGAATATACTTACCAAAGTTTTGATGGTACAAGTTATAGTATTGATTTTTTTATTAGTTCAAATGTTTCTGGTTTTAAACCAGGTATGTTATCGGCCGGTCCAAGTAGTCTTGAAAATATAGGAGACAGCATAACACAACAGACAGTTATGGAAATAGAAATTCCAGAGGAAGATATACAATATATGGATTTGAGTTTTAATTTATTACTTAAAGATTTTAATCAGCCAGTTGAAATTCAAGAACCAGAAGATTTTACTACAGCAGAAAAATTTTTGCAAAGTATAATGGGTGGTTTAACTAGTGGTTTATTAGAAGATAAGATGTTGCCAGAGTCAGAAAACGAAGAAGAGTTTAATTTTGATGAAATATTTGATGAAGAATATAATGATTATAGATATGAAGATGAATATCATAATGAATTAGATTTTCAAGATACAGATGGGGATGGTTTAAGTGACGAAGAAGAAATCGGCATTTGGGGAACAGATCCAACCAATCCAGATACTGATGGGGATGGTTATTCAGACGGAAAAGAAGTTGAGAGTGGATATAATCCAAATGGAGAGGGTAAGTTGTAAAGTTTTGGATAAAGTAGTAAAATTATTTATTAATAATAAATTAAAATCAGCACTGAATAGACACACTGAATAATAAGTCTTGTAACGAAATTTTCAGATTTTGAGATAGATTTTATAAATAATTTTTGATGTTTAGCCGTAGCTAAGCAGAAACAATTTTTATAAAATTTAGCCAAAAGATGAGAATTGCAGTAGAGAATTATTATTCAGTGGGTCTAGCATGCTACAGACTGCTGATTAGATAAAAATATATGGAAATTGCTTTGTGGATTATTGGAATAATACTTTTTATTATTCTAATATCTCTTCGACAAATTAATCAATATGAACGTGGCGTCATGTTTACTATGGGTAGATATGCTGGCACAAAAAATCCTGGTTGGAGAATTGTTATTCCAATTTTTCAACATATGCTTAAGGTAGATATGCGTGTTAAAGCTGTTGATGTGCCTGATCAAGATGCTATTACTAAAGATAATATTTCAGTTGGAGTTAATGCTGTTATTTATTATAAAGTTTCTGATGCAGCTAAGGCAATTATTGAAGTAGAAAATTTTAGATATGCCGTATCTCAGTTAGCCCAAACGACAATGAGAAATGTTGTTGGTGAAGTTGAATTAGACCAGCTATTATCTCAACGTGATCAAATTTCAGAAAAGATCCAAGTTATTGTTGATCGTGCAACAGATCCATGGGGTATTAAAGTTGATAATGTTGATCTTAAAGATGTAACTCTACCAGAAAACATGCGTAGAACTATTGCTAAACAGGCTGAAGCTGAACGTGAAAAAAGAGCTGTTATTATTAAAGCTGAGGGTGAAGTCATGGCAGCTGAAAATATGTCTAAAGCAGCTAATATGTTATCTGAATCACCAGGGGCTTTACACTTGAGAACTTTGCAGTCAATCAATGATTTATCATCAGATCAATCAAACACTGTTGTCTTTGCCATTCCTTTGGAAGTCTTACGTGCTTTGGAAGGTATAGGTAAGAAATTTAGTTCATAAACTTTATGGAGAGATCAAATAAATTAATTTTTTGGATGGTCATTTTATTGTGTTTGGTTATAATAATAATCGGGGTATTTAAGATTGACTCTTTAAACAAGAAAGTAGAGGAGCAGGGAGAAAATAATACTGTAAGTAGTGAATCAGAAGTTGATTTAGAGGTTATGAGTGATAATTATAAAAGAGAAGTTAGTAATATTATTAGAGAATATCTTCTAAAGAATGAAAGAGCTGAAGACGATTTTCTTAATCGAGAAGAACAAGCTCAACAAACTATTGATAAATTGATAGATTTAACTTTGACTAAAGAGTTTAAGGATCTTCATTTAAAATTGATTATTGCTTTGAATTCTATACAAGAAGGATATGTAGCAATGCAAATACAGCCAACAGAAGACGTTAAAAATAAAATTGGTCAAGGTTTTTTTGAATTAGATCAGTTATTTGTAGAATATCCGTGGTTAAACAATTAAATTGTATTTATGATTTTAATAAAACGAATTGTACCATTCTTTTTAGGTATTTTAAATTTGGTAATTTTAGAAATTGTTCTTAAACAGCCTAGTTTAGTTAGTTGGTTGTCTAGTGCTCTTTTTGTTTTAACCTTATTATCTATCTGGTTTTTAGTTAAGAAATCTTTAGGTTTTAAACCTACTTTACGTTTTGTTTTAATTTTTGGAATGTTGATTGTGGCTGAAGTTGCTAGTTTATTGTTTATAGAGCATTTTTTAGCTAAACATTTTTTAATTGTATTAACCTCATTAGTACTTTTATTTTATGCAGAATATCTATTTCTATTCCTATATGATTCAGGGAGATATAAGGCATATAGCTTAGAGAATTTGAATAATTTTGTTAATTTGTTTAATTTTCTACTTTTAAGTATAGCTATTTTTGCTTTCATGGTATTTATGAATATTAGTATTTGGATAGCGTTGGTAGGAATTTTTGTTTTATCTGTAATATCCTTTCTCTTATCTTTTAAATCAAATAAAATTGAATTAGTGCCAACTAGAGTTGTTATAATTGTTGGAACAATATTAATCTTGGAATTATTTATAGTTTTAAATTGGTTACCATTTAGCTTTTATTTAAAAGCTATTGTGTTAACTTCTTTCTATTATTTAATAAATGGACTTTTTAGATTAAAATTAACAGAAAGTTTAAACAGAAAAGTTGCTTCAAAGTATGTTTTTATTTTCTTAGCTGTTTGGTTTATTTCTCTATTAACTGCCAGATGGACATGATTTAGGTGGCTAGATTTTAGAGTTTTAGGGTGTTAGAACTTCTAACCACCTAAAACTCTAACCACCTAAAACTCTAATCACCTAAAACTCTAACCACCTAACCTTATGCCTAAAACAAAGTTTAAAACCAAAAAAATAGAAGATTCTACTTTAAAAGGTTCGTCTAGTAGGAATACAGAAGAATCAAACGAGACTCTGGAAGAATTTTATGAAGAAAAGAAGGGGGTGAAAACCTTTGATTATCCTAATACACGCAGTCGTACGGTTGTAATTAGTTTAGTTGTTGGTATTGTTTTTGGTTTTCTTTCAGGAATGATAGGTGTAATTTTCTTTTTTTCAGGAGCTTTATCTTTCTTAAATGTTAGTCCAGAAGATCTGCTACCAACTCAACAGTTGAAAATTGAGCGACATGAACAGGTGAATGTTTTAGAAGATGAAAGAATAGGACATATAAGTGAAAAAGTTATAGCTTCAACGGTTTCAGTTTTTAGAAAAAAAGAAATTAATACCAATTTATTGGATAACATATATTTACCAAACAATAGTAAGGGTTCTGGCTTTATTTTAACTAACGATGGATGGATAATTACTCATGCTAAAGCAATTAATGACACTGCTTTAGATTATGTTGTGATTACGAATGATAAACAAATTTTAGATATTGATAAGATAATCTTTGATGATTATTCAGGAGTTGTATTTTTAAAGACAAAAGCTGATAATCTGTCTACTTTACCTTTATCTAATATTAAAGATGTTCAAGTTGGAGAACGCTTAATTGTTGTTAAGAATTTAGCTGATAAAAAACACGAATTAAAAATGATTAGAATTCAAAAAAAGGACGGTCACGACAATAGTAAACAGACTGATTTAATTAAAAAAACTATCCAGGCAGAATCTTTTATATATTTTGATTCTGAAATAGATGATACATTCTTAGGAAGCCCAATAGTTAATATGGCAGGTGATGTGGTTGGTTTGGCTATTGGTCAAGATAATATTGTGCTTGGTAGAGCCATTGACGACTTTAAATTAGCAGTTAATCAGGTTTTGGATGGTAAAGATAAAATTGAACGAACAGCTCTGGGTGTTAGGTTTATTGATTTAAGTCAAGTTGTTGGTACTAATATTAAGATTAAAAAAGGTGATGAAATATCTATTGTTGATCAAGGAGCATATATAACAGAAGTTTTATCAAAAACACCAGCAAGTGAAGCTGATTTGGAGGTTGGTGATATTGTAATTCAGGTAGGAGATGATTTTGTAAGTTCAGATAATAGCTTTAATAGGTTATTACAAAGATATATTACAGGAGATAGTTTTAATTTAACAATTTTAAGGCAAGATGTTAATGAAGAGATAATGGTCACAATTAGTTACTAAGCTCATTTTCATGCCAAAAAGAATTTTAAAAAAAATTCATCATTATACGATTCCTCATGAAGGAAATGAATACAAGCCCCACAGTTTAAGGCATGGGACGCTTGTTTTTTATTCTGTTTTTTTAATAGCTGTTAAATTAATAGTTGGTTTTGGATTATTATTATCTTATCCAACTCATGGTGAGTTTTCTACAATTACGGCTAATAGGATAATAGAATTAACTAATAGGGAAAGGGTAGAACAGAATTTAGCACAATTAGAAACAAGTGAAATTTTAAATCAAACAGCTGCCTTAAAATTGCACGATATGTTTGATAATGACTACTTTGCCCATAATTCACCTAATGGGATTAAACCATGGTATTGGTTTAAAGAAGCTGGATATAACTACACATATGCAGGCGAGAATTTGGCTATGAATTTTATTGAAGCAGAGGATGCAATGAATGCATGGATGAATTCACCTAGTCATAGAGATAATATTGTTTCCAAGAATTATAAAGAAATAGGGGTAGCTGTTGGTATTGGTAAAATTGATGGAGAAGAAACTACTGTGGTCGTACAAGTATTTGGTAAGAGATATGTTCGTATAGCGGGCGAAGAATCATTTAGATCAACTGCAAAAGAAATTACTCCTACAGAAGTTGGTGATAAGAAGAATACAGTTGTTACAGAACAAGCTTCACAACAACAAGTAACTTTCAAACAAGACAAAACTAACAGTTGGATATCTACTTTTATTAAATATTCAAATAAGATATTTTTTGTATTATTTATCTTCTTAATTATCAATCTATTACTTACTATCTTTATCCGTCTTGAAATACAGCATAAACCAATTATTATACACTCAATATTTGTTATTGCTTTAACAGCAACAATGATTTTATGGAAGGTGCACTTTATGGAAGGTATGGGAGATGTTTTAGTGATATAAGATTGAATAATAATGTCATCCTGATACGCCCCTTTGTCATCCTGAACTTGTTTCAGGATAATACTGAAATAAATTCAGCATGACAATAATATATATAACGATATTTTTTCAAACTGTTAAGGGTGTTAAATCCCGAACTAAATTCGGGATGACAAGGAAAATAAAAACTGTCAGTGAATTTGTTGACATCTACAATAATCACATTAAATTATAGTGTAACAAAATTGTAAAAATATATACTTATATAGTATATATGACAATATATTTAAACATTTAACTAATTCCAACATCCGGGATTAGATTTGTTTTGCGCATGAAATTTAAAGATTTAATGAAGCTATTATGGAAATACCTTAAACCCAAACGTAAATTGGTTTATTGGTGTATTTTTCTAGCAACCTTTGCTGCTGCAATTTCAGCCATTATACCTTTAGTTTACGGAAGATTGGTTGATGAGGCTGTAAGTTCTGACCCAAATTTACAGATTATTGGTATAGTTTTGTTAGGTTGGTTAATTTTTGTGAGTTTGTCCAATTGGATGAGTAGGTTTGTTGATTTTAAGGGGTCACATTTTGCTCTAAGTGTTTATAGTGATTTTGTTTCGGACACATATAACCATTATTTACAACTTCCTATTAAATTTCATAAAGATAGTAAGACAGGCGAGGAATTGACTAAAATTCAAAAAGCAGGAAGTAGTTTATGGGAAATGGTAGGTGGTGTTGTATTTTATCTTTTGCCTAGTTTTTTAACAGCAATTATTGCAATCGCTCTGATGTTTGCTACAGAATGGAGAATGTCTGTTGTTGTTGTGGTCTTATTGATTTTATATACAATAATGACAATTAAGAAAACAAAACTCATCGCGATAAATACAAGAAAGACAAACAAAAGGTGGGAGAAGGTTTGGGGACATGTTTATGATACGGCTGGTAATATTAATGTTGTTAAGTCACATCTTAAAGAAGGGTCAGAAAAAACTACACTTGATAAAAATTTAGATAAGGTTTCAGGTAAATTGGATGTGGTATTTAAATTGTGGCGTGGTTTAGCTTGTTGGCAGGACAATATACAAGGTTTTGGATTTGTAATTGTTTTTGGTCTAGCTATATATCTATTAATTTTGGGGCAGATATCAGCAGGTATATTAGTAACTTTTGTTGGATATATAAATTTAGTCTTTAGGCCGTTTAATCAATTAGCACAGAATTATCGTCGTATTCAAGAGGCTTTAGTAACTGTTGATAGAGCTGTTAAATTATATGATATAGAAACAGAGTTATACAATAAAGGGAAAATATTAAAAGATTTAAAAGGAGGTATTGAGTTTAGAAATATTACTTTTTCATATGATAAAAAGCATAGTAAGGTTTTAAAAGGAATTAATTTTAGTGTAGAACCAGGACAAGTAATAGCTCTGGTTGGCGAGTCTGGCACGGGTAAAACTACTTTATTAAGTTTAATATCAAGATATTATCATCCAGATAGAGGTAGAATACTTTTGGATCAAGAAGATATTAATCATTTGGATTTAGCTTTTTTAAGACAACAGATTGCAGTTGTTCCACAAGAAATCTCTTTATTTAATGATACATTGAGAAAGAATTTAGCTTATGCAAGAAAGAATGTAAATGACACAGAAATCACAAATGCCTTGCGTGCAGCTAATGCTTGGGAGTTTGTTAACAAATTCCCTAAGAAGTTATATCAAAAAGTAGGTGAGCGAGGAATTAAACTATCTACTGGTCAAAAACAAAGGATTGCTATAGCTAGAGCAATATTAAGAGATCCTAAAATTTTAATCCTAGATGAGGCTACATCAGCTTTAGATTCTGTGTCTGAGAAATTAGTCCAGGAAGCATTAAAACGTTTAATATCAGGCCGTACAACCTTTATTAT
>JBDRGZ010000027.1:0-4995 GCA_043817345.1 Patescibacteria group bacterium
TTCATTTAATGACATTACATATTCTCCTCCTTTGATTTCATCTATTCTAACTAATTCATAATCTGATGTTTGGTTATTGGTGTTTGATGTTTTTTTGGTTATTGTTTCTTGATTATTGATTATTGGTAATAATGTGTCTCCAGTTACACATTGTCCTTCTATATATGTTGAAGTAGCTACTGTAAATCCATACCCACCCTGAAATGCTGTATCAAATATAGCTACTTTACCTGATGTGGCTGAGACGTATAATGGGTCATATGTTCCTGATACGTGGAGGGTAGCGCCTGGAGCTGTTGTGCCAATGCCGACGTTGCCTGTATTATTATCAACAAACAAATGAGAAGTTGCGTCACTATCTTGAACATTAAGGTTGCCTGTTATGGTTGTGGTGGCTGATGATAGAGATGAATTTATATATGTATTATGAGCTATTATTCCATTAGCTACAAAATTATGTGTTCCTTCTACTTCTATGTCATAGACCTGTTCGCTTGGTAAGAGTTCTATTTTAATAATCTTTTCAAACACAATACCCATTTGACCACGGGATCCCTCACTATTGTTCGGGATGACATCTTCTGATGTCGTTTTTTCAAAAATAATGTCAGTTTTGATTGAGGAAGTGCTGTTTTTTTGATATAATGAACCTACCATGGGGGTGGCTTGGTGCGAACTCTGGCTTATCATCCAAGAGTTCGGGGGTTCGATTCCCCTCACCTCCATGGTTTTAATCTGAGAACTAAACTTGACATCATCTTTATCTGTGATATAATTATCTACAGGTGATAAGCCAGAGTTTTGCATCAAGTTGATACTCTCAAGAGAATCGCTAATTTTAGCGGTTTTTTTGTTTTCAACTTCAAAAAAGTTTTCCACATTCCTATCATTCTGCACTGCAATTTTAATACCTTCTTGTAAATACGCCACTTTTGTCCAACCTTGTTGTGTTAAATACGGGTGATTCCCTGTTGTCCTAATTTCTTTTCCGCTTTCTGTTGTTAATTTATAAATCGGCTTAACTCCCATATCTAATAATCCCTTAATCTTTGCTGGTTCTAATAGACCAGTTTTTTCATTTAAAGACATTACATATTCACCTCCTTTAATATCTCTTATGGCTGTCATCCTGAGCGAGTCGGAGCGGAGCGGAGACGAGTCGAAGGATCCCGTGACAATCGGTAAAAGCGTATCTCCAGTCACACATTGTCCTTCAATGTATGTTGTTGTTGCTACGCTAAACCCATAATTATTCTGGTAACTTGAACCAAGCGCTAAATGGCCTTTTGCATCTGCGCGCAATAAAATATTATCTGATATATTTAATAACTTAAATAAATCTGCGCTACCTTGATTCACGCCTTCTTTAACAACAATAGTTGAACTCGCAGAGCCGCCACTGTCAGTACCTTCAACCCAAATTGGAAAATTAAAATTAACAAAATTTTCAGAAGCATCCCAGCGTATAGCCGCATTTGTCACAGGAGCACCTCGCTCAAAAACAATTGAAGAATCTTCTAAATCATCTGTTACATTGCTAGAGTTAATAACTATTTCATTAGATGCTGTGCCAGAAATATCAGTGCCACCAGCGCTTAAAGTATTAACATTAAAATTATCAAAATACCCATAAGACCAGCGATTAACCGAAGAACCAACATCGCGCGTATTATCAGCTGGAATTAAATCAGAAAGAAAATATGAATTAATTGCAATTCTGTCTGTAGTTGCATCTCCTAAAGTTACATCGTTTTGCGCCACAAAAGATCCGCTAGTTGTTGCATAATCAAACAATGAAGAAGTTGCATTCAATATTGGAATTCTGGCATCATTTGTAATATGCAATTGCGCTGCTGGTGAGGCTATACCAATCCCCACCTTCCCGTCTTTAACATACAAAGTATCATTAGCAGTAAAGTTGCCAGTGGTTGTAGCATTAGCTGTAATAGTTGTTGATGCATTAATGTAAGCTCCATTTTGGGCTGTGAGTAATCCTTGTATTACTGCTGTATCTGTGGTTGTGATTGAATTAAATATTACACCTCCTGTAAAATATCCATCACCAGAAACATTTAAAGCATAAGGATGGGTTGTAGTAGCCACAGCTAAAGAAACATTAAAAACTCCTGTGCCAGAAGTTGTTGCATTGCCAAAATTATAATAACCCCCATATTGTAAAGTTGAAGTCGCAATAGTTAATCCATATCCATCAGCTGGAGATGAAGTTGCAAAACCATAATGACCTTGAGTTGTGTCAATCACAAAATGCATATTATCATTAGCGTCGCGAATTGCCACAGCAGTTGTTGAATTAACAGACATTAAAATTCCTCCTCTTGTAAAAATATCTCCATCACTAGCTAAAGAAAAATATCTTGTGCCAGCAATTTGAAAGTCTAAAAAATTTCCAGAAAAACCAGACGGATTAGCAGCTATAAATGTTCCATTAACTGACCCTGCTACCATTGGATCTGAAGTTAGTTGCAGTAACGCAATAGTTGAAGAAGCTTGCGGGCTTGAAGCAAATTGCAAAGCACTACCAGCGCCAGTTTGATTCAAAGCAATCAATGGATCAGTTGAACTGCTAGTAATATCAATTATATTTTGCGTTGATGAAGCAGTAATATTAAAAATATCAACTGAAGTCGTGGTTGAAATATTTATTGGATCACTAAAAGTAAATTCTGGAGTATTTGTTGCTGAAGTTAAATCCCAAGTTAAGTTGCCTTTAGCATCAACCAAAGACTGCCATTGATTGTTACTATCATATTGAACTGTTAGTTGAGGCGCTGTTGAAGTAGTAACATACACCGGGCCGTTAAAAACTGATGATCCTGAAATATCAGGCAGACCAGCAGCTGTTAAATTGCCATTAGAATCAACTTTAAATCTTGTAGAGCCATCAACTTGAAAATTAATAAAATCACCAGCAAAAGTTATTGGGTTAGCTCCAATAAAAGTTCCATTACCAGAAGCAGAAGATAAATTATTTGGGCCAAGCATTACTAACGAGGTTGTTGTTAAAGCTAATGGGGAACTAGTGACCCAAATTGCTGGTTCAGTTGTTGTAGCTGTATCAACTCTAATTGACCCGTCAATTTCCAAATCATCTGAAAAATATGCATCACCTGTTTCCAGAGTCCAATCTGATGTTCCAGGTCCCATTGAAATATATCCTGCGCCAGAAATATTTGAAGTTGATAAACTGCCACTTGCAGTTAAATCTCCAGAAATACTTACTGTGCTCTCAAAAGTAGTTGCGCCACCAACTGTTAATGCCCCATTAACTTCTGCATCTCCAGAAACAGACAGGGTATCTGCACCAAGATATCTAATTGAAAAAGAAGAACCTGCCCCGTCTGAAACAGAAGATCCCTCAGCAACATTGTAAATATTAGTTGTATAACTATGACCCCCACCTAAACTAGAATCAGAACCAGTTGAACATTGTGAGCAAGCAGATCCTTGTTTTCCTGTATCACCCTTTTCACCCTTTGGTCCTTTTACATATACAATATTTTGGTCTAACGGCTGTTCCGGAGTTTGATGTACAACATAATCTCCTTCATAAACTACTGTTGTTTGACCGCCCTTCTTTTGGTTTTTTAAAAGATACAAGTATGAATCCTGTAAAGCAATATAATCATTTAGCCAGTTATTTCTACTTTCCCCAATCTTTAAACCTAAAGACTTTACTAGGTTAATAGGCTGTTTGTATGTCCATTCACCAAACTTAGCTACTGGTTTTACAGTAATATTGTACATTCCAGAAGAAAACTTCTGTAAACCCATAATTGTACTATCAAATATTTTATTAGCCTCTTGAGAAACAACCGCTATGCCTTTTGGTGTTTGCCTTAAAACATTACCTGTTTTATCTATACCCTTTAAAGCAATATTTCCTGCTACTGTTAAACCTTTTTCTGTTTGATCTCCTATTTCAAAAAACTTAAGATCAAAAATTTCTTCTAAAGAAGTTTTTACTGCTAGCTTGTATTCTTTGTTAGATAAAACATTGTCTACTCTTTCTTCAAATTTTGTATCTAAAATCTTTTTATCTAACTTAGCAAAATATTTTTTAACGCTTGAGCCATCATTCAAATCTTTTGCTATCTTCTGAGAGATATTTTTAACTTCAGTTGCTTTTGTAAAAAAGTTTAGATATTTTTGTTGATCTTTAGCTCCAGCAATTTTTTGAAATCCCCCAGCTAAAAAAGTTTGTTGTACATTTACCTCTTCATCTACCAGAGTTCCTTGAGTGCTTATATTATATATGTCATATATAGCGCCAGAAATATTTTCGATTGTATTACCAAATAATTCCTCACCTACTGTTTCTTTTACAATACCAAAACCACTTCTAACTAATTTAACTTCTGTACCTATAAAATCTTTTAGACAGGTTTGCAAAGGAGAGAACTGCTCCTTAACCACACCCTTTACTTTTTCAGAAAATTTAGCTATATTAGTTTGATTAGTATACAACAAAACTGAAAACAATAATAACCCAGCCATACAGGAAACCAAAACAAATTTTTTAAATAAAGCTCTATATTTTACATTTTTCCAAACAAAAAAAAATAAAAAAAACTTTTTAAAATACTCAAATTTGCTTTGAACTTTTCGTTTTAAATTTTTATTATATTTTTTACTATTAAACAGTTTTACAGTATTTTTAGAAACATCCTTTGATATAAATTTACCTTTAATATTTCCCTTTAAATCTGAGGGGTGATCTTCAATATATTTTTTTAACCATTCTATCTTTGTAAACCAATTGCGTCCTATTTTTTCTGCTTTTAATAATCTTCTTCTAGCCAAAAGGGATAAATATTCTTGTGAATAATTACATTTATTCGCTGCTTCAGATAAACAAATAAAGCCCTTCCTATTAGCAGATGTACTATTCAGTGTTTTAATTTGCTTAGTTTTACGACGAGACATAAAAAATCACTTTTTTATTTTTTATTATTTTATTTTATTTTTTATTATTTT
>JBDRGZ010000028.1:0-28397 GCA_043817345.1 Patescibacteria group bacterium
ACAAAACAGCAATAATCTATTGTCGGGTTAGCTCCAAAGAGCAAGTCGATAATTATAGTTTGGACGGACAAGAAAAAACTTGCAGGGAATTTGCAGAAAGAAATAATATTCAGGTCTTAAAAATTTTCAGAGAAGAGGGTCAATCAGCCAAAACAGCAGATAGAGACGAACTTATAAAGGCACTTGAGTTTTGTCGTAGGAATAAAAAAGAAATTGATTATTTTCTTTTTTATAAGATAGATAGATTTTCAAGAAGTATGGCAGATTTTACAGCACTTGAAGTCCAACTTTTCAAACTTGGCATTGAAATAAAATCAGCCAGTGAATCGTTTGATGTAAAAACTCCGTCGGGAAAATTAAATAAGCACATATTGGCGGCATTTGCACAATATGACAATGATGTTAGGTCAGAGAGAATTGCACAAGGGGTAAAAGATGGGTTTAATGCTGGTAAATGGTTCTGGCCTGTTCCAACAGGATATTTAAAAGATTTAAGACCAAACATAAAAGGAGAAGTTTTAATTGATCCAATTAAGTCAGAAAAAGTAAAGAAAATCTTTATTGAATTTGCTAAAGGGATTTACACTCAGAATGATATGGTTGAATTAGCAAACAAAATGGAATTAAGAACATCAACGTGGGCAAAATTTTCCAATCAAACAATGTGTAAAATGTTGAGGAATGACTTTTATATAGGTGTTCAACGATGCATACACGGAGAAAACAAAAAACCTGAATTAGCAATAATAAGTGAAAAAATATTTTACAGGTGTCAGGAGATTTTAGAAGAAAGAAAACTGGGTGGCAAAAAACAATACAAAGGAAAAAAGATTTTTGCACTAAGACACTTTGCTATTTGCGGATACTGCGGACGACCACTTACTGCACAATGTGGTTCAAACCGACACGGAAAATGGTATTACTATTATACTTGTTATAATAGTAAATGCCCATCAAAAAAATCCATCAATAAAGATGTTTTAGAAAACTCTTTTATCGATTACTTAAAGCAAATCACACCTCGAGAAAATTTTTTAAAAGTTTTTAAAAAAGTTATCTGTAATGTTTGGGAAACTGAGTATAAAAAAATTAACTTAACACACGAAGAGCTCGGAAAGAAATTAACAAAACTTAAAGAAGAAAAAGTAAGAACAATTCAGCTTGCAGGCAGTGGTAAAATTTCAGACGATGACTTACAAGATGTTTTAAGTGATATTAAAAAAAGAATTATGGATACTGAAATTGACTTAAACAAAACCGAGTTAAAAGAATTTGATATTGATAAAGCGGTTGACTTTTGTTTTTCCTATATAAAAAATATTCCAGAGTATTGGAAAAACGCAGATTTTGACACACGAGTTATGATTCAATCGATGATTTTCCCAAAAGGTGCAATTTACGACTATGAGAAATTTCAAACCCTTGAATTATCACGAATTTTTGCTCTAAACCAACAAAAAACACCCATTCGTAAAAATGAGTATTCTTTGGTAGTCCCTAGGGGAATTGAACCCCTGTTTTCAGGATGAAAACCTGATGTCCTAACCACTAGACGAAGGGACCATTTTTAGGAAAATAAAAAAGCTTGAAACTGCTTATTTGGATTATAGTCTAAAAATACAAAATTGTCAAAAACTTATTCTTAAAAAAATATTGACAAACATATTGAATTCTGATAAAATTATTGTACTAGCTAAGGTCGTAAATATGCTAGTTAATTTTTAAAATTTTTTGACAATTAAACAGAAAAAGAATATGTCTGAGAAACAATACGTAGATTTTGTTGAATTTGTGGTAAAGTCACTTGTTGACAACCCAAACGATGTCAAAGTTGAAAAAAGCGTTGATGAAATGGGTGTTTTACTTTCTTTAAACATCAACCCAGCTGATATGGGTTATGTTATTGGTCGTAAAGGCCAAAATGCACGTGCTATTAGAACTCTTTTGAGACTAGTAGGTGCTAGAAACAACGCTCGTGTTAACCTAAAGATTGTTGAACCAGAAGGTTCACAAAGACCTCCACGTCGTGAAGATAGGGAAGCAAGACAAGCAGTTAATACTTCATCTGAAGAAGTTGACACTTCATCAATTGATGATTTGAAAATTTAAAACTTTTTCAAAATATAAAACAATCCCGCAATCGCGGGGTTGTTTTTATTCTCTAATTAGCTTAAAATAAATCCAGCACCACTTTTTTAATGATAAAAAGTGGTGCTGGATAAAAATATATATTATTTAACTAACACCTAACCACCTAAAACCTAACCCCTAAAATATATGTCATTCAAAATAGGGATTGTTGGTTTACCTAATGTTGGTAAGTCAACCTTATTTCAAGCCCTAACAAAAAATCCAGTTGACGCTGCTAATTATCCTTTCTGCACCATTGATCCAAATGTTGGTGTTGTTGAAATTCCAGATAGTCGTTTAGAAAAATTAACAGATATTTCTAAGTCGGAAAAAACCACTCCAACTGTTATTGAATTTGTAGATATTGCTGGCTT
The DNA here is from genome assembly GCA_043817345.1 of Patescibacteria group bacterium. Taxonomy (GTDB): domain Bacteria; phylum Patescibacteriota; class Patescibacteriia; order UBA2196; family UBA2196; genus CAYSXS01. Next base: position 2,505 of record JBDRGZ010000028.1, read on the forward strand.
AGTAAAAAATGCTCACAAAGGCGAGGGTTTAGGTAATCAATTTTTATCACACATCCGTGAAGTTGATGCAATTGTTGAGGTGTTAAGAGATTTTGAAGATACAAATATTACCCACGTAGAAGGTAACATTGATCCAGGTAGAGATAAAAGTATCATTCATTTAGAATTAGTAATGGCGGATTTACAAACAGTTGAAAAAAGATTAGAAAAATTAAACAAAGAAGCTAAAACAGGAAATAAGGAAACATTAAAATTATTAAACATATTAAATAAATTAAAAGAAACTTTAGATCAAGGTAAACTAGCAAGTGATGCTAATCTAAACGAAGAAGAACTAGATCTATTTAGAGATTTAAATCTTTTAACTCTAAAATCTATCATGTATATTTTTAATGTTAATGAAGAAAAATTAAAAAATATTCCAAAAGGAGAAGATAATAAGATATTCATTGATGCAAAACTAGAAGCTGAATTAGCTGAGCTTTCTTCTGAAGAGGCTAGAGAATATCTACAAGAAATTGGTATAGAAAAAACAGGATTAGATAATCTAATTACTACCAGTTATAAAATATTAAAACTAATTACCTTCTTTACTTCTGGTAAAAAAGAAAGTCGCGCTTGGACAGTTGAAGAAAATACTAAAGCACCTCAAGCAGCAGGAAAAATACATACAGATTTTGAAAAAGGCTTTATTAGAGCTGAAGTATGTGATTATGATAATTACATAGCAAATAACGGTGAATTAGGAGCTAAAGAAAAGGGTTTAATTAGGATAGAAGGCAAGGATTATGAAATAAAAGACGGTGATGTAATATATTTTAGAATAGCCACATAAAAGCCTTGCCAAGCATATATATATATGTTAAACTACTTCTGAAAGCTAACAAGCTTGTTTTTTAATAAATTCATATTACTCACCAGATGTATTCATATATCTGACCCATTTATTAGCCTCTAGCCAATACTGAGTAAAGAATAAATAAAACTATGCAAGAAAAATATGACTTATCTGTTCTTCTTAATGGAACAAACACAGAAGAACAAAATAATGAGACCATAAAAATTATAGAGGGGTTAATTAACAAATTTGAAGGAAAAATTATTGATTCAGAAGAACCTTTAAAAAGAAGGCTAGCTTATGTTATTAAAAAAGTACGTAATGGTGTTTATCATAGTTTCCATTTTGAAGTGGACACAAAAAAGATTAGTGATTTAAATAAAGAGTTTTTACTTGCCCCAGAAATATTACGTTTTCAAATTTTAAAGTTTATCCCAGTTAAAAAAGTCACTAAAAAGCCAAGAATAAAACCAACTGAAACAAAAGAAGAAAAAACAGAGGATGCTTCAACGGAACAATCAACAGCTCCTGAAGCAAAAAAAGAAAAAATTAAAGATAAAAAAATTGACATGGAAGATTTAAATAAGAAACTAGATGCAATTATTGATACTGATTCAATAAATTAATCCCTCACCTTTTAATTACCAAGCTACAAAGTAGCTAATATTTAACTTGATTATTATATAAATAAAATAATAATAACTAATAAATTAAAACTATGTTCCTCTACCTAAAGTAATTAAAAGGTGAGGGATAAATATATAACCATATGAATCTAAACAAAGTTTATTTAATTGGTCGTTTAACACAAGACCCTGAAGTTAAAAGCATACCAAGCGGGCAAAATGTTGCTTCATTTAGTATGGCAACTAACAGAAAATGGACAGGACAAGATGGTCAAAAACAAGAACAAGTGGAATTTCATAATATAGTTGTTTGGAGAAAACTTGCTGAAATTGCAGGGCAATATCTAAAAAAAGGTCAACTACTAATGATAGAAGGTAGATTACAAACTAGAAACTGGGTAGGACAAGATGGTATCAAAAGATACCGTACAGAAATCGTTGCTGAAAATTTTCAAATGGGGCCAAAGGCTACAGGGACTTCTGCGCCAAGCGGAGCTACATTAAACAACAATCCTTCTTCAGCAAGTCCAGCAAGTGCACTAGCCGAAGAAATTCCTGTCATACAAGTTGAAGAAGAAGCACCAATTCAATCAGAAGAAATTCCTCAACCAGATAGTGAAGTTGTCCCATTTTAAAAACTATGAAAGCAAATACAAACAATACTCCAATTGAACAAAAACATTGCTACTATTGTGCTAACAATGAAGAAGTAGACTGGCAAGACGTGCAAACATTACAACGTTTCTTCTCTCATTATGCAAGAATAGTACCTCGTAGACGTACAGGTCTTTGTGCTAAACACCAAAGACGTGTTGCTCGTGCAATCAAACGTGCACGTATTATGAGTTTAATGCCTTTTGTTAAAAAATAACAAAAACTATGCTAAGCATTAGTGATTTAAAATTAGGTACAGTTTTCATTTATGAAAACGAACCTTATCAAATAGTTAAAGCAAATCATTCAAAACAGGCCCGTTCAGGGGCTGTTTTGCAGTCTAAAATAAAAAATCTAAAAACAGGTTCTGTTTTAGAAAGGAACTTTAAATCCAGTGATAAGTTTGAAGAAGCTGAAATAGAAAGAATAAAAGCCAGTTTTCTATATAAAGACAATACTAATTCTGAATTCATGGAAGACGAATCTTTTGAACAGGTTAGCTTGCCAAATAGTAACTTAGGTGATCAGATTAATTTTTTAAAAGAAGGCTTATCTGTTGATTTATTAAAATTTGATAATAAGGTAATTGGAGTAAAACTTCCTCCTAAAGTAGCTTTAAAAGTTACTTCTGCCCCTCCAGGGATTAAGGGCGATTCGGTTAGTGGAGCAACAAAACAAATTACTTTAGAAACCGGTGCGGTTATTAATGCTCCCCTATTTATCTCAGATGATGATGTTGTGAAGGTTAATACTGAGACTGGCGAATACGTTGAAAGAGTATAATTTAATTTATATATATACTAAAAAATAGATCTATACGGTCTGTTTTTTGTTTACAAAAATTTTTAAACTTGCTAAACTAGAATCACATGGATCTAAAAAAACATATCCGAGAAGTTCCTGATTGGCCAATAAAAGGTGTTAATTTTAAAGACATAACCACTCTTTTGGAAGATAAAGATATTTTTAAATATCTAATTGATAAATTATGTGAACCATATTTAAATCAAAAGATAGATAAAATTGTTGGTATTGATGCCCGTGGTTTTCTTTTCGCAGGAGCCATGGCATTAAAATTAGATTGTGGTGTTTCTGTTGTGCGCAAGAAAGGAAAACTACCATATAAGACAAAGTCTAGAGAATATGTTTTAGAATATGCATCCAATATAATTGAAATGCATGAAGACACTATTAAACCAAATGAAAAAATAATAATAGTTGATGATTTAATTGCTACTGGTGGAACAATGTTGGCAACTTGTGAATTAGTAGAAGAAATGAATGGTGATATAATAGGGATAAGTGCAATAGTAGATTTACCATTCTTAAACGGTTTTAAAAAATTAAAGAAATATAGTTTTAACTATTTAGTATCTTATGACTCAGAATAAAATTAAAATTCCACGAGCAGAGATTGGGGTATTTGGTGGCTCTGGTTTTTATGATTTAATTGAAAATCCTAAAGAATTTGAAATTAGTACTCCATTTGGCAAGCCTTCAGATAAAATTAGTGTGGGTAGTATAAACAAAAGAAGAGTTGCTTTTATTTCTCGTCACGGGCAAGAACACAAATTACCACCACACAAAATTCCATACAAAGCTAATATGTGGGCAATAAAAAAAATGGGCATTAAAAGAATAATCTCCCCTGCTGCAGTTGGTAGTTTAAACCCTTTTATTAAACCTGGTGATTTTGTAATCTGTGATCAGTTTATTAACTGGACTAAAAATAGAGATGATACTTTTTATCATGGTATAGAAATAGAAGGAATTAAAAAAACTAACCATGTGGCCCATTTTTCAATGGCAGATCCATATTGTGTTGAATTAAGAAAAACAGCAGCTAAAACTTGTAAAAAATTAAATATTAATTTTCATTCTACTGGTACAGGTGTTGTAATTGAGGGCCCTCGATTTTCTACTAGAGCTGAATCAAAATTCTTTTCTGACCAAGGTTGGCACATAATTGGCATGACAATGTATCCCGAAGTTGTTTTAGCCCGAGAGCTTGGAATTTGTTATACTAATATTGGACTTGTTACTGATTATGATGTTGGGTTGGTTGATAATAAGACAATAAAACCAGTTACAACCAAAGAAGTTATTAAAGTTTTTGCGGAAAATAATGAAAAAATTAAAGAATTAATCTTTGAAATGATAAATAATATTCCTAAAAATAAAAAGTGTAAATGTGATAAATATTTAGACGAGGCAGTAATTTAAAAACAGCCCCGAGCAGGAGGAGCTGTTTTTTGATATATAATTTTAAATTAATTTTCTTCTTTAACTTTTTGCCAAATTTCTTTTGAAATTTGTTTCATTAATTTCTTATCTTCTCTTAAAAAAGTCTTGGCTGATTCACGGCCAGCAGCTAATTTTTGGTCACCATAAAAAAATGTGGTGGCTTGTTTTTTTATTAATCCATACTTCATTCCTAAATCTAAAATATCACCAGATAAAGAAATACCTTCATTATACATAATATCAAATTCAGCATCTTTAAAAGGTGGGGCTATTTTATTCTTTACAATCTTTGCTTTAACCCTATTGCCAATCGTATTATCACCCATCTTAATTTGAGCTGCACGTTTCAATTGAATTCTAACTGAAGAATAAAATTTTAGAGCCATGCCACCAGTTGTAGTTTCTGGGTTACCAAAAAATACTCCGATTTTTTGTCTCGTTTGGTTTAAGAAAATTACACAAGTTTTTGTTTTAGAGATGATTGATGTCAATTTTCTTAAAGCTTGACTCATTAATCTTGCTTGTAAAGCTACATGTCTATCACCCATTTCTCCTTCAATTTCTGCTTTAGGTGTTAAAGCTGCAACTGAATCAATCACTACTACATCCACACTATTTGATCTAACTAAAGTTTCTACAATCTCTAAAGCTTGTTCCCCTGAATCTGGTTGAGAAACTAATAAGTCATTGATATTTACACCAAGTTTTTTAGCATATTCAGGATCAAGTGCATGTTCTGCATCAACAAAAGCAGCTACACCACCTAATTTTTGCACTTCTGCTACAATATGTTGGGCTAAAGTTGTTTTTCCTGAACTTTCAGCCCCATATATCTCAATTACTCTACCGCGTGGTACACCGCCTGCCCCTAAAGCAATATCCATTGAAAGGCATCCTGTAGGAATAACTTCTACTTGCATAGTTTTAGCTTCACCAAACCTCATTATGGCACCTTCGCCAAATTTTTCTCGTATTTGATTAACAGCATCCTGGGTTGAATCATTTTTTATTTGTTGTTCGTCTTTTGTCATATTTTTACTCCTGTACGATTATTTCTTTAATTTTTACAGCATTTCGCGAATATCTTGTCTTCGCTTCTGTCCTTATTATATTCAAATCCGGGGACAAGTCAAGTTGTAAGCTAAAAAAACCTGTATTGTCTGGTATAATCTCTTGTGAGTTGATTTTGACCTTAGCATCACTTTCTGTTTGACCATAAATTGTATAGAACTTTTGATTAATTGTTATTGTATCTTGTGTTGGTTGTAGTATCTCTAGACTTGGTGGATTTGTAACTTGTGATACTTGAAAGATTAAATATATTACAATAATTAAAACAACTAAAATTATTGTAAATTTTTTTAATATATTAGGTAAAACAAGTAAATTAGATTTATCTACCTTTTTATTAAATTTTTTCATATCATCCCACTTATTGTATATATTCATTTCCTTTTCTAATGTTTCATTTAATTTTGCAAATCGTACCCCCAAAACTTCCGCATATTTTTTAACAAATATCTTGATATAAAATTCGCCTGGTAGTTTTTGCCAATCATTGTCTTCAATATATCCTAAATATTGTTTGTTAATCTTTAACTGATCTGAAAGCAAGCTTAAAGAGAGACCAGATTTTTCTCTGGCCCCTTTTAATATTTTACCAATATCTTGGTGTTCATTAATTTTCTTAGTACGAAACGCTGTCATATATTAGTGTGTGGTGACTCGCGGTACCTTCGGTACATCGCTCGCCCCGTCAGAGCTACAAAAAGCCAAGCAGTCGGCTTTTATGTTTAACGCTCTGACTCTTCATAATCTTCATCATCATCAAAATCTTCGTCAGACTCATCTTCAGACTCTTCTAAAATTCTATCTGCTTCTAATTCTTCCATCCTACCAATAACCTCTCTTGGTTTTGATCCTTGAGCAGGACCAACAATGCCATGGTCTTCAAGTAAATCTAAAAGCCTAGCAGCTCTAGCATAACCAATTCTAAATTTTCTTTGCAAATATGAGGCTGATGCTTTACCCATTTTAATAACTAATTCTTTTGCTTCAAGTAAAAGTTCATCATCATCTTCATAACTCCCATGACCTACTGCAGAAACACCCGTTAGTGCTGCTTTTTCTGTAATACTTTCATCATACTCTGGTTTTCCTTTTTCTTTCAAGAACCCAACCACTCTTTCAATTTCAGCATCAGATAAAAATGCCCCCTGTAACCTTACTGGCTTAGAAAGTTCTGCTGTAATAAATAGCATATCACCGTTCCCAAGTAGTTTTTCAGCTCCACTTGTATCTAATATTGTTCTTGAATCCATTAAGGAAACTACGGAAAAAGCTATTCTGGCTGGTATGTTAGCTTTAATTAGACCAGTAATAACATTAACAGATGGGCGTTGAGTAGCTAGAACTAAATGTATTCCGACAGCTCTAGACATCTGTGCTAAACGCACAATAGCTGCTTCAATTTCTGGTCCAGCCGCAGACATTAAATCTGCCAACTCATCTACTATAATAATTAAATATGACATTTTTTCTTTAGGACCAGTTGCATTATATGCATCAATATTCCTTTTATTTACATTAGATAAAACTTGTAATCTTCTTTCCATCTCTTTAACTGCCCACCTTAATGCGTTAATGGTCTTTTTTACATCTGTAATTACAGGACATAATAAATGTGGTATGTTGTTATACTGTGGCAATTCAACTCTTTTCGGGTCAACCATTATAAATTTTAAATCATCAGGTTGGTTTTGATAAAGTAAAGAAATGATAATGGAATTAATACCAACAGTTTTACCTGAGCCAGTCGCCCCAGCAATTAAAAGATGAGGCATCTTACCTAAATCAGCTAGCCAAGGTTTTCCACTTACATCCTTACCAATTGCCATTGATAAATTTGTTTTACGATTTTTAAAAAGATCCGAAATCAAAGTTTCTTTTAAAGATACCAGAGCATTTTTTTGATTTGGCACTTCAACACCAATTAAAGATTTACCTGGGATAGGTGCTTCAATCCTAATTGGATGAGCAGCCAAAGCTAAAGCTAAATCATTATTCAATGTTGTAATCTGTGAAACCTTAACACCAGAAGCTGGCTTAAATGTATACTGTGTAACTGTTGGTCCAACAGATACTTCTCCCATCTCAACATTAATTCCAAAATGCTCTAAAGTTTTCTGAATTATCTCTTGATTGATTTTAATATTCCCTGAAGTAGGTGCCTCTTTTTTATCACTTAAAAGATCTAAAGGTAAATCTATCTTGGGTAATATTTTTTTACTCTTAGGAAACATTTCTTTTTGTGTTTTATCTCCATCTTCAATTTCTCTAAACTCTTCATATTCTTCCTCTCCCGAGAACTCTGGATCAATTTCTTTTTGTTCAAACCCGATATCATCAATTGACCCTTCTTCTAAATAGCCTTCATCTTTAGAAGCAAGTTTTTCTTTCAACCAAGAAAAAGATGGCAAACGAAGACTTTCAAAAATACCTGTTATTGTTTTCTCAAAAAACAAAAGTAAAGAAATACAAAAAAGTAAAAGCAATACAATAGTAGCTAACCACATTCCCCCTATTTGTAAAAAAGGCCAGGATATAAAGTAGCCCAATAAACCACCACCAATCCCTTCACTGGCAATCTCAAAACCACTCCTGGTGTTTTTGATAAATAAACTAAAGATGCCTGAATATGAAATGGTGAATAAAAATATACCCAACCATCTATACCCTGATATGTCTTTTTTTTCTTTAACTGCTAGAAAATATCCTGAAACAGCTAAAATAACTGGCCAAAACCACCAACCCCAACCAAATAGATACTGCCACATAGCATCTAAAACTTCCCAAAACTTACCTGGCACACCAAACATGGCTATAGCAGAAGTAGCAGCCAAAAAGAATATGAATAAAACAAATACATCCCTCTTTATATTGGGAGGTATGTTTGAAACCATATTTTTTAACCTTTTTTTACGATATCGGGCCATATGTATGTCTATATATATTTTAACAAAAAAATACTAAAAGTTAAAGACTTGCTTTTATAGAGGAAATGGGCTAGAATATATTTAAATATAGTACTAAATTATACACAAAAAATTATGAAACCAAAGAAAAGACACACAAAGTCACGTTCAAGAAAAAGAAAGTCAGCTATTAGTCTAAAACCTACAACATTGTCTGCCTGCCCAAAATGTAAAAAACCCTTAAAACCTCACACAGCTTGTTCTTTTTGTGGCACATATAAAGAGAAGAAGGTTTTAAAAATTAGAATTAAAAAAGCAGATAGAAAGAAAAAGATGAAAGAAGAAAAAAAAGAAAAGAAACAAGAAAAAAAGAAATAACATATGTCCAACAGACACCTTTCAAGAACAATAGCAATGCAAACACTTTATGAGTGGGATTTTAATCACCGCTCACAAAAACTTCAAACTGTTTTGGAACATAGTATTCGCGAACAAGGAGTTGGTTTACAAGATACCTCTTTCATCGAAGCTTTAGTTAAAGGGGTAACAAAAAACCTAAATGATATTGATGAGATTATTACAAAATATGCACCTGATTGGCCTATTGAAAAAATGACTGTAGTTGACCGTAATGTTTTACGTTTAGGAATTTATGAATTAAAATTTACTGAAAACAAAATACCACCAAAGGTCGTAATTAATGAAGCCATTGAAATGGCTAAAACATTTGGTGGTGATTCTTCTGGAAAATTTATTAATGGTGTATTAGGGGCGATATATGGAAAAATGGAAGAAGAAACTCCAGAAGAATAAAACAAAGAAAATAACTAACAATTAATAATCTAATTTCCAAATAATTTCAAAATACTTATTTTCGAGCAAGTAAGTGAAATGAAAGCCTTGATTGGGTTTATATTTCCGAGCGAGCGAAGAAAATATAGGGCTAGTATCCTATATTTGAATTTGTTTAGAGTTTAGAATCTTATAAAACTATGTCAGATTTCTTAAAACTAGAAAAAAAGATAAAAGTTACTTTTAAAAATAAAGAATTATTACAACAATCATTAATTCACAGATCATATATAAACGAACATTCCTCTACGGGGATGGAACACAATGAGCGTTTAGAATTTTTAGGCGATGCTGTTTTAGAATTAATCGTAACAGAGTATTTATATAAAAAATATCCAAACCCTGAAGGTGAATTAACAAATTGGCGTGCAGCATTAGTTAATTCAAAAATGTTAGCTCAAGTATCACATGAGCTAAAAATTGAAGATTATCTTTTCTTGTCAAAAGGTGAATCTAAAGATAAAAACGAAAAAGCAAGAAACTACATATTAGCCAATGCAATGGAAGCAATCATCGGAGCTATTTATCTAGATCAGGGTTGGGACAAAGCTAGCGAATTCATCACAAACAATATCCTAATAAAATTACCTAATATCCTTAAAAACAAGTTATATATAGATGCCAAATCTCTTTTTCAGGAAATGGCTCAAGAAAAAACAGGAACTACACCATCTTATCAAGTAATGTCTGAATCTGGTCCAGATCATGAAAAAACCTTTATAATTGGTGTATATTTAGAAGACGAACTGGTAGCAGAAGGAAAAGGAACATCTAAACAAGAAGCTCAAATGGATGCCGCCCAAAAAGGTTTAGATGCTAAAAAATGGGAAAATCTTTGACAAGAGTGAAAAATTATGCTATACTTATATTGTAATAAAGAAGTATTTTGTTCATACTTCTTTTTTAATACAAAAATATATACAAAAACAAAAAATATGCATTCCAATTATAATCAAACGTGGAAAAACGTCTGTGCAGACAATCAATGGCTGTGTGATGATAAAAATACAGGAATTCACACATTCAAGCTATTTATGGAGATAATAATCTCTCTATTCGTCGTTGTTATCGTGGCATTAGTTTTAAGCTGGATAGACAATAAAGTATCATACCAACAACCAGTAGAACATGATGATATACCAACATATACAGAACATGCAGACCAAAGATTTATTAGAGACTTCTTCCAAGCTGGATATTTAGATAAAAATATTACTTTAAGCTTAAAATAAATTAAAATATACTTTAAATCCTCACAACCCGTAAGGGTTGTTTTAATTTTGCCAGCTACTTCTTTAGAAACAATACCTATTAATTCTCTCTGTTAAATTTTGTCCTGTTAATTTCTTCTAAAAAATCTAAAGTTGTTTTAACTGCCGGATTTTGAGTATTTTCCAACACAACCTTATCGCCAAATTTCTTAATTAAAGAACTTAAAAACTCATCTCCCCAAGAAGGAGAAAAAACATCAACCCCCTCAAAATCAACTTTTATTTTTTCATTATCCTTTAGATCAGACAGTGACGGCAAAAAAGCAGCAAACGCCTCTCCGCCAACCATTCTGCCATTTAACAGAGTTCCAAATTTTTTTAAATAAATAGTCATAAAAACATTAAAACTTAATTAACACTAAACACCCCGTAATTTTAACAGATGATTTTTGGATATTTAAATTTAAATCATCTTTTTTAATTTTTAATTTTGCATCACCTGTTTGAAAAAATAATTCCATTTCATTAGTAGTTACCATTTTCCTTACATATTTTAAGCCGTTTCCTCGGGCTTCTGGCGATCTTCCGGAAATTACTTCGGTAAAAGCTGTTTCTAAAGCATCTAAATTATTATTTAATTCTGGTTTAACTTTTTTTAAAGTTTTTAGAACTCCCTGACCCCTGTCTGCTAAAACAATTTTCCTTGCTGTTAAATTATAGGCAAAGAACAACCCCATTACATCTGGCCAATTACCAAAATTATGAGCAAAAGAATTATCACCAATTTCTCCAACTATACTAATAATCGAAAAATAGTTATCTTTTAATTTTTTCATCTTGCTTAATTCTTCTTTTAACCGAATTAATCTTGCCTGAAAAATAGGACTTTCTTTACAATAAAATTCAGGCCTAGGATCGCTCCCTGTATTTTCTAAAACCCAACTTCTTGCTATTTTAAAGGTATCTTTTATGTTTTTTTTCATATATTTTTCAATTTTTTCTTTTTTATAGTATCTATAATTATTTTTTCCACGAACAGAAGTAAGACGTCTTGTTTTATCCCAACGACGCATTGTGTCAATAGAAACCCCAATTTGTTTTGTAGCTTCACCAATTGTTATTAATTCTTGATTAAAATCCATATTATTTTTAAAACCCTATGCAAATATATATAAAACTATATGTATCTTAATTATACACCCTATGTAAAATCTTGTCAACCCTATGCAAAACCATCTTTTACCCCCACTAAGGGTCCGACGGCTTATATTAGTCAATATTTTATTCAAAATTTCTTCAAAGCTAAGTATTTAAATAAAAACACCGCTTTAAGCTTAAAATAAATTAAAACATATTTATATATACAATTTTACAACCTTTGGGTTGTTTTTTCAAACCAAAAACACCAAAAAATTAATTTGGGGCTTTTGGAGCGGGTGAGCGGAATCGAACCGCCATCTTTAGATTGGCAACCTAATATAATAACCATTATACTACACCCGCAACTTATTAATTTTAAAAATCCCTTTTGGGACTAACAATATGTTAACAAAATATTATATATTAATCAAGTTTGAATTTCTATAAACTTATCTGCAATGGTTTGGCCTTTAATAATATTAATTTTTGATTTAGAAACATTAAAATATTCAGATAATATGTCTATCACCTTCTTGTTTGCCTTACCTTTTTCAGGAGCTGTTGTAACTTTTACTTTATAATGTACATCATCTATTTTTTCAACTTTATTACAACTAGCTTTTGTAATTACTTTTATTTGAATCTTCATATTTACCAATTCTGTAAAAATTTGACTAAATTACTATGAATTTTTCCATTAGAACCAACTACTGTTCCTTGATCATTACTACTAAATACATATTCTTTATTTCTGAAATCTGTTACCTTGCCTCCTGCTTCTCTAACCATTAATATTCCTGCAGCAATGTCCCATGGCTTAGTGTGGGGCAAAACATACGCTTCTAGCCTTCCCATAGCCACCCAAGCGAGCTCTAAAGCAGCAGCACCTAAATTATGTGCATGTTCATAGTTTAATAAGAATTTTGCATGAATATCAGCCATTTTCTTGTTTGTTTTATCATCTTTATATGTATAACCAAAATCTATCATTGCCTCTATTGGTTTCTTGGTGTTTGATACTTTAATTTTTTTATTATTCAATGTAACTCCTTTATTTTTTTCAGCTACAAATAGCTGTTTAAAGAATAGTGCCCATGTTACACCTAAAACAATCTCATTTTTATAAACTAAAGCTATTGATGTATTAAAAAAGTGATTACCAATAGAAAAATTTGTTGTTCCATCTAAAGGATCTACTGTCCATATATAGTCTGAATCTTTTTGGTACCAACCTGTTTCTTCTGACAAAATTCCATGTTCTGGAAACTGTTTTTTAATAGCTGAAATGATAAGATTATTAGCAGCTAAATCAGCCGGGGTAACAACTTCGTGTTTTGATTTTTTGTTAACTTTAATTGAATCTATTTTTTCAAAATACTTTAAAAGTTCTTTTCCTGCTTTTTTAACTACTTGTATTGCAAATTGTTTTTCTTTTATGTAGTTCATAGATTTTATCCTTTCAATTTTATTCTATCATTAACATATCGATGCACAACAGATGTTATTAAAGTTTGATAAGGAATACCTTGGTCAGCAGCTTTTATCTTAGCTTTTTGTAAATCCTTTTCTGATAACCTAATATTTATATTTCTAGCCTTAGCAAGAGTTGATTTAGCATATTTAACATAACTGTCTTTTTGCTTCTTTAAATCCTTAACACTCTTAAAATCATCCCTTTCAAAATCTTCAAGGATTTGTTTTTCTTCTTTATTTAAATCATAATATTTCATATGTTTATGTTATTTTTCTAAAATATATTTTTTGGTTGCTTTACGGCTTGGAATAATTGTTTTTAAAAAAACTTTTTCCTCATCCTCTACAAAAGGTACTAAATATATATAATTATTAATTTCTATAACAAAAATTTTCTGGTTAGGATATTTTCTTTCGTTTGAGTGTTTAATAATATCTAAAAGCTTGCCTTCTTCTATAGCTATAGTACAATCCTCAAAACAAATATCACGCTCTGCTTTTAATTGCTCGTTTTTTGTATTACTCCAATCAAAATATTTCATATATTAATAATATGACAAATAATATTATTTGTCAATATTTTACTTTCTCATTCTTTTTAACACTCCTACGTCATCAAGCATTTCTTTTCCTGCAGGTGTTTCTAAAATCAAATTAATATTTTTTAATCTTCTATCAGACAGTAAAGCACTAAAACCTTTCAAACCAATTTTACCTTTTCCAATATGTTCATGTCTATCAACTCTTGAGCCTAAATCTGTTTTAGAATCATTTAGATGAATTAATTTAAGTTTATCAAGTCCTAAAGTTTTATTAAACTCATCTAATGTTTTTTTAACAGATTTTTTGTCTCGTATATCATATCCAGATTCAAATGCATGAGCCGTATCATAACATATTCCAATTTTCTTTGCTTGTTTAATATTTTTAAAAATATCTCTAATTTCTTCAAACGTGTCTCCAATAATTTGACCTGAACCAGCGGACATTTCAACTAAAAACTGACAACTTCCTGCATGTCCTTTTAAAACCTCTGAAATCCCTTTAGCCATCTGTTTAATCGATTTTTCTTGTCCAATATCTTTTGCACTACCCAAATGAGTCATTAAATATTTTGCACCTAATTTACTACCTCTTTCTAATTCTTCTCTTAAAACAGATACTGAACCATGATAAATATTTTTTTTTGAAGAGGCCAAGTTGATATAGTAAGGGGCATGAATGTAACATTCTTTTTGATTATATTTCTTTAGGTTATCTTTAAATTCCTTGATTATTTCTAATGTTAATTCAGGCGCTTTACCTCCTCTTGGTGAACGAGAAAAAAATTGAAAAACCTCACAACCAATGTCATGGGCATTTTGTGGAGCATTCTGTACTCCACCAGCTACTGAAATGTGTGCTCCAATTAACATAGAAAAAATAAAAACTGCTAATTTCATTTTAGCAGTCTTTACTTTGTTTTCCAAATTTTAATACCCTCTATTTTCTAAAAAATATCTTAATTCTAATAAAAATCCCGGGGTAAAATTATTTCTATCTTGTTCAATTTCTTTTCTTAATTCAGGAATTGATATGAATCTAACTTCTGTTAGTTCTTCTTTTTGTATCTTGAACGGTCCTTCGTGATAACAAACATATACTTTGTTGTATTCATTCTCAATCTCGTCTGGTTTACCTATAGTTTGTTCAGCTAATTTGCCAATTTCTTTAAAATCACATTCGATTCCAAGTTCTTCTTTTAATTCTCTCTTAGCTGCTTGTTCATAAGTCTCATTAGTTAATACATGTCCTGAAGCAGAACTGCACCATTTGTTTGGGTGAGACATATTTGGAGCCCTCCTCTGGATTAAAACCTCATCCTTAGAGTTTAAAACAAATATTGTGGATGCTCTGTGCCATAAACCTTGTCGATGACATTTATCACGCAATTCTTCTCCAACAAGTTTATCATCTTTATCTACCAAAGTTAACATTTCTTCTGACATATAATTATTTTTCTTCTTTTTTCTTTTTTTCTTTCTTCTCTTTCTTTGATTCTTTCTTTTCTTCAACAGCCTCTTCTACTGTCTCTTCCTTAACTTCTTTTAGGTCTTTCTCTTCTGCTTTTACTTCTTTGCTTTCTTCAGCAACCTCTTCAGATTCATTCTCGTCTCCACCTTCTTCTTTTATGCCCCCAGCTTGTACAATATCAATCTTCCAGCCAGTAAGTTTTGCTGCCAAACGAACATTTTGTCCTTCTTTTCCAATAGCTAGAGAATATTGATCTTCCTTTACATAAGCTTTGGCAACTTTTTCTTCTTCGTTTAATTCTACTTTTTCAATCTTAGCTGGGGCTAGAGATTTGATAATGAAATATTCTACATCCTCACTCCATTCAATAATGTCTATCTTTTCTCCACCTAACTCATTAATGATGGTTTGGACACGTGTACCACGCTGTCCAACAGCGCTTCCTATAGGATCAATAGAATCATCTTTGGTCCAAACAGCCACTTTGGAACGTGAACCTGCTTCACGAGAGATAGCTTTGATTTGTACAGTACCTGTTCCGATTTCAGGAACTTCTAGCTTGAAAAGCTTTCTAACCATTTCTGGATGCGCACGAGAAACAACAACCTCTGGGCCTCTTGGTGTTTGCTCAACAGATTTTAAATAGAATTTCATTCTAGCACCAGCTCTATAGTTTTCACTACGGATTTGATCTTGAGGTGGTATAATAGCTGTTGTATCACCAATATCTACTAAGACAATACTACCTTCTTTGCGTTGAACTGTACCATTAATTAATTCACCTTGTTTATCTTTATATAAATTAAAGATTCCTTCTCTTTCTGCTTCTCTAATTTTTTGGATAATTACTTGCTTAGCAGTTTGAGCTGCCATACGACCAAACTCGGAAGGAATTTCTAATTTTGTAATTAATTCTTCTCCTATTTGTGATTTCTTGTCTGTTTCTTTTGCTTCAGCTAAAGAAATCATTGTTTTAGGATTAAATCTTTTTTCTTCCTCTTCTTCGCCGTCTTCGTCTGGATTGGGTGTAGTTTGTTTTAATTCGTCTGGAATTTCATCTCCAGTTGCTTTTAATTCTTCAATCTTGTTTCTCATTTCTTCATATTTTTTTTGAAGTTCATCTTCAACAACCTCTTTAACATCATAAACCTCAAAATCTCCTGTATCTAAACTAAAATCTACATGCAGATTCTGTTGCTTATTTCCAAAATCTTTACGATAAGCAGACGCTAAAGCAGACTCAATTGTTTCTTTAACTGATTCTTTTGATAAATTTTTCTCATCACAAATTTGTTGGATAGCTAATGCTAATTCTGTTGGCATATGTTTGTATTTAATTTATGTATATATTTATTAAAAAAGATTCGGACAAAACCGAACCTGTAGACTACTCTTTCTTATCTTATTTTTAGTATATATTATTCTTAAAAATATGTCAAGTTTATCTAAATATACTTAAAATGCATTATTTTTGCTTTTCTACTTAAATTATCTAGCTCAACTGAAATTATGTCAAATCTATAATTTTGCCACAATAAATATTTGTTTTTTCTTAAATACTTTTCAGCTGTCTTAGACATTCTTTGTTTTTTAACTAAATTAACTGCTTGTTCAGGCCAACCACCTAAATTTGAGCTTCTGGTTTTAACTTCTACAAAAACCAACTCCCCACTAGTTTTATCTTTAACTATTAAATCTATTTCTCCACCTTTAACATAATAATTTTTATCTAAAATTTTATATTTTCTTTTTTGTAAAAATTTTTTAGCCAAATCTTCTCCTAAATTACCAATTTGTTTTTTAGTTTGCTCTGGCATAGAAAAATTTAAACTATCTTTATCTCATCTTTTATACTTCTCCACAATACATTAAAAATCATCCTTTGTGTATTGGCAACTTGTTCATCTTCAATGATGACTCCAAAAAAATCTTTACTCATATGTGGAATAGCAAACTTATTATCATAAATTGCAGTTTCATTTATATAATATTTTTCACTTCCAGTTGGCAAAACCTTGACACGAATTAAGTCAGAATTTTTGTCTAAATATTTTTCATAATATTTTTTAATATATTTTAATGTTTCTTCTTTATCAGATTCTTGTACAAAATATCTGGCTTTTATTTTTCTTTTTACTCTTTCTTTTGTATACCTCTTATTAAAGCTTTCGCTTGCAACTCTTGTATTTGTGTACGCTGATGTATAACCTGTATTTTCTCCTGATTTACAATCCAATGCATCATTAAAAAAATCTTCCATTGAATCAATTCCCTCAAAATATCTAAATTTTGGCTTTCCTTCTTGTTGATAAAAAATATTTTTTAATTCAGGTAAATATTCTTTAAAAACTTCCTTTTCTTGGTCTAATTGGTTTTCTTTATTAGTCAGCCAATTTTTTAATTTTTGTGGACCTTCGGTTGTATAGCCAATTTTATTATTCTCTACATATTTTAAAACCAATCCTTTTTTGTTTAAATATTCTAATACATCATAAGCAGAAGTGCGATTAACCCCTGCTTTTTCTGCAATTGGTGTTATTAACCCTTTTTTTAACTTTAAAACAGCCGAATACGCCTTAGCTTCGTTGGGTGATAAGCCGATGTTTTTTAAGATTTCTAGTATTTGCATTTTTTTAGCCCTGTCCTGAGCGACCTTTATGGTTGCTAAGAGTCGAAGGATCGCATAGAACACGCAATCACTTTTTTGTCGAATTTACTCCACAATTATAGCATAAATTAATTATTTTTGTCAAGTATCTACTAATTTTAGCTAAAATTAAATTTTCCACACTTCCACAATAATTTTAAATATCTTATATTTTAACCAAACTAAAAAACTTGATAATTTAATAATTTTGGAGGAAATTAAAATGAATAGGAATAGAAAAATTAGAGAAGTTTTTTACGCGGCTATTTTCTTGATTTGGGGGTGGAAATTATTGCCATTTGCTTTATCTAAAGTAAATTCTAATCTTGAATTTATTATTGCATCAATCATTTGGTTTCTAAGTTTCGCTATTGTAGTCTTGTTCACAGGGTGCATATTAGTAAAAATTTTTGGAAAGGAAAATAACTAAACCCCAAAACCCCGCCAAATTGACGGGGTTTTTATTTTTCTACAAATATCAATAATTATTTCTCAAAATATAATTTATTTCTCTATAAATTTACAAATTTTATCTTTCCTTTAGCTAAGTTTTTTATCTCTTTATCAAGAGTGACCAAACCACAACTAAACTCTTTTGCAGTCCACACAATAATCGCATCCATTCCTCGTAAACTGTTTTCTGTCACAAATTTTAACATATTTATCGTTCTAGAGTAATCAATATCAACAAAATTCAAATTTTTAATATTTAAAATAAAATCTTTGGCTTTTATTGCTAATTTTTTAGATTTTGTTCTTCTCCTAATTGCAGCAACAACTTCCACTAAAACTGTAGTCGGAATAATCGCAATATATTTTCCTTTATTAACTTGACGTAATAAATCTAAACATCTATCAGAATGCTCTTCCTGTAAATTCAAAGCAGAAACAAAAACACAACTATCAATTGTTATTTGACTGTTCATAGCTAATATGACTTACTTCTTTGGTTTCTAATTTCCTCAACAGAATTTGATCCTTGCCACGCATTACCTATTTCATCTCTTAATATCTGTACACTTTTATCCCAAATTACTTTTTTTTTGTTAACAGTTTTATAAGTAGAAACCCAAGGAATTATTAAAAATTTTTGTTGTTGTAGTGTTGTTGTTCCATTCATATAATTTAATAATACCATACAAAATAATTTATTAAAACCTAATAAAATATTTTTTATCTCTTTGGCATGTACTTATCCATCTCTTGTTTGAGTTCTATTTCTTCTTTAATTTTAGGTATTCTTGTTTTTATGTAGCGGATAATAAAGATCAACCATACAATTAACCCTATTAACCACAACAACATCCAAAAAGGTGCTCCAAAGAAATTTACTTGTTTAGCTCTAAAAAAAGTAACCACTAAACCAAGAAAACCCATAGTTGAAAAGAAAAAATAGAATTTAGACCAAATATTACGTAAAGGTGTGTTTTTCTGGTTTTTCTTGACCATTGCTTTACACGAAAAACCTAATATTATCATTACAGCAAATAAAATATATAAAAAGGTTAAAATCCCTGACAAAAGAGGGTCAGGAGTTAAATCAAACCAATACTTGAAGGTAAATAGATTTCCTATATTTTCGATAAATAATTGCATATGAGTATATTTTAATCTATTTTATACTTTTTTGTCAAAATAAAAAAGTGTGCACCAGAAAGTGGACTGCCACACACCAACCCTCATCAACTGGTCCATAGTCATTTGGGTATATTCTTTATTGTTTAATAAAAATCATTCCATAATGATACTGCCCTGCTTCAAATTGTTTATCAAAAACTAAACCAATTTCTTGTGACATATCCATCAATTCTTTTGGTGCTATCTTGTTATTTGGTTCTGGCCCTAAAGGAAACCTTCCTTCTTTCCAATCAACAACTAAAACCTTTCCATCTTTTTTAACCATACGTGCAACCTCTTTAAGAACGGCTGGTTTATCTTTATTTTGGAAAAGCACATTAATAATCAAACCATAATCCAAACTTTCATTATTCACTCTACATGCTCCATACTTTTCTAGGTTTGACCATATTATTTTGATATTATCTAACTTTAATTCCTTGGCTTGACTTTCAATGTTTGATAATACGGTTTTCTGTATATCTACAGCATAGACTAAACCATTCTCTCCAACTATCCTAGCTGTTTGCATAACAAAATATCCAGCTCCGCCGCAACCAAAATCTCCAACATACGAACCAGAAGGAATATTTAAATTTTCTTTTAAAATTTGTTGTGGGTTTAGGAGTCCATTACCTCCTGGTACTTTTTGATGTATCATATGTTTAAAATTATATTTCCTAACGAGCCACAGGCGAAAATGAAATTTTCATCTGGGGTGAGCGACGGAAATTTAAGCCTACCATACTCTATGGTAGTGCTTATAGTTCTTTATTTAATATTTCTTCTATTGGCCTATATGTCACTCTGTGAATTTCACACAATCCATGGTTGTCTAAAGCTTCTCTGTGCTCTCTTGTTCCATATCCTTTATTATTATGAAATCCATATTCTGGATAAATTTTATGATGATAGATTAATAAATTATCGCGTATTACTTTAGCAATAATTGATGCTGCGGCAACAGACATAATTTTATCATCACCTTTAATAATAAACTCATGTTCGTGTTCTGGTTCAAAAAACTTTATTCCATCAAAAATTAAATAATCTGGATCTAAATTTATCTTATCAATAGCTTTTAAAAAAGCCTGCTTGTTGGCCTGTAATATACCAACCTCATCAACTACAGAATGTGGAATAATACCAACTGCCCAAGCAATACTGTTCTTAATAATTTGTAAAAATAGTTTTTCTCTTTGTAAAGAACTTAATTGTTTAGAATCTTTAATTCCCTTAATTTTAAACTTTCTTGGCAGAATAACTACACCAGCTACAACAGGTCCTGCCCACGACCCCCTACCAGCTTCGTCTAAACCAGCTATGTGGTCATAGCCTTGTTTCCATAATTTATTTTCATATCTTAAATTCATATATATATATTATATCACTTTTTAAATAAAAATTAAAAAATACACACATTGAAGTGTATGTTTTAAAATAGATCCTTTGTCGCCGTGTTCCTCAGGATGACATCCTAATAAAATTTCATCAAATATTCATATGCGGCCAAAATTGCTACTGTACCATCTCCTGCTGCAATATTGTTTTGTTTATACATCTTATCTGTCACATCACCAGCAGCAAAGATTCCTGGCTGATTAGTTGTTTGATTTTTGTCTACCTTAATTTGATTATATTTATCCTTTTCAACCAAATCTCCAAGAAAATCACTATTAGGTAAAGATCCAATCTCAATAAAAACTCCTTGTACTTTTAATTCTTTTTCTTGATTTTCTTTATCTGTATATTTAATTCCTTCAACAAACTTATCTCCGTAAATTTCTTTTATTCTGGATTCTGAAACAAATTGAATCTTATCTGATTTTAATATTTCTTCTTGCAAAACCTTGTCTCCTTGCATTTCTGACAATATGTCTAATAGATATATCTTGCTTGAATAGTTTAATAAATCAACAATAGCTTCTAAGCCAGCATTACCTGAACCAACAACGACTACCTCCCTGTCTCTAAACATTGGTGCATCACAAGTTGAACAATATGCAACACCTTTTCCGTCAAACTTTTCTTCTCCAGGAATGTTTAACTTTCTGTGGTGCCCACCAGCTGTAATAATTAAAGTTTTTGTTTGGAAACTTTCTCCCTGTTCTGTTTCAACTGTAAAGACGTTTTCTTTTTTCTCAACTTTACTAATTTTATTGTTATCTTTAATTTCTAAATCTTCTTGAAATCGAACATGTTCTTCAAGTTTTCTAGCAAAATCAAAACCTGAAATTTCTTTTTCACCAATCCAATTTTCAATTGTTGCTGAAACAGCAGACTGACCCCCAAAACTTTCTGTAATCAATATTGCTTTCATTTTTTTTCTTGCTGCATATATTGCTGCGGCACACCCAGCAGGGCCTGCACCAATTATTATTGTATCGTAGATCATATTTCTATTTTAATTGTTATTTTATTTTACCTCATTTGCTGCACGCCAAGCAAGCAGAAAAAAATTCTTGTAAGTTTTAGCTAAATCTTCTGATTCTATTAATACACCAAAAAGATTATCTAGAGAGACTATGAAAAGTTTGTTGTCTGTAATTACTGAGTCAGCAAATACAGGCAAATCTTTTGGCATGATCTTAACCTCTCTATATTTGTTCTCTTTTTTTGCATACTCAAACCCCTCTCTACTACATGAAACTATTTCCTTTGAACTCTTGTATGCCCCAACACAATTTCTTTTCCAATAACCAAGTAAGTCGGGTAAAGTTTTAAGAAGTTTGTTTGTGTCTGTTCCGAAATAACAAGCTTCTCTTTCCGGAAATAAAATTTTTGTATACACATTCCATAATTCTTCTTTGCCCTCATAATACCTAATTTTAGGTTTAGGTCCTTTATTAAACTTAGCTTCAAAAAGTGGTAATAGATCCTTGAAATTATCCATCTTTTCTTTAAATTTGTTCAACAATATACTTGGTTTTTCTACAGAATATAAAGTTGTACTCTTTTTCCCTGCTTTTGTTACAAACCCTTTATTAAATAAATTATCTAGAGATAAATAACAGGTAGGGCGTTTAATTTCAGATCTTTTAGATATGTCTGAAACATTTGAATTACCCAATTCTAAAGTAGCTAAATATACTTTAGCTTCTGTTTGGGTTAACCCTATGTCTTGTAGAGCTTTCAGTTCAATCATATGTTAAGTATATATTATATACCTAAATGTGTCAATATTTCTGACACCATAGTATATGTTTATGCTAATTTTGGCGACTGTGGGTGTCAGAATTATTGACAGTTTACCTTTTTTTGTTATATACTAGACATGTTAATAAAAAACAGAAATAAGGGTTTTGACTTTATTTCTGCTGTTTTTACTCCAGAACTTCATAGTTCTGAGAATTGGATAGTCCTAGGTCTGGTCGGTATTAATTTCAATATTGGGCCATACGTACCCAAAGAAATTAAGAAACAACTGGTTTTTGGACTTAGTTTTGTTAAAGTTTTATAGTTATTTGCTTATACCCAATGTTCCATATGGAACATTGGGTTTTTCTTTTCCACCAAAAGCTGTCTTTTTATACACTTATTCACAATTTGTCTACACTGGTCTTGACATATTTCATTGTTCCATATGGAACAATGAAATATTAAACTAATATTAGCCTAAAATATTTTTTGTCTAGACTATCCTAGACATATTTTTTAATGTTCCATATGGAACATTAATTTTAATCTAATATTAGGTAATATTTTGGGTCATGTTCTATGTGGAACATTAATAAAACATTTTAATATACTTTTCCACCAAAACATATATATTTATATACTTACACACAATTTGTCTACACTGGTCTTGACATAAATTTTTTATATAATTTTACATTTTCTTAATTGTTCCATATGGAACAATGTATTTATGTCTAACCTAAGCTAAAGTTTTAATGTTCCATATGGAACGTTCCTCTCTTATTACTTAAGTAATACAAAACATAGCAACTTTGTGTTTTGAAAAAAAATTGATTTTTTTCAAAAACACGTATTTTTTGGTGTTTTTAGCTTACCTTAGCTAAAACAGCTGTTTTACCCAAAAAAAATTGATTTTTTTCAAAAACACACTTTTTTTCGTGTTTTTAGCTTACCTTAGGCAAAACAGCACTTTTAGCCATAAAAAACAATCTGAGTCAAGTCCAAAAAATATGGTATAATATATTTATTGAATAACATAAAAATCCCGATTACTCGGGATTTTTATGGTGGCCTATAATTGAAAATGCGCGAACCGTTTTTCAGACAAAATCCTAATAAGGTCATCTAAAAACTCATTTTTACCACTTTTCGAATAGTTAGGAATTTTGGGCAAATTGCTATAATTAGCCAAAATTACTAAAATGTGACTAACTATAGAGAAGAAAGTTGGACTTTTTAGATGGCCTCAATGCAAGTATTTGATTTGTTCGCCTCGCCCCGCTCGGCGTATTTCTGAAAATATTTTTAACATTTTCGTCGCCTGCGGCGGCGAGGAAGCCCCCAAAAATTCAGAGCGGCTTCGCCGCGATCTTTGACAATTTCAATGAGTTAATAATAACTCATTTCAGTAAATTTTTCAAATCTCAAGAATTTGTGTCAAGAATTTGAAAAATTTACTGCTTGGCGATAAATTCTTTTTTAAGAAAAAAGTGCCTTTTGATATTATATCCAAGCACTATGATTAAGGTTTTTCGCCCATACCCTTATCGAACTTGGAACCATTGAATAATTTTATCTGCTGATATTCCTCTCTTAATTCATCAAGAGAGATACTACAGAAATTATTTACCCATAATTCTTGAAGCTGATAAAGGTCAAAAACATCCTCCTTTTTAAGCTCAGAAAATCTCTTTTCCATCATCCGGAAAATCTTAGAGCCGGGAAGGGGCAATATGATAGAGTAAGGCACATAGACAACATTTGGCAGCTGCAACAACGATTCAATAAGTTTTTTCGTGTTGCTTATACTCTCGTGTGATTCTCCGGGTAAACCAGCAATGAAAGAAACTCGAACCTTTATATCTTGAGAGCTTAGTAATTCAGTAGCTCTCAAAATTTGGTCGCGAGTTTCATGCTTTCTGATTGCCTGAAGAATATAATCATCGCCGCTTTCGCCGCCGAGGTATACCAGATCAACACCCATATCTTTCAACAGCTTGGTTGTCTGTTCAGTAATTTCATCTGCCCTGGCATAGATGTAAAACTTTGGACCACTTTTGTTTTTAAGTTGTCCAGCTACTTCACCTATCCAAGTTTGAGACCCAGTAATCGAGTCTCCGCAATCTCGCAGATGAGTCACACCATACTTCTGTTGAAGATCCAAAACTTCAGCTACGAATTGATCGGGGTTCCTGAACCTTAACTTTTTGTCGGCGATAGAACAGAAAACACAAGGTCCGTGTTGAAGACGAAATGCACAGCCGCGATGACTATAGACGCTAAGGATTCTTACTCCTTTCGCCTGCTTCTCAAAATTGCTGATGTATGTTTCGGTTTTTGGAAGCAAGCTATAATCAGGAAGTGGATATAAGTCTAAGGGGGTTTCTACGATAGAGACATTTGTTTTGTTTCTGTGAGCAACATTAGGCGAATCTTGAATATTATTCTGAACAATATTCAGAAACGCCCTTTCGCCATCACCCCGAACTACAAAATCCACAGAATCTTGCTTGTTCAAAATTTGTCGCCATCTCACCGTGGCATGAGGGCCGCCCCAAACCACCTTTGCTCCTTTTCCTTTGGCAATTTTTGAAAGAGCCGCGGAATTTTGGGCATTAAGTAGATTAACGGTGAATCCAACCACATCGGCATTGAGCCGCGAAGAAATTTCCTCATAGCTCATTATCTCTCCGTCAAGGATTTCTGCTTTGACGCCCAATTGACGGAAAAAATAAGTGGCAATAGAGAGTAGACCAAGCGGAGGATAACAACCGCTTGACCTCGTCTCGCCATAACTATTAGGCGCTTGAATGAGTTGAATCTGTTTTAGGTACACACTTCTGTCGGTCTCTAATTAATTAAATATATAGATATTCTTGTAAATATTGATTTGGGCTTTTACCATTTAACGAACAGTGTTGTAGGTTGTTGTAATACATATTCCATAATCTAATCTTGTACTTTAATTCACCTAATGTTTTAAATCCAACTCTATCATAAAACTTTTCTTGATCACTTCTATGACTTCTTTCTACTCTTCCATTCTGAGCAGGCTTGCCTGGATCAATTAGATAATGTTCAATACCTAAAGTATTACACAAAATATCTAAATTATGAAGCCTTGGATTAAAAGGATCAGAACTTTTAAGATAACCAGTGTATCTGTTAGTAAAACAAGACCCATTGTCTGTCTTAATAGCTTTGATTTCAAAAGGTGCTACCTTAATTAATTCTTCTAAAAACTGTATTGCACTATTGTTTCCAATATCATCATATATCTTTAGATATCTCCATCTAGAAGCACAATCAATAGCTGTAAATTGATAGTATTGCCTGTTATTAAGTCTTTTGGGTACATATTTTACATCTACCTCAACAAGTTCACCTAGTTTTAACAAAGCTTTAACGTATTTGTATTTAATCTTTCTTATCCTGTATTTTTTAGTTAATCCTTCATTCTTAATTA
>JBDRGZ010000029.1:0-4589 GCA_043817345.1 Patescibacteria group bacterium
CATTAGCTACAACAATATTAACTTTTTCTTTGTTATTCTCATCCAAAACATATTTTATCTTATCTGCAATACTTTGTGGATTTTTAACTTCACAAAACCAACCTGTTTCATTATCTTTTAAAAAATCTAATATACCACCTACAGGCGTAGCTATTACAGGCACCTTGGCAGCCATAGCTTCAATAAATACATTACCCATACCCTCAGACAATGATGGCCTACAAAAAACATCTGCTTGTTTGTATCTTTCTAATGTTTCTGTATAACTAAGTTCTCCTAAAAAAATATTACTTTCTAAATTTAATTCTTTAGCTAATTTTTCCAATTCATCTCTTAGTTGTCCGTCTCCAGCAATCTTTAAAACAACCTGTGGATCATTTAATATATTAACTGCTCTCATTAAATCTTCAACTCCATTTTTTTCAACCAACCTAGATGCTGTAAAAATCATTTTTTTATTTCCGTCTTTCTTTTTCTCAATGCCACTAAATTTTTCAACATCAACTCCATTAGGCACTAAAACAATCTTATCTTTCCTAACACCTAAATATTCTGCCCAATTACCAAGGAAGCTACTAATAACTGTTACTCTATTAACCAATTTAAAATATATTTTGTATGGTATCAAAAAGATTTTAAACCTCTTTAACTTCATAATATATTCAATTGGGTCACCTTCTTGTAAGGTTAAAACAACTTTTGCTTTAGTAAATATTCTAAACAAAACAGAAAAACTAGAATATGCTGCCATAATTGACCAAACAATTGAATATCTATTCTTTAAGTGCAGTCTTAGAGCTTTAAAAAAGCCTAAAAACGTAAATATATACTTATCTATTGTTTTATGCCCTATACCAATCCTATATACCCCTACATTCCCCACCTGTTCGAATTTAGGTAGTTTTCTATCTAATCTGCTAGTAAGGATATCAAAAGTAAAAAAACCCTCTAAACGGCTTGAAATCTCTTTTACAGCAACCTCAGCTCCGCCTATATAGGGTAAATATGTCAAACTTAAAATTAATATTTTTGGCTTGTTCATTGTCTTAAGCATACAATTTTTTCAGTGTTTTGACAAATTGATTTTCAGAACAATATATTGTATATTTAAGACATATATGGATAATAAAAAAACCAAAATCCTTTACCTAGTCACACAAACTGATCCTGGTGGAGCACAAAAATATGTTCATGACCTAACTTTGAATTTAAACAAAGAAAATTTTGAAGTTGAGGTTGGTGTTGGTGAAGGTAAGGAAGAAAAATGGATGCTTGATCTAAAAAATCAAAACATTAAAGTTCATAGACTAAAACATGTTGTTAGAAATTTAAAACCAATTCATGACTTTTTATCTGGTTTTGAAATTTTTTCTTTACTAAACAAAGTAAAACCAGATGTTATACATTTAAACTCAAGTAAAATAGGGGCAACTGGTGCAGTAACGGGCTGGATTTACAAAAAATTGAAAAACAGGCAGATGAAAATAATATACACAGTGCATGGTTTAGTTTTAAATGAACCACTTCTCCACTGGCAAAGAATATATTACAAAACATCTGAAAAAATATCCGGTTGGTATGAAGATAAAATTATTTGTGTATCTGAGTTTGATAAACAGTCTTGTTTAAAAAACAAAATTGCAAAACCTAAAAAATTAATTACAATTCGCAACGGAGTTGATTTAAATAATCTAAACTTATTGTCTAAAGAAGAAGCCAAAACGAAATTAGGTATTATAAACCAATCAATCGGAACAATTGCCAACTTATATGAAACCAAGGGTTTAATATATTTAATTCGTGCAGCAAAAATATTAATTGATAAACATAAAGATCTGTTATTTATAGTAATAGGGCAAGGAAAACTAAAAGAAACTTTAGAAAAAGAAATTAAAAAGTTGAACCTAGAAAACAATTTTAAATTAATTGGACAAAAAGATAATGCCCAACAATACTTACCTGCTTTTGATATATTTTGTCTACCTTCAGTTAAAGAAGGTTTATCATATACTCTAATTGAAGCATTAGTAGCAGGCCTACCTATTATTACAACAGACGTTGGTGGCAACCCTGAAATTGTTGAAGATAATGTAAATGGAATCTTAGTTAAACCAAAAAAGCCTCTAGATCTAGCAGAAGCAATTGAAAACATCTTAGAAGACCGGGGGTTACAAAATAAATTTAAAGAAAACAATCTAGAAAAAGCAAAACAATTCAGTCTAGATAAAATGATTAAAAAAACAGAAGAAATATACAACTTATAATTTTTGTCATTCCGTGCTTTCTTTTTTTTGTCATGCCGAACTCGTTTCGGCATTTAATATTATTCTTAATCTATTTCAGAATCTTCTAAGATAAATTTGTTTTATCCTGAAACAAGTTCAGGATGACAAAAAAATAAACAAAGAATCCCGAATAATCGGGATTCTTTTAATTTATTTTATCTTGTCTTGTCTTTTATTAACTTGCTGTTTTTATTAAAACAGTTTCTAAACCAGTAATATTAGCACCTTCAGTATAGGTTATATCAGTTTCAATAACAAATTCTGATCTAAGCCCATTATTACTAAAAGCAGAGAAATTACTAAACAGGCGTTTAGCACCACCTACTGTTACATAATATATGTCTCCAGAACCAGAATACTGAATTAATGAACCAATTGGATGTTTACTAGAACTAGTCAATGGATTAGTTATGGCTGTATTAGCATCATAATCAGGGAATGCTGTAGTCAAAACATCAACTACTCTGCTTGCCCAATTACTACCATATAGGTTATTAGCTGCAGCTTCAGAATCTACCCAGCGCAAAACACCACCTGACTCAACAGCATAAACTTTTGGATCAGACACAATCTTAATCAAATTAGTGCCTGGTCTCATAGTTACATTACCGCCGAGCTGATAAGAAGTTAATGTCTCTTGAGAAACAGTTTCTACACCGGAAAAATCTGCATACCAACTGTTATATGTTTTTTCATCAGGAAAAGCATATCTTTTACCATCATTTGCATAATACACACTCCTACAAGAATCATTAACACCTGCACCTGCTGAACACTCAAGTTTGATTAAACTCCCAGTATCTTCTTCTGAAGTTACTGTTTCTTGGCCAAATACTGCAAAAACAGTAAAGTGAGTAACATCAACTGTAATACTATTATTAACTACATCTACTGTACCACCAGATAAAACCCAAGCACTAGCTACTGGATCCCAATAATATACTTGTAAACTACTTTCATCTAAACCAGCAATATCTTCATCAGTATATTCAAAGGTTAAAGTTACAGCTTCGCTAAATTCAGTTATTTCAGTACTATCAGCTGTTAAGGTAAACTCATATGTCTGACCAGCAACAGCTGAATATCCACTTCCTAGAGCATTATATCCTGAACTTAACCCTGGTGTAATTTGTGCTACAATATCTCCGCTAGCTAAACCTGCTGGAACTTGTACAGCTGCTTTACTATCAGATGTTGCTAATGAACCACCACTTGATCCTGCAATATTTTTGCTTGCACCTATTGTGGTTGGGGTTTCAACTTCAGGCTCTGGAGTTGGGGTTGTGGAAGATCCACCAGGACTGCCTCCTGGACTACCCCCCGGACTACCACTACCAGGTTGTTCGCAAACAGTTAAACTAGGAGTAAAAACTATTGTTTGATCTACACCAGTAACAGCAAAATCTACATAAGATTGTGATGATTCACACACTACTTCTGCACTCTGATCATTATTCAACGTATAACTATTATTAGAAACTAATCTAATAGATCCTCCATTAGAAACTGTTATGCTAATCGTACCAGCATTAACAGTCATGGAGCTATAACTAGCACCACTATTTAAAACCAATGTCATTGATGGGCTAGTTAAAGTAATATTTGAGTTTGCTGTTGTGATAACATCATTAGCTGCTTGTGCAGAAAAAACTGGAACAATCAATAAAGACAAAATAACAATGTACTTTAATTTCTTCATAAGCTTGTCATTTAAATTAATTGATTAAATTAGTCTTTACATCTTCCAGCTTCGACTTTTAGACCCGTGCCATCTTTATCAATATATGCTCTATATGGTATATTCTCTCGCCATAATTCTAAACAGCCTGAATTAACAGATGCATCACCTGCTTCACCTCCACCAACAATAACTGTTGATGTAGCTACAGCTGCTGGGGCACTTACCCAAACACTACCAGTAGTTGTTGCTGTTGTAGTAGCCATAGACATAGCAGTTGTACCAAAGGTAATACTACCATCTGTAGCATTCATTATTGTTTCATCATTTTGCAAAGTAATATCCGTTGTTGCTCCAGCTGTATCAATTCCGCTAACAAATGTACCTAAACCAGCTACAATTAATACCCCATCAACCTCAGCATCATTAGCAACATATAAATCTCCACCTTGGAAATCAAAGGTTCCTTCTGCGCCATCTGGACCAATATATAAATAGTCTGTGGTGGTTGCTGATGTAGCAGTAGCTTTATCAAAGGTTGCTAAACCAGTAAATGTACTTGCACCTGTTAATGTAATTGCACCAGTTAATGTACTTGCACCAGTTACATATAATACACCGTCAAT
>JBDRGZ010000030.1:0-5948 GCA_043817345.1 Patescibacteria group bacterium
TCGATTTGCTTGAAAAACATAATACAAACTATTGTGCATTTTTGCATGAAAAAATTAAAAAAGACTTTAGTTTTTTACAACATTTAGATAAAACACAGACAGAAATACAAAAAAACGAAAAATTTGATCTAGCTCTAATACTGGACTGTGGATCATATGACATGTCAGACCCACAAAGTTACGAAAAATATATCGATAAAGATACAAAAATAATAAACATAGATCACCATATATCTAATGATGAGTTTGGTAAAATTAATTACATAAACAAACAAGCTTCTTCTACAGCAGAAATATTAATTGATTTTTTCAAACACATTAAACATCCAATAGACAAACAAACAGCAACTTCTCTTTTATGTGGCATTGCTTGCGATACAGAAATGTTTTGCAATGCTGCTACTAATGAATTTGCTATTCAACAAAGTAGTGAATTAATACGATTAGGTGGTGATATAAATACTATTAAAAAAAAGGTATTTGAAAATACAAAATTAAAATATGCAAAGTTTCTAGGTTCGCTTTTATCAAAAATACAACATAATAAAAAACTGGACATTATCAGTCTAGTTATCACCCAGGATGATATCAAAAAAAATAACCTAGAAAATGAAGATATCTCTGGAGTAGCTAATTTCCTCAAAAATACAAACGAAGGAGAGGTTGCCTTACTACTTAAAGAATCAACTGATGGAAAAATAAAAGGGAGCTTACGCAGTAAAGGGAAAGATATAGAACCACTAGCCCGACTTTTGGGTGGTGGCGG
Organism: Patescibacteria group bacterium; assembly: GCA_043817345.1. Classification (GTDB taxonomy): domain Bacteria; phylum Patescibacteriota; class Patescibacteriia; order UBA2196; family UBA2196; genus CAYSXS01. Next base: position 767 of record JBDRGZ010000030.1, read on the forward strand.
ACACAACAGAGCTGCAGGATTCACAATTGAAGGTAAACTAATACAAGACAGTAAAGGGAAATATAGAATTATGTAAAGTAGTCATCCTGAGCGACTTTTAGGGTTGTTATAAGCGAAGGATCTGTTTTTTTGTTGACTTTGCATAAATTTCATTATATTATAATTTTATAATGATTTTTAAAATAGATCCTTCGTCCCCTTCGACAAGCTCAGGGTTCTCAGGATGACATTACTATCAATATGAATCTAATACCAACTGTTATAGAAAAATCAAATTTCGGCGAACGTGCCTATGATATATATTCTAGACTATTAAAAGAAAGAATAATTTTTCTAGGTGCACCAATCAATGATATTGTTGCTAACACCATTATTGCTCAAATGCTTTTTTTAGAATCGCAAGATTCTAAAAAAGAAATCAAACTTTATGTTAATTCCCCTGGCGGATCAGTTACAGCAGGTATGGCAGTTTATGACACAATGCAATATGTTAAATGTGATGTTTCAACCATCTGTATTGGTATGGCCGCTTCTATGGGCGCTGTACTTTTAGCTGCAGGAACCAAAGGAAAAAGGTTTAGTTTACCTAATTCTGAAGTAATGCTTCACCAAGTAATGGGTGGCGCAGAAGGACAAGCTATTGATGTAAAAATACGAGCTGAACATATTCTCAAAGTTAAAGATAGACTTAATAAAATATTAGCCAGTCATACAGGACAATCATTAGATAAAATTGAAAAAGACACAGACCGTGACTATTTTATGTCAGCTGAAGAAGCTAAAAAGTATGGTTTAATTGATAAAATTATTAAAAAATAAAGTCAAATATAAAAATCAGTTTGAAAGGCTGGTTTTTTGTTTTTCTTGCCAAATACAATCTTCTGTGCTACACTTAAAACACTTAAATAAATAATATTTTTCTAAAAAGAATTACCAAAGATTGTAATGTTTAAAAAAATTATCAATTTTAGCTAAATTTTAATGAAACTTGAGTATAAAAATATAATTAATAACTCAAAACAAACAAATTTGTATATTTTAACATACCCAAATATTTTGGTTTAATATATATTTTTTGATTAGCTAAATATATTTTTTTGAACAGGCTCTCTTTTTAGAATATTGAGAGTTTTTATGTTTATATACCTAGCAATCGGGCTAGTTGTTGGTCTTGGACTCGGTTATCTTTTGCGCCGTTTCTTAGCCACTCGAGTAACCGAAAATGCAGAATACAAAGCCCAAAGAATTATTGAAGAAGCTAAATCAAAATATCAAGAAGTCTTAATTGAAGCTAGAGACAAATCAATTAGACTTATTGATGATGCTAAAAAAGAAGAAAAAGAAAGACGAGTTGAAATCTCTAATTTACAAAAAAGGATAAACAAAAGAGAATCCCTATTTGATCAAAAACTTTTAGAATTTGAAGATAAAAAACAACAACTTCTAGATAAAGCTGATAAGTTAGAAAAGGCAAAAGCAGAAGTTTTAAAAATAAAAGAAGAACAGTTCGCGAAATTACAAAAAATTGCTGAGTTAACAAAAGAAAAAGCAAAAGATGTATTACTGGAAAACACAGAAAAAGAAATCAAAGAAGAACTTTTCTCACGTGTAAGAAAATTACAAAACCAAGCTTCTGAAGATTTAGAAAAAGAAGCCAAAAATGTTTTAAGTTCTGTGATCGAACGTTGTGCTTCAAGCCATACTTCAGAAACAACAACATCTGCCATTGCTCTGCCATCTGATGAAATGAAAGGTAGAATTATTGGCCGTGAAGGTAGAAATATTAAAACATTAGAAAATTTACTTGGTGTTGAAATTATTGTTGACGATACACCAGAAACAATTATTGTTTCCTGTTTCTCTCCTGTGAGAAGAGCTGTAGGTAAATTAGTATTAGAAAAACTAATTGCTGACGGTAGAATTCACCCAGGTAGAATCGAAGATACAATTGAAGAAGCTAAAAAAGAAATAGCTTTAGAGATTAAGAAAGCTGGTGAAGATGCAGCTTATGAAGCTGGTGTAGCAGGGCTTGATCCTAAGTTAATCCAAGTTCTTGGTAGATTAAAATTCAGAACCTCATACGGACAAAACGTATTACAGCATTCAGTTGAAGTAGCTCACTTATCTGTTCTATTAGCAGAAGAGCTAGGAGCTGATGTAAGTATTGCTAGAAAAGGTGGTTTACTGCATGATATTGGTAAAGCTGTAGACCATGAAGTTGAGGGCACTCATCCGGAAATTGGATACAATATTTTAAAGAAATTTGGCCTTCCTGAAGAAATAGCTAAAATATCTATTGAACACCATGAAGATCATCCTACTACTTTAGAAGGTGTAATCTCTAAAGTAGCAGATGCTATTTCAGGTGCAAGACCTGGTGCCAGAAAAGATACTTACGAAAACTACATTCAACGCTTAACTGAATTAGAAGATACAGCTAAAGCTTTTGAAGGCGTTGATAAGGTCTATGCTATCCAGGCTGGACGTGAAATTCGTGTATTCGTAGAACCTGAAAAGGTTGATGACTGGAATTCACAGAAACTAGCCAGAGAAATTGCTAACAAGATTGAACAAGAATTGAAATATCCAGGCGAAATTAGAGTAAACGTTATTCGTGAAACAAGAATGATTGAATACGCTAGATAAAATATATTTTAACAAAACTTAAAACCGACCCAGTGGGTCGGTTTTAATTTATATATAAATCAAAAACATATTAATATACTTCGATCTTCACATATTTTACACCTAACTGTTTAGCAGCTTCTCTGGTTGTCATCCAAATATCAACACGATAATGATATTTAGAATTCATCCTATCTTCAACACTAAATACTTTATCACCAAATAATTCAGGTATTTTAATTTTAGTACCAAAAGGTAAAAAGTTAGCTGCTACAATCCCATCATGTACAAATGTTCCATTAGCAGTAATGAATGGTGTACTATCACATTGATCAACTGTTGAGGAATAAGCAGTGATAGTTGTATATCTTACCATCTTAGGTTTAATGTTTTCATTTTCAGGCAAGCTATATGCTGGACGCACATTTTCATCTGTACCACTTATATATACAAATTGAGCAGGACCTTGAGCATAAGGCTCTAATGCCTGTTCTTTTGCAAAAGCAATGTGTGGCAAAAACCATTCAAAAAGAAGGGCTAAAATTGCTAGAATTAAGAATCTTTCAGCTATTTTAAGTTGTCTCAATCCTATTTCCATATATTTATATTATTAGCTAATATTAGCTATTTAGACAAATTTAAAATCCTCCTTTTATAGAGAATCTAATATACTTTACTTTCTTTATTTACTAGCTTAATTATAGCGTAAATAAGCTAAAAAGTCAATTTAATTATCCACACCTACTTAATAAACAAGGCATCACCAAAAGAATAAAATCTATACTTCTTTTTAATGGCTTTTTGATATATTTCCATTACCTTATCTATATTAATAAAAGCAGAGATTAACATAAGTAAACTAGACTTAGGTAAATGAAAATTGGTAATCATCGCATCTATAAACTTAAACGAATACCCTGGATAAATAAATATATCTATCCAACCACTAAATGGTTTTAATTTATTCCTTTTAGAAGCTCCCTCTAATACACGGATACTTGTTGTACCAACAGCAATTATTCTTTTGCCTTGTTTCTTTGCTTCATTTAATCTATCACAAGTTTTTTTATCTAATATTCCAAACTCTTTATGTATCTTATGATCCTCTATCTTATTAGTTTTAACAGGAGCAAAAGTTCCTAGACCAACATGCAAAGTTACAAATTCCATTTGAACACTTTTTTTATCCAGTTGATTTAACAATTTTTTAGTAAAATGTAATCCCGCGGTTGGAGCTGCAACAGAACCTTGATGTTTTGCATAAATCGTTTGATATTTCTTACGAATTGATTTTGAATCTTTTGTTTTAATATATGGAGGTAATGGAGTTTCCGCATATTTATCTAAAAAAGCTTTAAACTTTTCATCAAACAGATTAAACTTAACTAGCCAATTTCCATTTTCTAATTTATCTAGGACATTTACTTTTAAATTCCCTTTATTTAATTCCTTAACATCCTTTAATTTTCCACCAATTAAACATTCCCATTTTCCTTTTCCTAAATCTTGTAAAAGGAATATTTCTATCTCTCCTCCAGTTGGTTTATATACATTTAACCTAGCAGGAAACACTTTGGAATTATTAAAAACCAATACATCATTAGAATCTAGATATTTAGGAAGATTGTACATATGTTTATGTAGAACCCTGTCCTCTTTTTTTGAATATATTAAAAGCTTAGACCCATCACGAGGTGTAACAGGTTTTTGTGCAATTAATTCTTTTGGTAAATTGTAGTTAAATTTCTCAAAATTCATAAAAACAAAAAAAGTGGTATTACCACTTTGATTGTATGTGTTATAAACAGACTTGTCTAGTCTGTCTTTTTGTGGGGGCTTTTATTAATTATCCAAATAAGAAAAAAAGCACAAATAAAACCCAAGCAAAACCCCACGAGAAAAATCAATGTTTTTTCTTCCATCCTGACCTCCCAACATTTATTTAAAAATTTCTATTTATTCATGTTCCGAGTCATCTGGATTAATCCCCTGTTCCATCATTTTTTGCTTCTTCCAGCGTACCAAGGCCAATATCTTCTTTGTCACGTCATACGAGCCAGGTATTTGTTTAAATACAAATCTAGGGTTTGATCCAGCTGTTTGTACGTGCACATTACCAAAATGTAAGAAAGTTGGCAAGAAACCTTTAACTTCAGATGTTACATCCTGAATACGATACAATCTATGTGCAGAAATATATCTTGAAAAAAGACCTCTTTGTTCAATATTTACAATTCTTTCATTTGTTATCACCCAGACATCTAAATAATAATCAATCCAAGCTCTAAAGAAAAAAGTAATAGAGTATAAATAATACACACTGGTTAAAAGATTAATAAAAACTGTTTTAGATCCTCCATCTAATAAACTTGTATATTCACTAGCTAACCACCTTAACACTAAAGGCAAAAGAAAGATTATTAAATAAAGAAAAAACATTCTAAATAAAATCCACCAATGTCTTCTTAACACCATTATTATCTTCTCGTTTGGCTCCTGGCCTGGAAAAAGAGTTGTGTAAGGCATAAGGTTAAAATAATGGTAAAGCCCAATCTAC
>JBDRGZ010000031.1:0-7373 GCA_043817345.1 Patescibacteria group bacterium
CTCATAGATATGCTATTACTGCTAGTGCTAACAAACTTACTAAGGTTATTTATCATATTTTAAAGAACAACTGCTCTTTTGATCCTGAATTAGTGTAAAATTATTTCCAATTAGGATGGATTAAATACATAACTTGTCATAATAGTAATAATAAAATAATAATACCTAATACCATTCTGTAAATAACAAAAACTTTAAAACCTTTAGTTTTAATTAAATGCAATAGAAATTTAATAGCTAATATTCCACTAATTAAACTGGTTAAAAATCCAAAAACTAAAGGCAGTAAATCAGTTTGAAACATTCCAGTATTTACTGCTTCAACAGTTTTCAGTCCCCCAGCAGCCAATATCAAAGGTAAACCCAAAAGAAAAGAAAAATTAACTGCTGTTTTTTTATCTAATTTAGAAAATAACCCGCTAGTGATTGTAATTCCAGATCTTGAAGTTCCAGGAAATAAAGCAAGAATTTGAGCAAAACCAATAATTAAAGCTTGTTTAATTTTGATATTATTAATATTTTTAATTTTATTTTGTATTATGTCTGAATATCTTTCAGATAACCATAGGATAAAGCCCCAAAAGATTAAATTAAAAGCTACTAATTCAACTAATCTAAATTTACTCTCTATAGAATCATTTAAAAAATATCCGGCAATTCCTGCTGGGATAATACCAATTAAAATATATAGCCATGCCTTATTCTCTACTTTAAACAAACCCAACAAGATTTCTTTAATTTCCTTACGTAAAACATAGATAATAGCTAAAGCTGTAGCTAAATGTAATATTGCATCAAAACCTAAACCTTGATCTGGTAAGTTAAAGATATTTGGAATTAAAATTAAATGTCCGCTTGATGAAATTGGTAAAAATTCTGTAATACCTTGGATTATGCCCAAGATAATCGCCTGAAAAAAATGCATATTTTATCTCCCTGTCATCCTGAACTTGTTTCAGGATTTTATGTCCATTTTAGCTTGTTTGTTTTATCCCGAAATAAATTCGGGATGACAAACTTTTTAATCATTATATATGCTTTCAAGCCTTAATCTTTTGGTAAAGAAATTAGCAATAAAGAAAAGAAGGACTGAAACTAATAGATTAATTAATGTTTGAATAAGGATGTTAAAAAAAGAAAAACTGTAAAAAGTTTCTAAACCAAACACACCAAATACAATATTTAAGTTCCACATAGTGAAATAGAAAACTATAATAGCTATTAAACTTAAAGTAATAAACGTACTTAAAGATTTATGTGTTAAAACCCTTTTACTTAAATGAGATAATATTAGATATATTAAAGATAAAACTAAAATATAGAAACCAAAAGGAGTAATAGAAAATAGATCAAGTAAAAAACCTAACCCAAAAGTCCATAACAAAGCTGTATAATCATCAAAGAATAAAATTAGATATACAATAATAATTATCCATAGATTAGTATAAATAGATAAATGTGAAATAAAACCAAAAAGTATAAAAAAGAATAAAAGTAATAATATCAAATTAAAAACAGTTTTTTTAAACATATTTAAGGTAAAATAACATTAACTATTGTAATATTATTTGTATCAGTTGGTTGCCAAATTTTAGCTGTTTTAAAAAGATCTCTTTCATCTTGGCTTATCTCAGATACTTCTCCTAAAAGTAGCCCAGAAGGTATTGTTTCTTCAATCCCCGAAGTAAAGATAACATCTCCTATTTTTATCTTCCTATTCTTAGGTATCATTGACAATTCTAAACTAATATTCAACTTACCTTTAAGAATTCCAATAACTGGGTCCTCTCTGTCTTCATTTAAAATTGTAGCATTAATTTCTGAGTTAGAATCTGTTAATAACAAAACATGAGATATTGTATCAAAAACATTAACTAACTTGCCAACAACTAAACCATCTTTAATAGTAACAGCTAATCCTTGTTTTAAATTATCTTTTAATCCCCTATTAATAATCAATAAGTTATGGTTTTGATTAATGCCACGACTAATGACCTTAGCTGGAATAGATTGAATATTTTTTTGTTTTAGGAGGTCTAATTGACTACTTAAGATCTCATTTTGACTTAATATCTCTTCTAATTGTATTACTTTGTTTTCTAATCTAATTACCTTTTCTTTTAATCCTTCATTTTCTTCAGATAAATTGACAGAACCAGTTACATTTTCTATTGGTTCTGAAACACTTTGTGAAGCTGTATATGCCCAATTTAAAGGATAACTAAAACCTTTGGTAATTAAATTTTCCAAAGGTTTTAAAATTCCAATATAGTGAAACAATATTATTAAGATAATAATAAGGATTAAATAAAATATTTTACTTTTTGGAATTCTTTTTGCCATAGTAAGTTTTCCGCCTCCGCCGTAAACAACTCTAATGCTACGGCGGATAAACTTTTTATTTTTGTTGTTTATTAGAAAAAAAATTTAAATTTACCCACCATAGCACAATGATTGTTAGTTGCGAAGGCGGGTAAAGCACTATTCATCAGTAGTTGGTACTAAAACTTCTGACATGCCTTCCATGTTTTCTAATATTATACCTGTTCCGCGCACCACAGCTGTTAAAGGATCATCCAATATTTGAGTAGGTATTTGAGTTTCTGAAAAAATTAAATTAGTTATGCCACGAAATTGTGCTCCACCACCAGCTAAAACTATTCCTCTTTCATAAATTTCAGATACTAATTCTGGAGGTGTTGTTTCAACAACTGTTTTAATATTATCAACAACTGTTTTGATAGATTTTGTTATTGCTTCTTTAACATGTGCATCAGAGACTTTAACTACTCTTGGTAACCCACTCATTACATCACGACCACGAACTTCCATTTCTAAAGAATCTTCTAGATAAAAAACAGATCCAACTTTGATTTTAATATCTTCCGCAGTAGCTTCACCAATGTATAGATTAAATTTATCTCTAACGTATTGAACAATATCTGCATTAAATTCATCACCAGCAATATTTAAAGATTTACATGATACTACACCACTTAAAGATATCACTGCTATTTCAGTTGTTCCACCACCAATATCTACAACCATGTTTCCAATAGCTTCATTAATTGGCAAACGAGCACCAATGGCTGCGGCCATAGGCTCTTCAACTAAAAATATTTCTCTAGCTCCAGCAGACAAAGCAGCATCTTCAACAGCTTTTTTTTCAACTTCTGTAATATTTAAAGGAATAGCAATAACAACTCTTGGTCTGGGTACAATACTATATGATTCTTTGTGCACTTTATCAATAAAATATTTTAACATCTTTTCTGTTACTTCAAAATCTGAAATGATCCCATTAACCAAAGGTTTTGAAACAGCAATGTGGCCAGGCGTTTTACCTATCATTTTTTTAGCATCTTCACCTACTGCTAATACCCTATCTGTTTTTGTATTAATAGCCACAACAGATGGTTCATTAATAACTATGCCTTTTCCACGTACATAAACAAGGGTATTGGCTGTTCCAAGATCAATACCTAAATCATGTGAAAATTTTGCAAATATTTTTTTGAGCATTTTATTTGAAGAATATTAAATATATCAGCCTTATCTTAACATTTAGATTCTTTTTTGTCCACTTACAAAAAAACACAAAAACACCTAATTTTAGGTGTTTTTGAATATTAAAATTAAATAATATTATTTAAGCTTTTTTAAATGCAAGTTGTTTAAAAGATTGTCTTTTAGCTTTATCTTTAACAACAACACTTCCCATATATACCTTATCAATTCTATCTACAATATCATTCCAATTGTAATATACTTTGACATATTCACGAGCTTTTTTGCCAACTTGTTTAACAATATTTGAATCATTTAAAAGGATTCTTAATTTATCAGTTAAGTCAGGAATACTTTTGTTTTTAAAAGTAAAACCAACTGAACCTAAATTAGAATCACCATTAACCAATTCTAAATTTTCCGGAATATCTGAAACTAATGAAGCATTTTGATAACTCATAGCTTCTAAAAGAGAAATAGATAAACCTTCTGCCATAGACGGTGATACATAGATGTATGCATTAGAAAAAAGTTGTTCTAAAGTTTCACCTCTTTGTCCACCAGTAAAAACAATATCTTTATTACCATTAGTCATTTTCTTTAAAAATTCAAAATATGAATCTGTAAATGAAGTTTGACCAACAATAACTAATTTATATTCCTTATATTTTTTATCCTTTTTTAATTCTTTAAAAGCTTGAATTAAATAATGGATACCTTTATGACGAACTAATCTAGAAACAGCTAAGATATATTTATCTTTCTTTAAATCAAATTTCTTAATTAATTCATCATTAGTATTAATCTTTTCAGTAGATACTCCGTTAGGAATAAGTTTAATACTACGGTTATATAATGATAAAAATCTTTTTTGTAATTCTTTAGAAACAGTCATTACATCATGAGCTGTCTTTGCAGACATCCATGCACCAACCTTAAGACTAGTACGTGCAAACCAACCCCATTTTTGATGATTCCAGTCATCACTATGAGCAGTTGCAATAACTTTAATTTTAGGAGCAATTATTCTAGGTAACCAAGACCAAAAAGAAGGTCCTACACCATGAATATGGATAATGTCTACTTTATTCTTAATGGCATGAAGAATAGAAAAAAGTGTATGAGAAATAGCATCTAAATGTTTAGTGTGGATAGATTTAATACTAATTAAATCAACATTCTCATATTTCTTGTATTCTGCTGGAGTATAATGAGGACGAGTATACAAAAATACTTTATGGCCTCTATTAGCCATACGTACAGATAACTCTTCTACGTGGGTTTCAATACCACCACCAGAGGGATTTAATACCCCTTTTTGACCGATATAAGCGATTTTTAACATATATTTATGAGTAATTAGTAATTTTATATTAAAATACAAAAATTACAAGGTATTTAATGATTAATATCGAATATTATCATAAAACAGCATATATGTCAATTAGAGTTATCCACATAAATTTTAATTTAAAATCATTGATTTTTTAGTCAAAAAGTAGTTAAATTAAAATATATAGTAAAAATATATGAAGAACAATAATCAAATTACTTTTTTTGAAAAAGGTCTTAATGTAGAGCCAACTGAAAAAGAGAAAAAACAAATAGAGCTTTTACATAAGTATATAGAAAAGAACCCTAAAACAAATATTTGGCAATGTTATTTTGAATTAAAAAACGGTTTAAATCAAGTTAAGCAGGTTGTTGTCAGGTGTCCTGAAAAAAAGGATATAGAAATTATTGTTCCAAGATTAGAGTTATTTCAAAAATATTTTGATATAGGTGAATTTAAAAAAATCGTTAAGGAGGTCAAATCTAATTGGGATAAAAATAAAAAACCAGAGGATCCTCCTGATTGGCTTAATAGGATTCCTTTTTCAACAGATGTAGGTTTAGAAGATTCTGGTGATTTATTAATTAAGAAAAAAACAGAAAATATAAAGTATAGTGAAATGGTGGAACATTGTATGCATTGTGGTAAAAAGCATTTACCAGGAGAATGTGATCTTGACAAAGATTTGGACTAAAACAATCAAACTTTATTATTTTAAATAATTAGAAATAGACCTATCATAGGTCTTTTCTTTTTGTTTATTAAAATATGTAACCATATTATCTGCGTTCATTCGAAAATAAAAATTCATTTTTATTTTACTCACTCACTTGATAATAGCAAGCTGGTAATTTTTCCCTATTTTTATGATAAGCCACACATTCACAACACTTACCCTTTTTGTCACAAGAATAAGTACAATTACAATTTTTTAAATTGTTTTGAATATTACATTCCATATTTTTATATATAAAATTTAGAATCTTTAATTTCATCTGGCAAATACCCTTGTTTTGAATCGTCTTCAGAATGAGGGTATTTATATTCTTTATCATAACCTAAATCTTTCATTAATTTTGTTGGAGCATTTCTTAAATGTAATGGTACAGATAAATTCATTGTATCTTTCAAAGTTTTTTCTGCTCTACATAAAGCCATATATGATTTATTGTCTTTTGGTGCTCTAGCTAAATATACAACACCTTGAGCTAAATTAATTCTACATTCAGGTAAACCAATTTTTTCTACTGCTTCAAATACAGCATTAGCCACAACCAAAGCCATTGAATGTACATTACCAATATCTTCTGAAGCAAATACTACCATTCTACGAGCAATAAACTTAGGATCCTCCCCTGCTGCTAGCATTCTTACTAGCCAATATATCGATGCATCCACATCTGATCCGCGCATTGATTTAATAAAAGCAGATATTACATTGTAATGTTCATCTCCTTTTTTATCATATAAAAGGGCCTTGTGTTGTAAAGCTTCTTCAATTAATTTTTTTGTTATCTTTTTATCTTTTGCAACATATTTAGCAGATATTTCTAAACCATTTAAAATTGTTCTAGCATCTCCATTTGCTGCATTAATTAAAAATTCTTCTGCATCTTTATTAATCTTTAACTTTAAGCCCCCTAATCCCCTTTCTTTATCTTCTAAAGCACCTTCAATAACTTGTTGTAGGTCTTTGATACTTAAAGGTTTTAAAACATACACTCTAGATCTTGATAAAAGAGCAGCTATAACTTCAAAACTAGGATTTTCTGTTGTTGCTCCAATTAATGTGATTATTCCTTTTTCCACATATGGGAGTAAAGCATCTTGTTGAGCTTTGTTCCATCTATGAATTTCATCTATAAATAATATTGTTCTAGTGTTATTAAACTTTCTTTGGTCATGAGCTTTTTTAACAATAACTAATAAATCTTTTTTACCAGCTGTTACAGCTGAAAGTTGGATAAAATTTGAATTAGTAATTTTAGCAATCACAGCAGCCAAAGTTGTTTTACCGCAACCTGGAGGACCCCAAAAGATCATAGATGGTAGTTCATCCTGCTCTATGGCTTTACGTAATAAAGTATTTGGTCCAACTATTTCCTTTTGGCCTGCATATTCATCTAAATTTCTTGGTCTCATTCTATCAGCTAAAGGAGCGTGTTGGGCTAAATCTTTTTCTAAATTTTGGTCAAATAAATCCATAGACTTATGTTATCTTAAATAACTATTTTTTACAAACAAAAAATCCCTGAAATCAGGGAGCCCCAAATCTGACATATTATTTAATTTTTATGTTATTCAACATTATTTTTTATTTCTCGTCACATCCACATTCACATTCAATTCCACACTCACAGCAATGGTAACATAAATCTGGTTTGCATTCACACTTTGTATTATGGTTAATTGGCATTGTACATTTTTTACACCGTTCTTCCATATTTACCTATCCGCCTGTGCCACTAAAGTCTTGCTTGACTTCGGCGGACAGGCTTTTATTTCCCAAACCTTCTTTGTCTATTATAGTATT
>JBDRGZ010000032.1:0-2934 GCA_043817345.1 Patescibacteria group bacterium
ACTACAACACAGTATAAAATCAATATTTAAAACCGAGCAGTTTACGGTCTAATACCGTAAAATCTAAGTATCTGCCAAGTTTACCCCATCGCAATTCTAATAATTTTTTTTCACCTTTGAATAGTAACATACTCCAAGAGATTTTACTATTCTCTACCATAAATAACCATTTACCTCGTTCTATTGTCATTTGTTTAGGTTTTAAATACTTATCTTATACTTACCGTTATATGTAATAAAATAAAATTGCCTACGCACATTAATCCCAGTGTTCGGTATAAAAACTTGTTTGTATTTCTGGGTTATTGGTTCTTAATTTATTTATAGCTTTTAGCATCCCATAATCTCTGCTTCTTCTAATTTGCTCATTGTATATAATATTCCGTGGTGCAAATTCCACTGCTTTACAACTCATTAGGTCACTTCCCATCGGGTAAATCGCACACCATTGGTTGCCATCTAAATAACAGTGAATTAAATTTCTTGTTTCCATATTAATGTTTTAAAAAGTAAGGAAAAGACAGTAATTAAAATCTGATTAATATTTAATTAATTGATATAAAGATGGCACAAACAATATAATTTGTTAATATTTCAATTAAAAATACAGACCTTACTTGTACGAATAAAAATTATGATTTTAAAATACTGTCTATTTCCTATTGGTGGAATAATGAGGAATCGAACCTCAACTTAAGAAATTTTCAATTTCTATTTGTTTTTTTAAACAATGACACCAGGGTTCCAGTTATTCCAAAAACTACAAAAGTTAATTCCAGGATTACAGAATATTAAACCAGACTTAACCAATGCTAGACCTTTTGTAGTTATAAAAAAGGTAATGGCAAACACTAGTTTAAATACTAAATACTTCTAATTCTAAAAGTAAGTTATTATTTACAAGTTCCCCCTCATCTCCTTTAATAACTTTTTTCTTTTTTTTTTCTTGTAGTAGACATACACCACAATCAGGGCATATCTTGGTATAAAGAATTCCTGGACATTCAAATCCACAGTTGGTACAAATTGTATATTTCATGGTTTAAATAGTTTTTACTTAGGTTTAATGTATTTTAATTGTAGTGATACGTATTCTTCTCTATAAGGATTGTAATAATATTTAGTTCCTTTGGGGATGATGAATTGTACTATTTTTCTTTCAGTAAAATAACGACTGTTAAGATGTGCTTTATGATAAGATGAATAAGAATGTAAACCTGCATCAATTTTTGGGTAACCATATCTTCTTTTCTTAGTGAGACTAGTTAATCTATTATTTTTTGCTCCTTTCACTGTAATAGTATTAGTCTTTGTTAAATTGTATTCAAATTCGTGATAAGGACTTTTATTATTTCGTTTATAAAGAATTTTCCAACAAACTATATTCTTTTCCGCTACTTTGGTTTTTGGGTGTAAGTGATGTACTGTAAAACACATGATTATACCTCCTTTTTAAATAGTTTTTTACTAGGTTTTGTAATTACTATTACGGTTAATAAAAGATTTTCTTTTCTTTTGGGTCGAAAAGGAACTATGATTTCTATTATATGGTCATTTTTAATTAAACCATTTAATTTGTTTTCTAGTTCATAAGCAGTTACGTCTATATATTTAAATATTTTTTGTGGAGGTATCATAATTTTATAATGTTAAGGTTAATAAATAAAATATAGTTGTTATTAAAAGCATAGCTAATAATAGTATAAGTAAAGCTGTTTTTTGTTCTTTTGGAGTTAAATTGTTCCAACCATTATCAGGATTTATTTTGTATGTTGTCATAATAATTAATATTCAAAAGATTCATTTATTAATTTATTTTTAATATAATTTAAAGTATCTTTTGCAGATTTTTTAGAAGAATGTAATCCAAATAATCTGGTGCCTATTGAATCTGCATCTTTACAACCGATACTTTTAATTTCTCCTTCCATTGTAATATAATAAAGATTTGAACGGTGAGATAATAATTCAGTATAGGCATTTTCTAAAATTTGTTTATAGTTTATTGTTGCTGTTTGATTATTTGTAAACATAATTATATAGTTTTTAAAGTATATTAGTTTATAAAGTTTTTTTATCTGAAACTATAATTCTAATAGTTCCATTTTTAATTTTAACCCACTTTTTAATTATATCAATATTTAGATTAATATTAAATATAGTGGAATAGATGGGAATCGAACCCACTTTTTTCAATAATATAAACTATTTATTAAAGAATCAATGCGTGAGTTGTTTTCGCGTATGTATGCCCCGAAAGGTATAGAGTGACGTTAATCAGAACTGTATGAAATCATCTGTATAAATGTAAGCTGTTTATATTATATATTGAAGTGCTTATCCAAAGCCTATCCCAAAAAAGAAGCAAGGTATTGCTACCCTGCTTCCTTGTGAAAGGCAATTAAGACCTTTCTGCGTCATTACCATCAGCTTCGGTTTCAGCAGCTTCTGCTGTTACAGGAAGTGCTGCTACTTTAGTTGCGGGTTTATGACCTGATGCTTTGATGGCTTCTTCAATTGTTTCTCCTTTGAAGATAGCTACATTGCGGACAGAAAGTTTTTGCATACCTTCTCCATCATCGAAATCAGCTTCGTACTCTTCTACGTCACATTTTTCGATTCTGCCTTCTACCCATTGACCTTCGAGAGCTTTCGCTACTTCAGGTTCGTTGGATATGCGGTTTGCTGACCCTTTTAGGTTAGCGTATTTGACGATTGCAAAATCATCACCTTCTTCACGGCTTCTTACTTCTACTGATTTAACAAGTAAAAGTGCCATAGCTTGAATTGCTAAGTTTTTCATTTTTTTAACTTGGTGTTTTGAGAGTTAATAATTTAATTAGTTTGTGATTTTGAGATTTGGACAACGTTGTACTCTTTTTCATTTTGTTTAATGGTTTTTGAGTACCAAGTGTCGAGGATTTTTGTCCTTTG
>JBDRGZ010000033.1:0-3316 GCA_043817345.1 Patescibacteria group bacterium
TGCTAGTTTTAAAAATAATTAGCATTGTTGTTTTTATCGATTTCCCTAAAAATATATTTTTTGCAGATATAACGAGAGCTAATTTGATAACTCTTCTAAATCAAGAAAGGGTTTCTTTAGGGCTTCAGCCATTAGTAGAAAATCAAAGATTAGACGAAGCCGCTTTATTAAAAGCAAAGGACATATTAGAAAAAGATTATTTTTCTCACCAAAGTCCAGAAGGAGTTACTCCTTGGTATTGGTTTTTAAAAACTGGATATAACTATAAATATGCTGGAGAGAATTTAGCTATTGGGTTTTTAAATTCAGAAGATGTTTAC
The DNA here is from genome assembly GCA_043817345.1 of Patescibacteria group bacterium. Classification (GTDB taxonomy): domain Bacteria; phylum Patescibacteriota; class Patescibacteriia; order UBA2196; family UBA2196; genus CAYSXS01. The sequence goes on from JBDRGZ010000033.1 coordinate 321, forward strand.
AATGCATGGCTTAATTCTGCATCTCATAGAGAAAATATGATAAACCCAAACTATAGAGAAGTCGGTACAGCAATTTTAACTGGCAATTTTAAAGGAAATAATACGACTGTGATTGTCCAACTTTTTGGAAGCCCTAAAATAATAAATATACCAATTGGTAAAGAAATCGTTGAAGAACAACCTGTCCAGCCTGTTAGTGAAGATATAATTATCGAAGATACACCAGAAATAATTGTAGAAGAAAGTAATACAATCGTACAAAACACAGTAACACAAAGCGAAGTTTTGTCTCAAATATCAGAATATCCTGTTTTGAAAGCTTCGAGCAGAGGAAACAGTAATACATTTTATCTTAAATTTTTGAATTTTATATTTTATAATTCAGATATAATTTTTAAATATATAGTTTATTCCTTATTAACACTTATAGGAACTGCCCTATTGATTAATATTCTAATTAATTTTAATATCCAAGACAGACGTTTAATCCTAAGGTCACTTATAATTATTGTTTTACTTTCCACGACGGCCCTATTAAATAAAGAAATAATAAATCAAATTATTCCTTATAAAATTATAATTTAATGAACTCTGCCCAAAAGAAAATTTTAAAAGTCTTCGTTATGATATACTTGGTAAGTTTTATTGTCATAAACTGGAATGATGTTTCCTGGATTTTTAATTACAGAACAGTTTCAGGGATAGTGAGCGATTTTTTAAATCCATACCCAAGTGTCAATGCCTCTTCTATTTTTTATTTAAATAATAGTCAAAATAATATCCAAAATATTAGCCAGCCAATAAAAGAAATAAAAACAACTTATACTGACAAACAAAATACATTAGAAATACCTAAAATATCTATATCGGTTCCTATGATTTTTTCACAGAGCACAGAAAAAAAATCTTTAATAAAAGATTTAGATAAAGGAGTTGTCTACTATCCAGGTTCTGTTCTTCCTGGCCAAACAGGCCAAATTATAATTTTAGGACATTCAGCTCCTCCGGGTTGGCCTAAGGTTAAACATGATTGGGTTTTTAGTGAGCTAAACGATTTAAATATTGGCGATAGCATTCTTATAGATTTAGATAATAAACAATATACGTATATTGTTAAACAAAAATTAATTATAGATAAAGGCGCCGATGTTCCTGCTGGGGAATTGACTCTTGTAAGTTGCTGGCCACCTGGTAAAGATTACAAAAGAATTGTTGTTCAGGCAGAATTAGATTTCTAACCATTGACAAGTTTTTATTAGTATGATAGGGTACGATATAATTTAAAAAAACAAATTAATGCCTCTTGATGGCAAAAAAATATGAAAACAATATCTAAGTTGCTTTTATTGTCAGTTGTAGTTTTTTCAGTTTTAGTTTCTATGGTATTTTTTGCAGATAGCGTAGATGCTGCTCAAAATGCTAATTATCCACACCCATCTCAATGTAATGGGGCTGGTTGGAGTATTGGTCTTCCTGACGGAATTACTTGTTCTTCAAGTGTATCAACTTCTGGTGCTATGGAAGGAGATCATAGAGCAACTAGTATTTTTGGACATCGCAGTCGTTTAAAGCCAGACTTAGCTTCAGCAAATCAATTCTGTAAGCAATATACAGGAGAAAGCACTTCTTATGCATATAGTGGAAGTGTCCATAGATTTTGTAGTGGTTGTGACCAGAAAATAAGCTGGTATAGAAACGGAAGCTGGGAAACACATACAGCTTGTGCTGGAACTCTTAATGTTCAAAATCTTAGATGTGCTACTGGTTGTAGTCCAACTTGCTTAACTCATTCAACTAAACAATGTTCAGGTAATTCAGTTTACTGGTATAACTCATGTGGAGTTAAAGAAGATATATTCCAAAATTGCACCTCAAACCAAATCTGTCAGAACGCACAATGTGTTGATATTATTTGTAGTACCAATAGCCAGTGTGGATCTAACGGATATATAGGTAGCCCATTTTGCCAAGGAGGCAATGTTTATCAAAACTACAAAACATATACTTGTAACAACCCTGGGACAGCTAACTCAGTTTGTTCTGATTCAACTGCTCCACAAATAAAATCAAATTGTACATCAGGTCAAACCTGTACTAATGGAAGTTGTACAGACGTAAATATTACTTGTAGTACTAATAGTCAGTGTGGAACTAATGGATATACTGGAGGCCCATTTTGTATGGGAAATAGTATTTATCAAAACTACAGAACATATACCTGTAATAACGCTGGAACAGCTAACTCAAGTTGTAGTCAATCAAGTTTACCTCAATTAGTTTCTAATTGTACTGCAAATCAAACATGTTCATTAGGTAGTTGTTCAGATATTAATGTTGCTTGTTCAACTAATTCTCAATGTGGAGACAATAGCCTTACTGGTAATCCTTTCTGTCAAAATAACGATGTTTTCACAAATCAACTTACATATTATTGTAATAATCCCGGAACTCCTCAGAGTTTTTGTTCTAACTCACTTGTCCCTCAATTAACTAGATCTTGTGGTACAAATCAAACCTGTACTAACGGAGATTGTGCTAGTCAAAACATTGCTTGTGGGTCTAATTCAGATTGCGGATCTAACGGTCTTACTGGTAATTCTTTTTGCCAGAATGATGGTGTTTATAAAAATTATATAACTTATTCTTGTAATAATGCAGGAACCTCTCAGAGTTTTTGTTCTAACTCTTTAACACCTCAACTTACACAAACATGTTCTCCAAATCAAAATTGTGTTAATGGTAGCTGTACAAATCAAACTATTGATTGTAACACTAATTCAGAATGTGGATTTAATGGATATACAGGAGGCCCATTTTGTATGGGAAATAGTATTTATCAAAACTACAGAACATATACCTGTAACAATGCTGGAACAGCTAACTCAAGTTGTAGTCAATCAAGTTTACCTCAATTAGTTTCTAATTGTACTGCAAATCAAACATGTTCATTAGGTAGTTGTTCAGATATTAATGTTGCTTGTTCAACTAATTCTCAA
>JBDRGZ010000034.1:0-8639 GCA_043817345.1 Patescibacteria group bacterium
GAGAAATCGAGATTTTTGTATTTTTTTGTGGATAAGTGTATGTTGTTTTCTGTTTAAAAGTGGTATATAATAAAGGGAAAGTGGTATGAAGTGGTAAAAAGTGGATAACTTTTTTGTTGTCCTGAATGTCTTATTCTTGTCATCCTGAACTTGTTTCAGGATTAAACTGGCTTATCCTATTAAATCCCGAAATAAATTCGGGATGACAATAAAATAATTTTGTAATTTATAGTATACATGTTTATAGGTGAATATTCACATTCTTTGGATAATAAGAATAGGTTGGCGCTACCAGCTAAGTTTCGTGCTAGTTTAAAAAGTGGAGCTGTTGTAACCCGAGGATTGGATAATTGTCTATTTGTCTTTACTCAAACTGATTGGCAAAAGATGGTAAATAAGATAACAGAATTGCCAATTGGTAAGTCAGATGCACGTGGTTTTTCTAGAATTATGTTAGCTGGAGCCATGGATGTCAAATTAGATTCTTTGGGTAGGGTATTGTTACCTGATTATTTAAAAAAATATGCTGGGTTAAATAAAAAGGTTGTTGTTGCTGGATTGTATTCTCGCTTAGAGATTTGGGATGAAGGTAAGTGGGAGATATATAAGAACAAGATTGAGAAGGAAGCAGGTAAGATTGCTGAAACTATGGGAGAATTAGGAGTCTAGTATGTCAACAGTTCATAAGCCAGTATTGTTAAAAGAAGTTCTTGAATATTTAAATCCTCAGCTAGGACAAAACTTTATTGATTGTACATTTGGTGGCGGTGGTCATTCATTAGCGATTTTAGAAAAAATTTCACCTGATGGACAACTTTTAGCTATTGACGCTAATGAGCAAGTTAAAGAGTTATCCCGCAAAATTGTGGGACCAGCCTACGGCCGGAATTTTAAATTAATAACAGATAATTTTGTAAATTTAAAACAAATAGTGAAAGCGCACTTTAAAAATGATGTTAGCGGTATTTTATTGGATCTAGGTTTGTCATCAGACCAATTAGAAAAATCAAATAAAGGTTTTAGTTTTCAGAAAGAAGAATCTTTAGATATGCGGTTTAATAAAGAACAAGAATGGACTGCTGCTGATATCCTTAATTTCTATTCTCTAGAAGATATATATGATGTACTTAAAAATTATGGGGACTATCCCCGTGCTCGTCACTTATCTGAAAGAATTCTTAAACAACGTAAGTTAAAAAAGTTTAAGAACACATCAGACTTAGTTGATTTAGTTTTAGAGGTTAGTCCTCGACAATGGAAAGACAAGACACACCCTGCTACAAAAGTTTTTCAAGCTTTACGTATAGCTGTTAATAATGAATTAGGTAATTTAGAAGATGTTTTACCACAAGCTGTAGAAATATTAGAATCAGGTGGTAAATTGGTTGTCATATCATTCCATTCATCAGAAGATAAGATTGTTAAAACATATTTTAAAGAGCATGGTAGAGGTGAAAATAAAATATTAAATATTTTAACAAAAAAACCTCTTGTTCCAACTCAAGAAGAAATTAAAGATAATCCTCGTAGTCGAAGTGCAAAAATGAGGGTAGTAGAAAAGATTTGAGGTATCTCATAGAATATATTTATTGTATTTTATGAAATACCCCAGACATTTGGGGTGAATAGGAAAGTGCAAAATGAGAAAGGCACATTGTATAATTTAAATTACAAAATTGTTCTGTTGTCATCCTGAACTTGGTTCAGGATAAAACAAACAGATTGAATAGAATGTCAAATCCCGAAACAAGTTCGGGATGACAGACTTTTAAAATATTTTTTGTAATTTAAAAACTAATTATGTAGTGGGTCTTTAGAAACAAAAATGTCAAAATATCTCTCATTTTGTAAACAAAACAACGCAAAAACACGGAGAACAAGCAAAAAGAAGGTTTGTATTAACTGGAACTGCTATAACCGTATTCTTTTTCTTGTAGTTTGTATTTGTTTGGTTGGTGGTTATGTGTTTTTAACTAACTTTGGTATCACTAAAGGTTTTGAAATTGCAGAGTTAGAAGACCAAGTAAATATATTACAAGAGCAGAACAGGAATTTAGCAAATGAAGTTCAAACAATGAAATCCTTAGGAATAGTTGAAGAAAGAGCTAAAGAAATGGATTTGGTGTCTGTTAATAAGGTGGAATATCTAAGTGTAGGTAGTGGATTTGCAATAGCCAAGTAAAGCGACTTGATTCGTCTCTAATATTTAATGTATCATGACTATGATGCATGCGATAAATAGAGATAGATCAGAAACAAAAACAGCACGCATAAATGTAATTAGCGCGCTGTTTTTGCTTTTAGCAGGTATAATCATATTCAGGCTTTTTGTGTTACAAATTGTTAAACATTCTTTTTTTGAAAGATTAGCTACAGGGCAGCATGGGATATTAGAAGAATTAACTCCATCTAGAGGAATAATTTATGCAAAGGACAAGGATAATAACCTTTTTGCTGTAGCAGAAAATAAAGAAAAATATTTACTGTACGCTGTTCCAAGTATGATTGAAAGTGCATCTACTACTTTAGAAAGAATATCAGAACAGATTGAGTTAAGCGACGAAGAAAAAGAAAAGATGTTGCAACAATTAAATAAAAGTAAAGATCCTTATGAACCTCTTAAACATGAGTTACACGAAGAAGAAAAAAACAAGATAGAAAATTTAAAAATCCAAGGCATACATTTTCAACCAGAAAAAAAAAGATTTTATGCTGAAGGTTCAACTTTTTCTCATTTAACAGGTTTTTTAGGTTTTAAAGAAGATAAAAGGGTTGGACAGTATGGGCTTGAAGAATATCTCGAACAAGAATTGAAAGGTGAAGCAGGAATTTTAAAATCTGAAAGAGATCCAGCTGGCCGTTTAATTGGTGTTGGTAATTTTGATATTGAATCTGCCAAAGATGGGGCTAATGTATATCTAACAATAGATAGATTGGTTCAATTTAAAGTTTGTGAGATTTTAAAAAGTTCAGTTGAGAAATATGGAGCCAGTGCCGGAACTATTATTGTTCAAAATACTAATACAGGAGAGATATTGTCTATGTGTTCTGAGCCAAGTTTTGATCCAAATAACTATTCTGGAGTAGAATCAATTAATGTATATCCAAACCCTGCTTTATCAGAAGTATATGAACCCGGTTCAATTTTTAAAGCTATTACAATGGCTGTAGCTTTAGACACTAATAGTGTTAAACCAGATACTACATATTTTGATGAGGGTATATTGGTCTTTGGAAAAGATACCATCACCAATGCAGAGAATAAAAAGTATGGGGAAGTTACAATGACACACGTCTTGGAGGAATCCATTAACACGGGAGCAGTTTTTGCTGCTCAAGAAGTTGGTAGGGCAGATATGAAAAAATATTTAGAAAATTTTGGTTTTGGAGATAAAACATATATAGATCTTCCAGGAGAAGTTTATGCAGATATTAGTGCATTAGACAAAAAAAGTGATATATATTTAGCTACAGCTTCTTTTGGGCAAGGAATATCTGTAACTCCGTTACAGATGGTGTCTGCTTTTTCAGCTATTGCTAATGGAGGAGTATTATACAAACCATATGTTGTAGAAAAAGTAATTAATGGAGAGAATGAATCAATTACATATCCTCAAGAAGTTCGTAGAGTTATTAGTTCGCAAACATCTAATACATTAAAGGCCATGTTAGTGGCTGTGGTTAAGAATGCTCATGGAACAATGGCTAGGGTTGATGGATACAATGTAGGTGGAAAAACAGGTACAGCTCAAATCCCTGGTTCACGCGGTGGATATATTAATGCATATAACCATTCATTTGTTGGTTTTGCTCCTGTAACAAATACTCAATTTACAGTTTTTGTGTTATTAAAAAAACCTACTCGTGGTTTATATTCTGCAACCACAGCAGCGCCTACATTTGCCCAAGTAATGAGTTTTTTGTTAAACTATTATGAGATACCTACTGAATATTGAGGGATGTCTAAAAAATAAATATATTCAATGATTTCGAGTAAAATAGTTATTAATGATGTTTGTGCAAACTACTACAAAAAGGGAAATTTAAATAATAATATTCCTGTTTTTTTGCATGGTTGGCAGTCATCATCTTTAGTTTTCAAAAATATATTAGATTCTTTAGAGAATTATATTGCAATTGATTTACCTGGTTTTGGTAAGAGCGAAAAACCAGATTCAAATTGGGGGTTAAATAATTATGCTGATTTTTTGTATAAGTTCCTAGAAAAGTTAGAAATTACAAATCCAATTTTAATAGGACATTCTTTTGGTGGAAGTATCGCAATAAAATTTTGTTTAAATAAACATAGAGTTAAAAAAATATTTTTAATAGATAGCGCTGGAATTAGACAAAAAAGTATAAAAACTTCATTACTTAAAGTTATAAGTAAAATTTTCAAAGTATTTTTTTATCTTCCTGGTTTGAATTTGGTAAAAAATAAAGTAAGACGAAAATTTTATCAAAAAATTGATGCAACAGACTATATCGAATCTGGTGACATGAAAGCAATTTATCAAAGAATAATTAAAGAAGATTTAACACAAGAACTAAAAAAGATAAAAAGTAAGGTAATCATTATTTGGGGTGCTGAGGATAAAGAAACTCCTTTAAGAGACGCAGATTTATTTAATAATTTTATTAATAATTCTGAATTGTTTATTATTAAAAACGCTGGACATTTTCCTTTTTTAGATCAACCAGAAGAATTTAAAAGGATTTTTTCTTCAAAACTATATGCTAATTAAAAATTTACTTTACATATTCCAAAGTGAGTATTATATTGTGAGAAGGTTTTTAAAGTATGTTTATACACATTTTTATTGGTGGAATTTAGAAAAAAGAGAAAAATTAGTTTGGACACTAAAGTCAAAATTACTTTATTTAGTTTCTTGGTTTATTGTTTTAATTGTTTTTCTTTTTGCAGTATATAAATCTGGATGGTTTGGAATATTTTCTTTAGTATTTATAGTGGTATTTTTACCTTTTTTAATTTTGATTAGTTTCTATTTATTATTTTTACCTGATTTAATATTAAAACAAAGGATTATTAGATTAGCGAGTAAGAAAATAAATAATAAAAAAATTATTAAAATCGGCATTACTGGTAGCTATGGTAAAACTAGTACAAAAGAGATTCTTTACAAAATGCTATCAAACAAGTATAAAGTGTTAAAAACCCCAGATAATATAAATACCGATATGGGTGTTGCACAGTTTATATTAGATAATTTAAAAGATGAAGATATTTTAATTGTAGAAATGGGTGCTTTTAAAAAAGGGGAAATTAAAAAATTATGTAAAATTGTTCAACCTGATTATTCTATATTAACAGGAATTAATGAAAGTCATTTAGATAGATTTGGTTCATTGGAGAATATTATAAAGACTAAATTTGAGTTACCAGAAATGACAAAACAGATATCTGTGTTAAATTTTGATGATGATAATATTAAAAATAAATATAAACAATTTAATATTAAGACAACGATTTTAAAAAGTATAAAAGATGCTAAAGAGGTAAAAATAAAAGAAAATTTTCAAGGTCTTTCTTTCCAGTATGAGAATATTGAATTTGAGACAAAACTTTTAGCTAGACATAATATAGTTTTAATATTATTGTGCATAGAAATATCTAAAACTTTAGGTATTGATTTACAGGATATAAAAAATTCTGTTACACAAATAGACTATGTTCCACACAGGTTGCAACCGATATATAATTCAGTTAGTAAGGTTTGGGTTATTGATGATAGTTATAATGCAAATTGGGCTAGTGTGCAGAGTGGAATAGAGGTTCTTAATCGAGCTGAAGGAAGAAAAATAGTTTTAACACCAGGACCGATTGTCGAATTAGGTATTAAAGCAAAAGAAATACATCTAAAGGTAGGTGAACTTTATGTAGATAATGTAGATTTAGTTTTACTTATTAAGAGTAAAGAAACTTCTTTTGTGGAAGAGGGTTTGAAAAAAAGAGGATTTACTAATTATAAAATTTATAACACTACACAAGAGGCACATAATGATTTAAAAAATGTTTTAGTTCAAGGTGATACAATACTTTTTCAAAACGATTGGACAGACGTATATTTTTAATTTATTAGTTAACATAAAATAATATGAAAACAATAGCAGTTTTTTTTGGTGGTCGTTCACCAGAACACGATGTTTCTATAATAACTGGACAGTTAGTTATTTCTGGTTTAAAAAAATTAGGCCATCAGGTTGTTCCTGTGTATATCACCAAAGAGGGCATTTGGCATTCTGATGAATGTCTAGGCTCTCTTTTGTTTTTTAAAAGAGAAAATATTTCTGAAGAAATTAAAAAACTCCAGAGAGTTGTTTTGGATTTTGATGTTTTGTCGAAAAACTTAATTTTGATGACAAAGACTATTTGGGGGAAGAAAAAAATAGATATTGATATAGCTTTTCCGGCTTTTCATGGTTTAAACGGGGAAGATGGTACCATTCAAGGTCTTTTTGAATTGGCAAATATTCCATATGTTGGATGTGGAGTAGCATCATCTGCACTTACTATGGATAAAGTATTAACTAAGCTGTTTTTTAAAAGTATAAACATATCCACTGTTGATTTTCTTTCTTTCTTTAATTATGAATGGCTAAAAAATAAGGAAAATATTTTAAAGAATGTTGAAGAAAAATTAAATTGGCCTTTAATTGTTAAACCAGCAAAACTTGGATCTTCAATAGGCATTTCAAGGGCTGAAAACAAAAAAGATTTAATTTCTGCGATAGAGGTTGCTTTACATTATGATAATAAGATATTGGTTGAAAATTTTATTGAAAATTCAATGGATCTAACTTGTGCTGTTTTAGGACGTAAAAATAATAATCGAATATCTTTAGTACAAGAATCATTATTTCAGGATAAGTTGTTTAGTTACGAAGATAAATATCTTAATGATGGTGGGACTCAAACAGGAGAAGCAATTGATAATATTATTATACCAGCCAAAATTAGCAAAGAATCAACTGATAAAATACAGAATTTGAGTCAAGAAATATATACAAAGCTTAATTGTGAAGGTATTGCTAGAGTAGATTTTTTGTATGATAAGAAAGAAGAAAAGGTGTATGCAATAGAAATAAATACAATGCCCGGTACTTTATATCATCATCTTTGGCAAAAAAGTGGCATAGAATTGGATGAATTATTAACTATATTATTAGATAACGCAGAAAGTAGACAAAAAGAAAAAGATTCTTTATCACACGTTTTTAATTCGAAAATTTTAAATCAAATTACTTCTACAAAATTAAAATAAATTATGTCTCGTAGGTTTATTAATTATTTGTTAGCTCGATTAGCCCGTAAGATAATTAGAAAATATCAACCTAGGGTTATTAGCATAACTGGCTCAGTTGGAAAAACTTCTACAAAAGAAGCTATTTTCTCTGCACTGAAAACAGATTTTAATGTTCGCAAGAATATTAAGGATCACAATACAAAAATAGGGATACCATTAACAATTATTGGTACAGAAACTGGAAATAGGAGTTTAATTGGCTGGTTTAAGGTTTGGCTAAAAGCCCAAAGTTTGTTATGGGGGTATGATGAATGTTATCCAGATATTTTAGTTTTAGAAATGGCCGCTGATCATCCAGGAGATATATCACATTTAGTTAAAATTGCTCCGTGTGAAACAGCTATTGTCACAGCTGTAAGTGAAAGTCATTTAGAGTTTTTTAAAAACCTAGAAGCTGTTAAAGAAGAAAAACAAGTATTAGTTTCTCATTTAACAGATAGTGCCACTGCTATTTTAAATATCGATGACGAGTTAGTTTCTTCAATGCAAGACAAGACTAATGCTAAAATTTTAACTTATGGTTTTCTTGAAGGGGCAGATTTAAGAGCTTTTGATTTTAGTTATGTTCATGGAGATGATAATTCTTTTTCACATTTAAATTTTAAATTGTCATACAAAGAAAAGGTGATTTTAGTTGAGTTAAGAAATGCTTTATCTAAAACTCATGTGTATTCTTTCTTATCTGCTGTTGCTGTTGGCTTAATATATGGATTAGATTTAGATGAATTGGTTAGCAAGATGAAAAATCTTAGACCACCAAAAGGTAGAATGAATTTTTTAGATGGTATTAAACATACAAAGCTAATTGATGATACATATAATTCGTCTCCACGTGCGGCTAAAGTTGCACTTGAGGTTCTTTCCAAGCTATATGTCCCGGGTAAGAAAATAGCTGTCTTAGGTGACATGTTAGAGTTAGGTTCTTTTACAGAACAAGCCCATCAAGATTTAGGTAAATTGGTTTGTGAATTAGGAGTAGACATGTTAATAACTGTAGGAGAAAGATCACAAGATATTGTCCGAGGAGCTGAATCAGTGGGCATGAATAAAGATAAGATGTTCCATTTTGATGATGTAAAAATAGCTGGAGAGTTTTTACAAGATAAAATGGAAAAAAATGATTTAGTATTAATAAAAGCTTCACAAGGCATGAGATTTGAAAAAATTGTTAAAGAAGTTATGGCAGAGCCTATGAGAGCGGGTGAGTTACTGGTTAGACAATATGGAGGATGGATTGAAAGTTAGAAGTTGTATTTGACAAATTATATAGAATATATATAATTGAAATATTAGTATTTTATCCTATCCAATTCA
>JBDRGZ010000035.1:0-9428 GCA_043817345.1 Patescibacteria group bacterium
TGAAAAACAATGTTTTGCTAAAAATACAATTATTAAACATATAGAAGAGTTGTTAAATGAAAAAAAAGATATTGATATTGAATATTTATTGCCAAGCGAGAAGGATTGTCAGAAGATTAAATTAGCTTTTGATAAATGTGGGTGGAAATTACTTAGACCTGTTTTTGAAAAGTTAAAAGAAAAATATGACTATAACACTCTGAGATTAGTTAGAGCATATTATTTAAACTCATGAATAAATAGCGGATTTTTCATTTGTCTTAGTTGCTAAAACATAGTAATATATGAAATATGGACATATTTACGTTTATTAAATCATCATTTAAAATACTTCGGGCGAATAGAAATCGTACATTTTTGACTGTGCTCGGAATTGTTATTGGTATTGCAGCTGTGATTGTAATTATGTCTGTGGGATCTGGAGCACAAAGCTTGATTCTAGATCAGATAAATAGTTTAGGTACAGATTTAGTAAGTATCACACCTGGTTATACAGATGAAAATGGACCGCCAGCTACTGTGTATGGGATTCAAGTAACAACTTTAAAAGAAAGAGACACAATCGCTTTATCTAAAATTCCTGAAGTAGATTTTATAGGATCATATGTGGAAGGTATTGCAAATGTTCAATACCAGAATCAAAATTTTGATGTTAAAATTATGGGCGTTACTTCTGGTTACCCAGATATTGAAAGTATATCTTTTAATAAGGGCGGTTTTTTTACTTCAACTGAAGAAGATGGAATATCAAGGGTTGCTGTGATTGGTTATCAGTTGGCTGAAGATTTTTTTGGTCAAGATGATCCAATTGGTAAAAAAATTAAAGTTAAGAAAGAAATATTTAGAGTTATTGGAGTGATAGAGAAAAGAGGATCAGTTGGTTTTGAAAATCAAGACAATATCGTTGTTATTCCTTTGGGTGCAGCACAAAAAGTCATTTTTGGTATTAACCATCTTCATTATATAGCTATGAAAGTTGATAGCGAAGATAGTGTTCCTTTTGTTTCAGAACAAGCTAAAGACATTGTGCGCGATCAACACGATATTGATAATCCAGATAAAGATGATTTTACTGTATATACAACAGCTAATTTTATTGAAACTCTAAGTAATATCACTAATGCTTTGAAATTTTTCTTAAGTGCTATTGCAGCTATTTCATTATTAGTAGGTGGTGTGGGTATTATGAATATTATGCTTGTAGCAGTTAATGAAAGAACCAGAGAAATTGGTTTAAGAAAAGCTTTAGGAGCAACAGAAAAAAATATTCAAATGCAGTTTTTAATTGAGTCAATTATCGTTACTCTGTTAGGTGGGATTATTGGAATAATATTAGGTGCTCTGGTGTCTGGCGGTATTGCGGGTGTGGCAGCATATTTAGGATATGCTTGGGGATTTGTAATAACAATTCCATCAATATTAATGGGGGTCATTGTGTCTGGGTTAGTTGGATCAATCTTTGGTTGGTTTCCAGCCAGAAAAGCTTCTAAATTAGAGCCAGTTGATGCTCTAAGGTATGAATAATATATGCAAATATTAATGCCATTAAAAATAGCTTATAAAGCGATTAAGATTCACAAAGTCAGAGCAGCTCTGACTATTTTGGGTTTGTTAATTGGTGTAATGGCTATCATTATCGTAATGAATATGGGTCAAGGATTTGAAAACTATTTAAACAGTCAGATGGAGATGTTTGGTACAGACTATTTAGATATTGAACCAAGAGTTCCTAAAGATGCTAGAGCATCTCAAGGTAATTCTGGTACAATTACAACTTTAAGTATTAAAGATGCAGAAGATGTTGGTAAACATCCTAATATCCGTGACTATTATGTTATGCAAATGGGGCAAGCAGTAGTTACTTATCAAGATGAAGATAAGGCAGCTATGTTGTTTGGTTTATCAGCACAAGGTTTTGATTTATATAAACCCAAAGTAGAATATGGCAGACCTTTTACTGAAGATGAAGATAAAGCATTAGCCAGAGTAGCTGTTTTAGGAAAAGGTATTAAAGCAGATTTATTTCGTGATGAAGATCCAATAGGTAAACGAATGAGAATCGGGAAACATAACTTTAGAGTTATTGGAATAATGGAAGAACAAGGACAGATGGGCCCAATGAAAATGGATGATTTAATTTTTTTACCAGTTAGAACTGTGCAAAAATTAATTATGGGAACTAACCATATTCAAGCCATTATGGCTTATTTAAAAGATCCAAGTCAAGCAGATTCTACAGCTACTGATGTTGAAGAGATAATAGGGGATAATCATGAAATTTCTAATCCAGATAAATATGATTTTGAGGTTATGACTACAGATGAGATTATGGGAATTATGGATCAAATTACAGGAGCTGTTAATTTATTATTAATGGCTATTGCTGCCATTTCGTTATTAGTAGGCGGTGTAGGTATTATGAATATCATGTATGTATCTGTTGCTGAAAGAACTTACGAGATTGGTTTACGTAAAGCTCTTGGGGCAACTAATTCAAATATATTATGGCAGTTCTTATGGGAAGCAGTATTCTTAACTTTTATAGGCGGTCTTTTTGGGGTTATATTAGGTACGTTAATGACATTGGTTAGTATGGCCGCTGCAGCATATATGGGGTTTGATTTTGGTAATATTATTGAGCCTACAGGGATAATATTAGGTGTAGTATTTTCTGTAATAGTTGGTTTAATCTTTGGTATATATCCAGCCAGAAAAGCTGCAAATATGGAGCCGGTTGAGGCTTTAAGACATGAGTAATATTTATAGATATATATAAATTTAAAAGCCCGGCTTAATTGACGGGCTGTTTCATTTCCTAAAATATTTAATTTTGCTATTTCACTAATCCGGCATGTCTTCTATTTGAAACTTTTTCATCAGAAACAATTTTTCCATCTCTCAGTTTAATAATTCTTTCAGCATACTCTGCTGTATATCGTTCATGAGTAACTAGGATAATTGTTTTACCTTTTTTATTTAATTCATTTAATATTTGCATAATCTGTTCACCAGATTTAGAATCTAGATTTCCTGTGGGTTCATCAGCGAAGATTATTTCTGGATCGTTAACTAAAGCTCTAGCAATTGCCACTCTTTGTTTCTCACCACCTGATAGTTGATTAGATAAGTTATTAATTCTATGTTCAAGCCCTACAGCATGCACTGCTTTAGTGGCTTTTTTAATTTTATCTTGTTTGGCTATTTTTTGAGAATAGGTAAGTGGGAGCATTACATTTTCTAAGACAGACGTTCTTGGTAATAGATTGAACTGTTGAAAAACAAAACCAATTTCTGCATTACGTAGATGAGCTAATTTATCATCATCAAATTTAGTAATATTTTCATTTTTAAAAATATATTTCCCAGAAGTTGTTTTATCTAGGAAACCTAATATATTCATTAAAGTAGATTTACCAGATCCTGAAGGACCCATGATTGCAATAAACTCACCTTTTTTAATTTCAAAATCTAAACCATGAAGAACTTTAGTAATTATTTCATCTGTTTGAAACTGTTTATGTAGATTTTTGATTAATATCATAATGTCATCCTGAGCGACTTTTATGGTCGTTAGGAGTCGAAGGATCTGTTTTTTATTCAAACAGATCTTTAAACTCTAGATTTGTTAATTTATTTTTTATTATAATATCATTTTAATTTTGCGTTTGCTAGAAAAGTTTTTTAATAATAGATCCTTCGTCGTTGTCCTAAAAGGGCTACTCCTCAGGATGACATTATTCACGAACAAATGTAATAACTTCGTCACCTTCTTCTAGGCCAGACATAATTTCAATTCCATCATCACCTTTAACTCCTGTGGTTACGATTTTTTCTTCAGGTGATCCGTTTACTAATATTTCAACATATTTATCTCCGTTATTAGATTTAACAGCTCTGGCAGGAACCATTAGAACATTTTCCTTCTTGTTGGTATATATGACCACATTGGCTGTCATACCTGGTTTAATATCATAACTTGCGTTTTCTTTCATATTATCTAACTGAACTTTAACTTTGTAATATACAACATCTTGAATAACTGTTTCTGCAGGGTCTACAAAAGTTACTTTACCAGGGAATATTTCTTCATCGCCGAATGCATCTAAAGTAATTTCTACATCCTGTCCGGTTTCTATTTTAGAAATATCTGATTCTGGAATATCTACTTCAATTTGTAGATTTGATTCACCAATCATTTCTAATACAGCAGAAGCTAGAGAAGTCTGTTCTCCTGGGTTATAGTTTTTCTTAACAACAACTCCATCAATTGGCGCAGTAATAATTGTTTCTGCTGAGTTAGCTAAAGCAAGTTTTAAACTAGCTTTAGCTTGATCAACCACAGCTTTAGCAGAATCAACCTCAAACGAACGTGGAGGGGATTTCTTTAATTCTAGTTGAGAGTTAGCTATGGCTAATGCTTTTTGTGCATTAGTAATAGCATCTTCATATATTGTCACTTGATCTTGGTAATATACAATTTTGTTTGTCCAATTTGTTTTAGCTGTTTGTATATTTGTTTTAGCTGTTTTTATGCCTGCCTGGTCTGTTGCAATGTTATTTTTTAAAGCATCAAGTTCTGCTTCAGACAGATTACTTGATACTATGGTATATGATAAAACATCAGCCGTGTTGCTTAAAGCTGTATTAACTAGGTTTAAAGTATTTTGTAAACTGCTCACAACATTTAAAACTTCTTCGTCATCTGATAAGCTATTTATCAATACAATATCGTTTTTGGTATCTATAATAGCTTGGTTTGCATCACTTTCACTTCTTTCTGCTAACACTAAGGCAAATGAATTTTGAACTGATAAAGTATCTTCAGCGTCTTTATCATTTAAGGTGTTGTCTATTTCACCCATTGCATTCTTAGCTGTAACAATTTCATTGTTTAAATATGTAACAACAGTATCTCTTAAGTTTAAGAGTTCAATATCTCTTTTATCCATTAAATTTTCTAGGTTGTTTCCCGCAGCAATTAGATCTTGTTGTCTTTGTGCAGCTGTATTTTCTGCAACCCTAATATCTTCTGGTGAACTGCCAGCAATTAATTGATCATAACTTGCTTGGGCTTGATTTACTCTAGCTATTGCGTCATCAATTTGGCTTTGTAATGCCATGCCTTCTAATCTAGCTAAAACTCGTCCTGTTTTGACTTCATCACCAACTTTAACTAGAATTTGAGAAATTCTACCTGTGGTTCTAAAATTTAAATCAATTTTTTCTGCAGATTCAATTTTTCCTGTAGCATCCACAGATTGTTTTAAAGTAGTTCGTTCTACAGTAGCTGTTACATATTCAGCCTTTTTACCATTACTGGCAACCAAAACAATACTTACAATAATGAATATTACTATTACAGCTATGATAATAAGCCATATTTTTTTCTTTTTGGTCATATGTTTTTCTATACAAAATATTTAATTAACTTGCTTAATTATATATCCTTTTCGTTAATTTAGCAAATTTAAAAAGTGCAGATTTACTGCACTTTTCTTTATTTAAGTTATAACCATTTTTTATGTTTAAAGTAGAAAATCATTCCCGTAACTCCTAATAGCATTATACCAACGATGTACCAAAAATCATGTGAGGAGTTAACAAAAGGCATTGAATTCATTGTATTCATACCAAATATGGCAGCCAATAATGTTAAAGGGAAAACTATGACAGAGAAAATTGTCAAAGTTTTAATAATCTGATTTAACCGACTAGAATTTAAAGATTCGTGGGTTTCATGCAAAGCATCTATTGTGTCTTTATAATTTTCCAAAAATTCCCATATATCTTTAGTGTGACTAACAAGATTACTATAGTATGCTTCGATTTTTTGGGTTGTTAGATACTCTTCAGAGTGTCTAATTAGTTTTTGGATAATGCTTTTGTGTGCCTGCATGATTTTTCTAAAATCAACAATATTTCTTTTAATCCTTAATATTTCTCGAATAGTATCAACACTTTTAGTATCAAATTTAAATATGTGTGATTCTATGGAATCAATATCTTGGCTAATGTGGTTTAGCATTGGGAAACAATAATGCAAAAGATCGTGTAAAACCATGTATAGTACAGAGGACATATTACCACTATTATGTTTTTGTCTTTTTTCTTTGTTAAATAATTGATTAATGGTAGGTAGTTTCTCAGTATGAACAACAATTAAAAAATCTTTGCTAATAAAAAAATCAATTTCTGAAGCGTTAACTTCCCCTGTTTCTTGGTTGTAAACAGGGAATTGGAGGATCATAAAAACATAATTAGGATAATCAGCAACTTTTGGTCTTTGATTAGGAGGTAAACAGTCTTTAAGGTCAACTTCGTCGAATTTGAAATTATCTCTTAACCAGTTAACTTGTTTTTTGCCTTGCTTGTCTATATTGATCCATCTGAATCCAGATGTATATTTAATTTCTTTGATATGTCTATCTTGCATATTTATATTTTTGTTGTGGATATCTATATTATACCACTTCTTTGCTTGCTTTACCAAAAATATGATATACTTAGATTAAACATATTATGCCAATTGATAAAATAGTAGAAAAACATTTATTAACTCCTGAGAAAAAAGCAGGAAGTTTTGAGGTGTCAGAAAATTTAAAATCTGGTTCACAAGAAACAGGGCAACAGATTGTAGCACCTGTTGAAGAACAAGGAGTTGCAGAAGCCGCTGTTCCTACAAGTGATGATACTGGTGTTGGGTCACCAGGTATTAATACTACTAAAAGTTCTTTGCACCAGAACATTGAGAGTATCTTAGAACAAGATTTAGAAGGGATATATTTTGAGATGGACAAAGCAACTCAAGAAAGATTTAAGATTGTTGGGGAACAAACAACAAAGGAAATTATTAAGTTATTAGAAAGTGCTAAAGTAAGTTTTAAAAAAGTTTTTAAGTTAATTACTAATTGGTTAAAGATAATACCAGGCATAAACAAATTTTTCTTAGAACAGGAAGCCAAAATTAAAACAGATAAAATATTAAAGATATAATAAAAAATGGGTTCAGATTTTACAAACAATGAATTTGCTAACCAAGGTTCTAGCCTCTTAAGTAGCCCTGCTTTTATTGCAGCTATTTTTTTGATTTTAATTATTGGGATAATTATTGCTATATTTTTCATATGTCGTTCACATGTTCGTCGTAAGTTTAAATTACCAGTAGAATACCAACCTGTTGTTTTATTGATCACAGTACCTAAAGAATCTTCAAAGAAAGGAGATATCAACAGTGGAGAGAATATTGAACAGATTAGAGAACAGATTTCATGGGCGGAAAATCTATGGGCACAAATTGGAGGATTAAAACCAGATAAAGGATTTAAGGTTTGGATGTATGGTCGTCATGATCATTTGTCATTAGAAATTGTTGCCCGTGAGGGATTAATATATTTCTACGTTGTTGTGCCAAGAAAATTTGTAGTTTTCTTTGAGCAACAAGTTCAGGCTCAATATCCACATGCAAATATTGAGCAGGTTGAAGATTACAATCTATTTGATCCACAATCTTTTGTTAGTGGATCTAGTCTAAGTTTAGATAAAAATTCTGTTCTATCGTTAAAAACATACAAGAGTTCTGAAACAGATCCTTTAAATTCTATTACTAATGTTTTAAGTAAATTAGATAAAAAAGACGGAGCAGCTATTCAAATATTAATTAGACCTGCAGACAAGTCATGGAGAAAGAAGGGGATAGATATTGCTTCTGCAGCACAAGAAGGTAAATCAATTAAAGATATGTTAGGTGGAAAATCTTCTACAAATCCATGGCAAACTATAGCTGGAGCAGGTAAGGGGGTTACAGATTTTTTTGCAACAAAAAAAGAAGAAGATGTTATGGATAATAATAACCATCGATTATCTCCTAAAGAAGATGAGATGGTTAAAAATATCCAGGACAAAATTTCAAAAGCTGGTTTAGAAACACAGATTAGGATTGTTACTTCTTCTATGGAAGAACAAACATCAACTACATATTTAGATAATATTTTAAATTCTTTTGCGCAATATAACACGTATGAATATGGGAATAGTTTTAAGATAGATAATAAAAAAACAGATTTTGTTGTTTCAAACTATATTCATCGTTCTTTTGCTGATACAGCTAGTAAAGTTTTAAATACAGAAGAACTAGCTTCAATTTTTCATTTACCATTACCAAGTTGTGAAACACCTAACATTAAATGGTTAGGTGCTCGTAAAGCAGCAGCTCCTGTTAATTTGCCACAAGAAGGTGTTCTTTTGGGTGTAAATGAATATAGAGGGAAAGAATCTTTAATTAGATTAGCAACAGAAGATAGAATGCGTCATACATATATTATCGGTATGACTGGTACAGGTAAATCTACTTTAATGGTAAATATGATTGTTCAAGATATTCAGGAGGGTTATGGTTGTTGTTATGTTGATCCTCATGGAGAAAATATTGAAGATATTATGCAAGCTATTCCAGAAGAGCGTTTAAATGATGTCATATATTTCAACCCAGCAGATTCTGAATTTCCAATGGGATTGAATATGCTTGAAGCAGAAACTCAGGATCAAATGGATTTTGCGGCACAAGAAATGATTAATATTTTCTATTCATTACTCCCAGATGCTTCAATGGGTGGGCCAATGTTTGAACACTATATGCGTAATGCTCTTTTGTTATTAATGGCAGATATTGATAATCCAGGAACATTAGTTGAATTACCAAGAGTATTTACAGATGAAGATTTTAGAAAAGAAAAATTAAAATCTGTTAAAGATATTATGGTTAAAGATTTTTGGGAAAGAGAATTTACAGCTTCACAAAGGGGACAGATGGGAGCAGATATGTTAGGTTATGTAATTTCAAAAGTAGGTAGATTTATTGAAAATTCACTATTAAGAAATATTATTGGGCAACAGCATTCATGTTTTAATTTCAGAGAGGTAATGGATAATAACAAGATATTGTTGGTTAATCTTTCTAAAGGAAAGATTGGTGATACATCTAGTAATTTATTAGGGTTAATTACTGTTTCTAAAATTCAAATGGGAGCCATGGCTCGAGCTGATTTAAACCCTGAAGACAGAAAAGATTTTTTCTTATACATTGATGAGTTCCAAAATTTTATAACAGAATCAATTGCAGTTATATTATCTGAAGCTAGAAAGTATAGGTTAGGCTTAAATTTAGCGCACCAATATATTGGTCAGTTAGTAAAGAATAACAACACATCAACCAAGGATGCCATCTTTGGTAATGTTGGTTCAATCATTTCTTATCGTGTTGGCACAGAAGACGCAGAATTTTTAGCTAAACAATTTTCACCAGTTTTTAATGAATTTGATTTAATGAATATTGAGAAATTTAACACATATATTCGAATGATGATAAGTAATCAAGCAGCTCGACCATTTAATATGGCAACACTAGCACCAGTTAAAGGTGATCTAGAAAA
>JBDRGZ010000036.1:0-2848 GCA_043817345.1 Patescibacteria group bacterium
GGTTTAAATGCACTTTCTCAATATTGAGAAAAAAAATACTTACCCCTTAAAATTTCGCTATTTTTAACAAATCCTTTATTTTTTAATCTTAAATCAACTTTTTTAAACAGTGGCAATTTGTGTTTATTTGCCAAATCAAAATTTCACTTTTTGAGGCAAAACACCAAATGCTGTAAGCCCTTATATTACAAGAACTTATAGCATCCACTTAAAGTACTTTGTTAAGTAAAAAGGCGATTTCTGAGTGTGCATTCCACTTTTCAAAAAAAGCACATTTTTTAGAAAAAAGTCAAAAAGTTAAGTCCTTATATAATAACAACTTACAGCATTCACTTAAAGTGGAAAAAAATGGAATTTGCAAATTCCCGTTGTAGGGATTAAAAAAAACACAAATACTTTAAGTGGAAGGGGCTAAGTTATTGTTAAATAGAGACTTACGAGTGTGTACTTAAAGTAATACTTTAAGTGTGTCTCATTTTGAGACACTCGCAAAAAGCTCAAAATCGTAAATTCTGCGATAACAGCTTAAATTCGCGTGGTATTTTTCAACACCATTGAATTAGAGCACAAAAATGCACGAAAAAAAGTGTCTCATTTTGAGACGGCAAGCCCAGATCCATCCAAAACAAAACACCCTCGATGTTACATACTTAGCAATAGTTGCTAGTTAGCATCTAATTGTCTAATATACTATACATGTAAAAACTAATAGAACTTATTACAAATCTAGAAGTCAGAGGAAGGTTGTCTGACTTATAATAAACACTCTCCTAATATTAAAATAAAAGCAGCAATTAACAACAATCAAAAATTTTTTAATAGTGTCTTACAAAAACTCACAACCAAAACAAATCTTTATTTCAGTTAAAAAACATGGCAAAAAACTAATAATTCCAATAGAACAATTAGGAAAAACAAATAATATGACAGAAACCGCACAATTAAAACTTCAAGATACTACAACAATATATAATCAATACTCTTATACCTTTTCATCAGCTCCTAGAAATTACAGTGTATTTTTGGGAATTTCTTACATGATTCAAAAATATTTAAAAGAAATTTCAGATGATTTTTTAGTTATTAAAAGAGGCACTGGTGAAAGCTGTGAAACAGATTATAATAAAAGAGAAGAATTATACACAGATACAGCAATAGTATTTACGTACAACAAACATATCTATTACTATTCAAATTCTGCGGAAATTTGGACTAATACAATTACATCCAATGTAGATATTACTCAACTTGTAAATGATATTAACAAGTTGATAAAATACCAAAATCCGTGGCGAAATAAGAATATATATCTCGATAGATGTACAAAACCACAAATTAAAAAACCGCCATGTACCACAATTGACCAGGTAGTTTTACCAAAAACTACCAAAGAAGATATACTAGACAATACATTATATCATCTACAACATCTTGAAGGTAACAATGGAATTATTTTATATGGTCCACCAGGAACTGGTAAATCACTTATTGCGTCAGCTATAATTTCTGAAGCTCTAAAACAAAACTTTAATACAGCATTTCTGACAGAGGGCTCAGAGGCTTATGAAGATTTAAATATTTTCATTGAAACTTTTCTTGATCCTTGTATTGTAATATTTGAGGATATAGACACGTTGGGTTCAGATCGAAAAGACATGCCTAGTATGACTCTATCTAGCTTTTTACAATTTATGAATGGCTTATCAGAACAAAATGGTAAGAGAGTAGTAATAGCTACTACAAACTATTTAGAATATTTAGATAAAGCTATTAAAAATCGACCAGCGCGTTTCAATAGACTTATAAAATTTGATTACCCTAGTGACCAAGAGATCAATGATCTCATGATCTTATATTTCGATATATCAACAGCCACTCAGCATGCTTATAAATGTTGTAATTTAAATTTTACCGGCTCGCATATTAAAGAGCTAAAACGAACCACCTCTCTATTGTCTAAAAAACACAATAAGTCGATCAACGAAGTTTTTGATCAAGCTCTAGACATAATTAAACAAAATTTCCCAAATCAAACCAAAAAATTGGGGTTGTAATGACTAAATGCAGTTACGACTAAAAGAAACAATTTACGCAAAACAAATATTTTTATCACAAACTACAGAATCTTATCTTGGAGAAAGAGTGCATCAAGATGAAAATGGATATTATTTTATATATAGAGGCCATCGTGTAGATAATGGAGATTGGGCACTTAATTATGAGACCGAAAGGCCTATTTTTGAATCAGATGCCAAGGTTCGTGACCTTTATGAAATTATTAAACCAAATAAAGAGCAAAAGGACATGAATATACGCGAGTTGGTAATGTATTTTACAAGTATATTTTTAGATGCATTAAAAGATGCTAAAACTTTAAAATATGCTATTAATGAATTAGTATTAAATACATTAATATGGAAGGAAACACAAAATGATGCCAAAGGAAAACTCAGCTCAAACCAGCATTGATAGTTTCTTAAAAGGTGAATGGTTTTTAGCTAATAAAAAAACTAAAAGCAGTAGAATACAAGCTTGTCTAAATTGTGACAAGTTTAATACAACCACACGCCAATGTAAAGCGTGTGGGTGCTTTATTTTATTAAAAGTACAATTTAAGAAGTCAAAATGCCCGGAGAATAAATGGAGTGAATAATAAAACAAAAATAGAAAAAGAGCTTTTTAATGTAGTTTATGATTTGGGCAGAAGCGGGGTTGATGCCGACGAAATTTATGAAACCTATCAGAAACTTCTTTCC
Organism: Patescibacteria group bacterium; assembly: GCA_043817345.1. Classification (GTDB taxonomy): domain Bacteria; phylum Patescibacteriota; class Patescibacteriia; order UBA2196; family UBA2196; genus CAYSXS01. The sequence goes on from JBDRGZ010000036.1 coordinate 2,757, forward strand.
GAACTTCGCCTTGAAATCTTATTTGAGGCATCGGAGTTGCAAAGAAAAACTAGCAACTTACTCAGAATAATTTAATTGGAGAATAGTATGAA
>JBDRGZ010000037.1:0-10502 GCA_043817345.1 Patescibacteria group bacterium
AAGTTACAGGATTATTTAGATTAGTTAGTGTGGTAAAATAGCCAAGTTCAGTTGAAAATTGAATATATTCCGCGGTAGCTCAATGGCAGAGCTCTTCTCTGTTAAAGAAGTTGTTGCTGGTTCGAGTCCAGCCCGCGGAGCCACGTTGTATTATTTTGCGGTTTGGCAAGATAGAAATACGGTTTTTTCCAGTTCCAGCAAGCCTTTTTGTTATTCCATATAAGGTTCTCACAGAAAATTTCAACCATTTCTCTTTTGTTTTCGGGTGAAGCGACCCTAAAGCGTTTAGTGATATATTTAACATTATCTAAAAAGCCAAACATCAGGCTTTTTAACTCGTCAACATAATTCTCACATTTAATCTGGCTTTCTCTTAGAATTTTTTCTTTTTCTTTACTATCTTCCATGAAAGCGTTGTAGTCTGATTTGTCGATTTCTTTTTCAATTAAGAACCTGCCGAGTTTTTTCTGATATTCTTCTTCATGAGTTATTTGATTAGCTAGTTTTCTAGCTTGTCTTATATACTTTCCTTTATCTTCTTGGGTGATTTCAAAAACATATTCTCTAAGAAGTTTCCAGCGTTTTTCGTTGATTTGTAGAACCTCAAATTCCTTTATAAGGTTTTTTTCTAAGTCTTTTTCGTTAATGTAGGTAACTTTGTGCAAGCTCTTGCACGGTTCTTTCTTTTTACCACATCTATAGTAAGTGTGTCCTTTTTTGTGAGTGCCAGACATTGGCTGTCCACATTTTTGGCATTTTATTAAGCCAGTATAGGCGTATTCTCTGGTAAGTGATAATTTGGGATGTTTTTTTATTTCAAATACTTTTTGAACTTTATAGAATAATTTTGATGAAATAATGGGAGGATAATTGCATGTATGTTTTTCACCTTCAAGAATTGTTATTCCAGTGTATTGAATATCTTTTAGTCGATTGATAACGGTGTTTTTATGAAGTTTTCCACCTCTGTTATTATAAGAAGTTGAACGAAGTCCAATTATATTAGCATATTCAGTAATTTCTTCTTGGGTATATTTACCTGTAGCAAATTCCTCAAAAAGCTTTTTTACCAAAGGAGCTGTTTTTTTGTCTAGTATCCATCTTCTTTCACCTTTTTTACCTGCGCCTTTGTAACCTAAGATTGCTTTTTTTGATGGTTGTTTTTGGGTTAAAACTTTAGTTTTAGCAGATTCTTTAGACCTAGCACTGGTGGCGTCGCTTGAATGTTTTGCTAGGGCAAATTCTATAGCAACCATTAGCTGGTCAGAATGAGAATCAGTAAAAATCTTATCGTGGGTGAATATTTTATTGATTTTATCGTCTTGTAAATACCAGAGGATTTGACCTCCATCAAAGAAATTCCTTGCTAATCGGCTAATGTCATAACAAACTATCCCGTCAACTTTATCTTTATTGGTTTCGATATACTCAATCATGTTATTAAAATTCTCTCTAGCACTTGCTTTGTAGCCTGTGTTATCGTCTTGGAAGCTTTTAAGTATGATAAGTTCGTGTTTATCAACTATTTCGTCAATAACCCTTTTTTGGTACTTGAATGAGGTGAATTGTCTATTAACCCTACCATCTTTTCTATCCTCTGAGGATTTTCGGATATAAGCGACAACTTTATATGGTTTATTTTCTTCTTGGTTTTCCATCTGAGATATTTAATTGAGTATCTAGGTTTAATCGATAATCGGTTCTTACTTTTTTACCCTTTTTATATCTTTCGTAAGTTTTTAAATTAACTTGAGTTTCAGTGATAAGTTTTTTGAATAATATAGGGATTCTTTTAAGGTCTAATAACAAGATTTCCAGCTCAGACTTTTTCATTTTAGGGAACTGAGCTTTGAGGTCTTTTAGAAGTAACTTTTTTTTCAAAGTGTCTGGAATTTGTTGTTGTTTCATAATTACATTATATTAAATTTGGACTTATTATTGGACTTAGGTTTTCTATTTTGTATAATAAGTATAATAAATGAAAATAAGTAAAAATTTCTTCCTACTTTGCGAAAGCACTATTTTAGATAAGTCAAATAGATTGACAATTGTTAATCTATATAACGCTGTAAATTCTGAAAAATTACCAGGTGATATGGCTCAATTTACGCTTGTAGCTAATTTGAAGGTTGGGGCGGAGAAGAAAGATAAAAAATTACCAGACAAAATAAACGTTTCTCTTGTTGTAAAATCTCCTTCCGGGAAAAATATTTTTAAGTTTCCTGAACAAGCTAGAGAAATTGATAAAAATAAAAAAGAGCAAGATATTGGAATCGTAATGAGTGTACAAAGACTTTCATTGCCTGAATTTGGGAAATACAAGGTAAATTTATTAGTAGATGATAAAAAAGTAGCAGATTTTCCTTTTGAGTTTAGAAAAAAAGGTAAGGATAAATAAAATATGCAAACTGCACGGGATTTATTTGAAGGTCTTGAGGGAGAATCTTTAGAGGCGTATAGTGAGGTTTCGTCTACATTGGCACTAGTGAAAAGACAGGATTCTACTAGATGGAAAAGTATGAATGACGATAAGCTTAATAAGCTAATTAGAGATTTGTGTGTTGGGTTTGCAAATCTTCAGGGAGAAGTGGATGAATTGAAAAAAGGGAATAGCTTATCTATTTCAATATATGACTTAAATAATTCAAAGTTTCAATTAAAGGTTCCCATGAGTGTTTTAGTTTATCAGGAGGATGGAATTTTCTATACAGAACCTGCTGATTTTGAGATATTTGGTGAAGGTGAAACAGAAAAAGATGCAATTAATAATTTTAAAGAAGTGATTGTTGTATATTTTGAGAACTTGAGAAATTCAAAAGAAAAGTTATCAAAAAAATTATCTGCAAAGTTAAAATTATTAGAAAAAATGATATCTTGTGAAAACTAGAACTATTAAACCGAAAATTGAAAAAAAACTGAATTCTTCTAAAGATGGTTTATCACTTAAATTAAGTAATAGAGACCATTTTATGTATGATGTCTTTTATAATAAACAAAAGATTTGTGTTTTTAAAATTTCTCATACAAGCAAAGAGTATGGAAAAAGACTAATTGGTATGATGGCTCGAGGATTAGGAATAACAAGCAGTCAACTTAAGGGGATAGAAAAATGCATTTTTTGGGGCAAAGATTTTGTAAAAAAATCCCGCCTGTTGAATTAATTTAGATTTTTTATAACCAACCTTGTTTTGCTAATTCTTTATCGTAAGTATCTATTAAAATTACTTTCCAGGGCATATCTTCATCTGTTCTAAGCTTGTGTTCTACGCCTAGATAGTTAAAGTACTGCCAGGTGTCCTCTAATAGCCTTTCTTGCTGATATTCTTTGAGGTAGTACCACTTATCGTTGACAGTAAGGGTAATTATGAAATAGTTATCTCCAATAAGTTCAAGGTTGGACTTAATAAAGATATCCATTCCCAGCGTTTCATTAAAACTATTAACAATATCAGCTCTTAATTTTTCTACTTTTTGCTCCATTTCTTGGTCGACTGTATTTTGTATAGTCGGCTGAGTTTGTGGTGGCGAAGCTTTTTTATTTGAGCTGAAGTAACTGCTTATTGAGCCTAAAATTCCTAGTCCAGAAATAGCAATGATTACCCATATCCACCAGGAAGCACGCATAAACAAAGGTTTCTTTTTAGGCATAAATTTGTATTTTAATTATACCAAAAACAATACTTATAGTCTCTGGATACATAGTCATCATTACTAAATACTTAAGTATGACTAAAGTTCAGAAACAATTTGGCTTGAAGTTGAAAAAAATTAGACTGAAAAGGGGCTTTACCCAGGAATTGTTAGCAGATAAGGCTGGACTACATTTTACTTATGTGGGGCAAGCTGAAAGGGGATTAAGAAATATTACCCTAGAGACACTTTGGAAGTTTTCTAAAGCATTGAGGGTTAAGGGTGGGGAATTGTTACCATTTTAGCTTGGTAGTAGATTAGAGTGTATGTTGGGACGTTTTCTTCCTATTTTTTGTCTAAATACTTCATAGATAGCTTCTGTTAGTTCATTAGATATACCTTTGGTTGATTCTGAGGTATTTTGTTGACTTTGTATTATTAAGTTATCGGGATAAAGGCTTCTTTCTGTTTTTAAGCCTAGTTTAATCATCCGAAGTAATAAGCTAGATTTGATTTCGTTTGGTTTGGTGATTTTTAGATATAATTTTAACCCCTTAAGACCCACTTCTTGTAGATATTTGGCTATTTCTGATTGCCTTATGATTAATTCTGTAGCTGAATCATAGGCTTTTTTAATAGCTGTTTCTCTGGCTTTTTCCCAGATTTTGTCTTTAGTTTGTTTCCATTTTTGATTCATGGAAACTTTTTTTACTTGACTAAGGCTAATACCATATTTAATAGAAATGTCTTTTAGAGACATCTTTTCGTCTTGTAAGTAGGTTTGGTAGGCTTCTAGCCAGTTAATTTTTGTTTTACCCATATGTTGTGTTTGTAAGACATTGCAAAAAATTTATTTTTTGGTTCTATATCGGTTTAAGATTCTTAAAATACAAAATGAGTAGTGAAGTTATTATTATTTTAGCAATTTTCTCATTCCGATTGTAAATTTTTTCATACTTGTTTTTTTTCTGATTACTTCGTTAACTAGATAAATTAAGACACTTCTAATGACTTCTGCTTGTTCCATACATTCGTCGTCATTTTTACCATGCAATCCATGGCTTAAAGATTTATGTAGAATTGCAAGTGGATTTAAATTGTCTGGGCAAAGAGAAGGAGGCAACATTTCTTTAACAAGTTCAATCTTTTTTTTAGCAACTTTTGTTTCACTAACTTTTTTTAAAGCTTTCTTATATTCTTTTTTATCCGCTCCCTCTAGGAAATCAGCTATTGTCTTTAATAGTTCATCTATAATGCCTTCAACTATTTTTCTGTAATAGGCGTAGGAAGCAATACCGTAACTTTGTGATTCGCAAATTAACCCCTTTTTGTAGTAAATTTCATAATTACCTAAAAATTTTGTGAAATTTTTATCTGAATTTATATCCCAAGATGGAAATTGTCCTACTTTGATTGCATAAATACAGTCTGTTTCTTCATCATCTTTCTTTGTTAATTTTACTTGAGTTTTTATAAAGAAAAACCTTAAATATTCGTGACAGGCAGTGCACACATATTTTAGTCTAAATATATTTTCGTCAGTGTAAGAAGTTGGTGAATAATCTGTTTCAAAATAATCATTTACCATATTAAAGGTTTGTTTAGAGTTGCAATTTTTGCAGAACATATGAATTGCCGGCTTTGGTAGGTTTCGAATAAAGGTGTCCTTTATTTTAAGATTAAACTTGCGGTAAAGAGGATATTCTTCTAGAAATTTTTTATTAGGCATATTGATTAGATATATTTTATCAAGATGTATTCAAAATACCAACTAATTGAAGGTTCTAACCATTGCTTGCTACTAAGTAATTGGAATTTTGATAAGGGGTTGGAGGATAATTTCCCCTCTGTTGATTTATTAAAACAGAATTAATGTAATTTAGGTCTATTTTCATTACCTCTTGAACGTAGAAGGTTCTCACAGGGTATAGTCTGCGGAGCCAGTTGGAACTTAATATACCCAAGTTAGGTGTATAATTAAAACCATGAAAAAGACTATTTTTTATGTTATTTTTGCATTAGTCGTTGGGTTCCTATCTTTTTTAGTCATTAGACCAATATTTATAAAAAATAACCTGTTGAGTAATACTAATGAACAAAATGTAAGCAATACCACCGGCTGGAAAACTTATCAATTTGATAAACAGTATAAAAACGCATTTTTGCATTTTAAACTTAACTATCCTCAAGAATGGCAACCCAAAGAAGAAGGAGAAAGTGTCGGATGGTATTCTGGTGGAAAACAAAAGATATTTACCGTGTCATGGTTACATCCTGATTTTGTCTATGATGTAGAGGGTATTTGCAGAGCCGGAATGTGTGACAAATTAGCAGAAATTTCAATAGCTCAACAAACTACTATTGAAATTTCAAAACCAACATCTGAAAGGCAAACAGCTATGAATCTACCAGACACTTTTTTGCTTGGCGAAATAGTTAAATCAAATAACACAATTATCCCAACATTTTCCACGGAAGTTTTATCTATTGATGAATTCAGAACAGTTCTTGCGACCTTTTCTTTTACTGACTGAGTTAATGGTTGGTGATTAGTCCAACTTTAAGTCTATCTATTTCCTTTCTGATTTGAGCTACTAGCCTGAAATCTGAAAAAGCCTTGATAATACAAGACAATTGCGTGGTTATATTAGAGTTACGATTCTCGAGCAAATTGATTGATTTTAGAGTCTAATGAAGAAACCTGGAAGACGGTTGATGTTGTGTTTCCTTTTTTTGATAATTGTGGTTTTGACAACGATTGATTGTATAATCTTCGTAATATGGAAAATGTACAACAAAAAGAGTCAGAAAAATTAGAATTTAAAGAAACTTTGGCGGAAATTAATGAAGCAGGAGAGGCTTTGTGTGGTTTTGCCAACCAGACAGGTGGAATTTTGTATTTTGGTGTGAGAAATAATGGAAAAGTTTTAGGATTGAAAAATGTAGTTGAAAAAACATTACGTGATATAACAAATACTTTAGTGGATAATATGGAGCCGAAAATGCCCTTGAGTGTTACAGAGGAAGCTAACAGTGGTGTGACTGTGATTAAGATTATAGTTTCTAAGAGTTCAAGTCCGATACATACATTTAAGGGAAGGCCATATATACGAATGGGTCCAACTACAAAAAAGATGTCACAGAATGAATATCAAAGAAGATTGCTTTATCACCAAACTGTAAATAAAGACTATTCTTCAAATATATTACCCGAAGCAAAGATGGAGGACTTGTCTGTTGTGGCAATTAAAGAACTTAGGCAAAGATTAAAAAATTCAGGACGATATAAGACTAATATTGAAAAGATGACTACCAGGCAGTTACTTAAGAATTTGCTTCTTTTAAGAGATCAAGGCTTAACAATAGCTGCAATGGTTTTGTTGGCTAAAGAGGACTCTTTGGCTAGATATTTACCATATTGTGAAATTAGATATGGTTATCGTGCAGGAGATGATGAGATCAGAAACCAAGATATGGAGATATTTAAGGGTGGTTATCTTCTTTACTATATGAAACTTTGGGGGAAAATTGACTCTAGAAATATTAATATTAGTGTTCCTTATAAAATGAGGTTGATAGAAAAGAAAGCGTTTGATGGAGAGACTATTAGAGAAGCTATTAACAATACTGTGATACACAGAGACTATTTGATTTCAGGAAGTACTTTGGTGATTCAATATCCATATCGAATTGTTATGACTAGCCAAGGAGGTTTTCCTGATGGTGTGACGATTGAAAATATTATCAATGAGACCAGGCCAAGAAATAAACTAATTGCGGATATTTTGTTTAAATGTGAGATGGTTGAGCAATTTGGTAGTGGGGTGAATTTAATGTATAAAAATCAGCTATCTCTTGGCAAATTGCCACCAAATTATCATAAATCTGATGAAAGTTATGTGAAGCTTGAGTTGGACGGAAAGATTCAAGATGAAGAATTCGCTAAATATGTTTTAACAATTGCTGAGGAAAGAAATAAAAACTTAAATGATAAGGAGTTAATTATTTTAAATAGAATTAAAAACAATAAGAAGATTGAATCTGGAATTGTTACAGATAATCTTCTTGAGCTTGAATTAATTGAAAAAATTGGAACAAATAAATATATGCTTTCAAAGCAATATTATGTAGACACAGAACAACGATGGAAGTATACGAAAAAAAGGGGATTGTCGAATGCGAGAAATAGTGAGTTAATATTGCAACACTTGAGAAATTTTGGACCGTCTAGAAAAGAAGATTTTTTGAAGTTGTTTCAATTTACATTAACTGATAAACAAGTTAATTGGTTGTTAACAAGTCTTAAGAAAGATAAAAAAATTAAATTTGCAGGACTTCGTAGGTCCCGTTCAGCTAAATGGGAAATTCTGGAATGAATAGAAAATTCTGTAAACAGCTACAGAATGGGTACAGCACAACTACAGAATGGGTACAGTTTGAGCTAGGCCTTATTTGAACCATAAAGGAAATTTTGTATTAGAGATATGTCAAACTTTGTTAGGATCGTCTCTAAATTAGAATTGACTAGAAAGGAAATAAGTCTTTAACTTTAATTTTTAATGCTTTGGAAATTTTATAGAGTAGTTTGAGGTTGGGTATTCGGTAGCCACTTTCAATATAGCCAATCCAGGTAACAGATTTTCTGACTTTTTCAGCAAGCTCTTCCTGTGTTAATCCACCTTTCTTTCTCATTTTTTGAATATACTTTGCCAGCCTTAAATCTTGCTTAGTTACCTTTTTATATTGAGGGATTTTTCGGATGATGTTTAATCCCTTAATTTTCTTTTTAGTGAGCATATCTTAACGGTATCAGTAGGGGACAGAAAAGTTTACTAATACGGAAATAAGAGTTTAGCCTTTAAAAGTGTTGATTTTTACTAACTTGCGTGTTAATATTCAAATAACCTGCTAACAATATTAAATTGGAGTAAAAGATATGAAAAAAAGATTAACCATTTTCTTGGCAGTTTTATTGGTATTTACTGGTATGTTTTTTGCTAAACCTTCATTGAGTTTTGCTTTTCCCTCAGTTTTAGGTACGAAAATAATTGGAAATCAAGAGGTTTATATTGATGGATATGAAGTAGAAGACCCTTATGCGTCCATTTTTATTGATAGCACAAAGCCTACTTTTTATGGATATACGATTGCTAACGCTGAAGTTTTACTCATTATTGCCAGCGACCCAATTGAAATAGAAATACTTTCTGATGCAGATGGTTATTGGTTTCATGCGATGGAAAATCCTTTGGAGGTAGGGCAACATACTTTGACATTAAAGATTACTGATAGTAGTGGAATAGCGAGTGAAGAAATTCTTGTGGCTACTTTTAATACACCAGAGGTAAAGGGTGAAGAGGCAACGGTATCAACTGATACACCACTACCTAAAACACCAAGAATTAACTATTTAAGTATTAGCCTGATTGTATTGGGTTCACTTTTACTTTTGGGGGTGACATACATTTTTTTAGCTAGAAAATCCAGATAGATTGTGATGAAAAGCCTATGTTAAAGCATAAGCGTTTTTTAATCCTTTATAGTATTGCTAAGAATGTTTCACCAAATCTTAAGGTCATTTCTCAACCTAGGCTCAAGCTAAAAAGAAATAAAAACCTTTTAAAAGATTATTTATTGGGCTTAAAACTAAAGGAGTTACTGAAAAAATATGGTATTAGTCGTCAAAGATTTTATTATCTACTTAAGCATTAATTATATAATCTATTTGTTGTAAAATAGGTTTTAAGATAGTTTACGATTACCATATCAACTATAATGACTTAAAATATGAAGCTTAAACAGTCTGAGGGTTTAATTAAAAGACTGCCTGGTTTTGGTTCAGGACAATGGTGGAAATCTTTATTGGCGAGTGGAGGATACTTAATAATTTTCTTTATCTGTATTGGTTTATTGTTGCCAACTACGCCTAGTTTAGCTTTAGAATTTGTTGACCCTACAAATAAAGATAGTGTTTCAATCTCTGGAAAGACTAATGCAGATAAATCAGTTACTTTAATACAAGAAGGGGGAGTGATTGATTCTATTAATGCAGATTCAAGTGGTCAGTTTTATTTTGTTTTAAATAATTTACCGGAAGGTAGTTTTAGTTATCAAATAGAGGTTTGTAATTCTGGTAAAAAAAGACAATGTGTAACTAAAAGTTTGTTGATAGAGATAGACAAAACTTCACCTAATATGCCACTGATTGCTTTGCCTAATCAGTTACCAGAAATAGCTGGCGATGAGGCTATTTTTAAAGGTAAAGCAGAGCCAGGTTCAATTATTACAGTACAGATTGGTAGTCAGCAAATTGAGGGAATTAAAGCTGATGAGAGTGGTGAGTTTGAGATAAAAACCGGCTTGGATTTAGGGGTTAATACTATTAAGATTCAAGCTATAGATAAGGTTGGAAATAAAAGTGAAACATACAGTTCAGAGGTAGAATACAATCCGGTTAAACAAAAAGTTAAAGTGACTAGGATAATTGATGGGGATACAATTGAAATTCAGACTGGGGAGAAAATCCGATACATAGGTGTTAACACACCAGAAACTAATGAGTGTTATTTTAATCAAGCTAAAGATAAGAATACTAGTTTAGTTAAAGATAAAGAGGTGATATTGGAAAAAGATGTTTCTGAAACAGACAGGTATCAAAGATTGTTAAGATATGTGTGGTTAGATGGTCAGTTAATAAATGAAGTCTTAGTTAAAGAGGGTTATGCTCAAGCAGCCACTTATCCTCCAGACGTTAAATATCAAGCTAGATTTTTAGAGGCTCAAGCTTGGGCAAGAGAACAAACTCGGGGTTTGTGGGGAGAAGTTTGTAATCCAAATCAAAAGTCATCTAATGACTCACAAGTACAGGGCGT
>JBDRGZ010000038.1:0-3786 GCA_043817345.1 Patescibacteria group bacterium
TATGGGTAAATTTTTCCAAAATGGCGGTAAATTTATTGATGAAAATGGTGATGGAATCTGTGATTTAATGGATTTAGATAAATAACCTATATACAAGACAATAAAACACCCTTATTTCATATAGGGTGTTTTGTGTTGACATAGGAAGATATAAATGTGAAAATTAAATATATGAGAGAATTTTTTTCAAAAGTAGAAAAATATAAAAGAAAAGTAGGGGATTTGATAGAAGAATCTTTAATTTTGGATACTAACCCGCTTAATGAAGAGGAAGGTAATAAATTACTCAAGTTTTTTGAATTGAGTAAAACAAAAAAACTTTCTGAAATTTTATATTTATTAAAAAAAGTACTTCCGGAGAGTTTTTTAGAAAAAAATAATTTAAATAAATTCATATACAATGTAGAAGAATTGCCTTTTAATCCAGAAAGTTTTTCTTTTGAAGGTTTAAAAAATATTGGTGGAGTTGCTAAAGTATATCTTTTAAAGAGTTTAGATGAGCATTTACCATCTTACGCATTAAAAATAATTAAAGAATCTTCAGAACAACTTATTTCTGAAGGAGATGAAGAGGTTGCAAATAATTTTAAGGAAGAGTATGAAGAGATAAAATCTTGGTATAGTGGCGACGCTTTAAAGGTTTTTTTGCCAGAATATGTTTTAAGATTTAAAAACCCAAAAGGCAAAAGAGTTGCCGTTGGTATTTTGCAGCCATATGAAACAGGAGAAATCAGAGATCTATTTAATGAAATAAATAAAGATGAACTAATAGAATTATTAAAAAATAATAATGAATTAAGCAAAATTTTTATAAGTTTTGTTAACCAAACAGTAGAACGAGCTAATAAAACAGAAGAAGTTTTAGATTTTTTGGGCAATAAAAATTTATCGATTATTGGACAAGAGAATGAAGCAAAACTTAGAGTCTTGGATCCTCATGTAATATATAAAGTTAGTGGTAAAGGAAATCAACAAAGCAAGAGAAGTGCAGAATATTTAGAATATTTAAAAGAGATAAGAGAAAAAATCATCTAGTACAATGTATTGACAAAAGTCGTTTTTTAGTATATACTTATACACAATATGAAAAGAATAAATAATAATTTGAATAATAGTAATAATAACCACAGATAATGTCGGCTGGATTAGAATATATATGTAAATATCCCAGCCAAAAGGCTGGGTTTTAAAATTAATGCCGAGTAGTTCAGTGGCAGAACGCGTGACTGTTAATCACGATGTCGCAGGCACGTCCCCCACCAATTGTTGTCGGGTAGTTCAAAGGTAGAACGCCGCGCTGTTAACGCGGATGTTACAGGTTCGAGTCCTGTCCTGACAGTAATTGGTGGGGGATGAAAATCCTGCCTCGGCAGCCAAAAAATACCTAATATTGATTAGGATTTTTGTTTTGACATTTTATAACATAAGTGTAAAATAAAGGTGAAAATGTAATTAACTTAAAATTTATGAATCAAAAAGGAAACATTTTAATAGCAACAATTTTAGTTGTTATACTATTAATAGTTTTTGGAGGAATATATTTCTTTCAAAAAACACAAGAAGTTGATGAATCTGATGCAGATAAACAGGATTTAGTTGGAGGAGACATTGATGAACATGGATGTATAGGGTCAGCTGGGTTTACCTGGTGTGAAGCCAAAGAAAAATGTTTAAGAATATTTGAAGAAGGTTGTGATGATCAAATATTAGAATTGATTGATCAAGTAGAAACAGAGAGTGGTTTAGAGTTTGAACAATCAACAACAACTTTTGATTGGATGTATGAAGGAGAAGAAAGTATAGATAAAGTTTCAGTAACTGGTTTGGAATTTATTGCTTCAGGAGTTACAACTGAGGGATATACACTAGTTGAAGGATATTTTAGAGATAATTTAGAACCAGACATTATGAACATGGCTTCAGGTGTAATGGGTGGGTTGGAAGGTTATTGGTATCAATATAATGTGTGTCTTGTAGAATATAGGTTTACAGATTCAACCGAAAGTGCAGAAGGTCCAATAGTACCAGATACTTCTAGTAGAGAAGTAAATATTAGGTGTGGATATTTAAACAAGAATGAATTACCAGAAATTTCTGCAGAAAAACAAATCAAAAAACTATTTGCTGATAAATATAGTAAAAAAGTTTCTGCTATTGAATTAACTTTTCAAAAACAAACAGATGAACATATCAGAGGTGGAGTTAAAATGTTAGATGAAGATGAACCAGGTAATGCAGGAATGTTTTTTGCAGCCAAACAAACAAATGAATGGAAAATTGTTTTTGATGGTAATGGATCTATTAGCTGTAAGGTATTGGAAGATAATAACTTTCCAGAAGATATGAGAGAAGGTTGTTTTGAAGAATAAATAATATATAACATATACAAAAATCCTGTATAACTACAGGGTTTTTATGTTTGCTTTAAAAATTTAAACCTGATATCATTTACCTATACCCCCTATAGGGATGTGGATAAAATATTTTTAAAACATATGCCAATACCAGAACACAAACAAAAGAGTTTAACTAGTCTTAAAAAGGCAAGTAGTCTTTTAGACAAAATCATTAAAATGACAGAAGATAACAAATATTGTGTTGATATTATGCAACATAATTTAGCTGTGGTTGGGCTTTTAAAGTCTGCACACCATACTTTAATGGAAGGACACATGCAAACTTGTTTTAAGAAGGCTTTTGAAACAAAAGACAAGAAAGCTCAACAAAAGATAATAGATGAAATAATGCAAATTACAAAACATTCAGCTAACTGTTTGATTAATAAAGTTAAAAGTTAAAAAATATGAAAAACATTATCATATTATTTTTAATATTTTTAATAGGTGGTTTTGCTAGTTATTTAGTTTTTGGTTTAAATTACACACCTTTTGAAAAGTTTAGTGAGCAAGAAATGTACCAAAAGATAGTTGAAAACAGAGATTTAGCAATTAGTAAGGCTGTTGTGGCTGGTAAATATCATTGTTGTATCAATCCGCCTTGCACAATGTGCTATATGGAGGCTAATCAGTGGAATAATTATACAGCTGGTACTTGTGCGTGTGATGATTTAATTGCAGAGGGGAAAGAAGCCTGTCCGCAATGCAGGAGAGGTCTAGATGAAATTCATAGTGAAGATGGCACGTCTTGTGATATAAATTCCCAAATAGCAACGTGTGATTCTATTGAAAAATAATATATATGATATATGTCAGATATATTAATCTGACATATATTAAGAAAGAAAAATATGCAAGAAAAAAACAATATTGAATCTAACCCAAAAGAGAAAAATAGTTTCTTTTTTGGCATAGTAACTGGCGTAGCAATAATTGCTGTTGTTGGTTTTTTTATTATGATGGGTTTATATCTAAAACAAGATAAAAATAGTAACCCATCAACACCACAAGTAGTTAATAATGAAGAAAATAGTGGTCAACCAGATCAGCCAGTATCTTTAGAAGGCCTAGAAGTGAAAAGTACAGACCACGTACGTGGTAATAAGGATGCTAAAATTACAATTGTAGAGTATTCAGATTTTCAATGTCCATATTGTTCTAGTTTCCATACTACAATGCAACAAGTTATGCAGGTATATCCAAATGATGTTAAATGGGTGTATAGACATTTTCCACTTGACTCAATTCATCCTGTTGCTAGAAAAGCAGCTGAAGCTTCAGAATGTGCAGCTGATCAAGGCAAGTTTTGGGAATACACAGACGAAGTCTTTGCTAACCAAAAAGGTTTAACTTTGGATGGTTTATCAACAATTGCTGGAACAGTTGGTTT
>JBDRGZ010000039.1:0-13787 GCA_043817345.1 Patescibacteria group bacterium
TGATTCTATTTCTTTTAAGGAATAACCCTACTAGTTAAGAGTATAGTTGAGAATTAATACCTTGTCTACTGGATGGGTGTTATGTAATTAATATTTAATCAATATATATTTATATTAACTAATTAATACATACATGAAAAAAATTCTAGTTGCAATGTCAGGCGGTGTAGATTCTTCTGTAACTGCTGCAATATTAAAAGAACAAGGTTATGATGTAACTGGTGTTTTTATGATTAACTGGAAAGAAGATTCTACATTAGAAAAATGTACTTGGGAAGATGAGTTTAGGGATGCAAAAAAAGTAGCAGACAAATTAGGTATTAAAATATTTACTTGGGATTTTAGTAAAGAATACAAAGAAAAAATATTTAAATATTTTATTAACGCCTACGAAAAAGGATTAACACCTAATCCAGATACTTTATGTAATAAGCATATTAAATTTGGATCTTTTTTAGATCAAGCTAAAAAATTAGGTTTTGATCAGATTGCTACAGGTCATTATGCACAAATAAAAGACAATGCACTTCTAGAAGCTAAGGATAAATCTAAAGATCAATCCTTTTTTCTGTATGAATTGACAGAAGATAAATTAAAACACATAATATTTCCTTTAGGCAATTTTAAAAAAGATAAAACAAGAAAATTAGCTGAAAAATTTGATTTACCAGTTAGTAAAAAGAAAGATAGTTATGGTATCTGCTATATTGGTGAAAAAAATATGCAAAAGTTCTTAGGTGAATATATTAAAGGAAAATCAGGTGATATTACGGATCAACAAGGTAATATATTAGGTAAACATGATGGATTATATCATTATACAATAGGGCAGAGACAAAGAATTAAAATTGGTGGTACAGGTCCATATTTTGTGTTAAATAAGGATTATGTAAATAACATACTAGTAGTAACAAACGATTCAGAAGATAAAGGATTGTATTCTAAGGAAATTTATGTTAAAAACATTAATTGGGTAAATTCTAATCCTAAACTGCCATTAAGTTGTTTGGCACGCTTTAGAAATTTACAAGAATTAGTTAAAATATATATACAGGAAGATAAAGATAAATTGAAAATAACTTTTAATATTCCTGAAAAAGCTATTGCCCCAGGTCAAACTATTGTTTTCTATAAATCAACAGGTTGGTTTAAAAAAGATAATATAGTTTTGGGTGGAGGAATAATAGAAAATTATTCTAATTATCCTAAAAAATAATCAGAATTTTCTCATCTGTCATCCTCAACTTGTTTCAGGATAAAACAAACAGATTAGAAAGAATGTTAAATCCCGAAATAAATTCGGGATGACAAAAAGAAGAAAAATTTTTACATCTAGTACTCGGGACTCAAGATGACATCCATTATTTTATGCAATACAAAACTAAATATAGAATATTAGAAATAATTCCAGGAGCCACTCTGTGGCTGACTTTTATTTTAGCTATTGTCCTATCTTTCATAAAACCTCTTTGGGTAATATATTTCATAATCATCTATGATTTATTCTGGTTTATTAGAATCACATACTTTGTTACATATTTATTTATCTCATGGAAAAAATATAGTCAAACAAATAAAACAAACTGGTTTGATAAGATCAAAGAATTAGGTGGTTGGGAAAAGTATGAACACTTTATTGTCATGGCTACTTATCGTGAAAGCTATAAAGTTCTTCATACAACTTTAAAAGGATTAGCTGATATTGATTATGATACTAAAAAACTTACTGTAATTTTTACCAGAGAATGTGCAGAAAGAGCCGGGAAAGAATATGAAGAAGAATTTTTACAAGGTTTTGAAAAATTAAAACAAGAATTTGGACATAAATTTAAAAGACTAGAAGCATATATACATCCAATGGTTGAACCCGGGGAATTAGCTGGTAAAGGGGCTAACTGTACTTGGGCAATGAAAAAAGCTAAAAAAGAAATTATTGATGCAGAAAATATTCCTTATGAAAACATCATGGTATCTAATTTTGATTCAGATACAATGACATATTCACAATATTTCTCTCGTTTAACATATCTATGGATGACTGCGGAAAATCCTCATAGACACTCTTATCAACCTTTAACTTTGTATAATAACAATATATGGGATGCACCTAGTTTTGCAAGAGTTACAGCTAATTCAACTACTTTTTGGTTAATGATGGAAAAGGCTAGACCAGACAGGATGTTTACATTTTCATCTCATTCAATGAGTTTTAAAACATTAGTTGAAGTAGGATATTGGGAAACAGATATTGTAACTGAAGATTCACGTATATTTTTACAATGTTTTGATCATTTTGATGGGGAATATTCTGTTGTCCCGATGTACGTGCCAATATCTATGGATACAGTCATGGGTGAAAGCATGAAAGAAACTGCTAAATATCAATATACACAAATGAGACGATGGGCATGGTCAGTTGAGCATTTTCCATGGATGATAACTAGGTTTGGTAGAAACAAAAAAATCCCTTGGCGTAAGAAGATTAAATATATGTTTAATCAATCAGAGGGACAGTTTAGTTGGGCAACAGGACCTTTGTTTATATTAATTCTGGGGCGGTTACCTTTAATTGTTGCTGCAGCTAGTGGGGAAGGTGTTGCAATGGTTCAAAATACACCTTTTGTATTAGAAATTTTAATGAGTTTAGCTATGATAGGTATTATGATTTCGGCTTTTGTTAATATATACTTCTTACCAGCTCGTCCAAAGACACACAAGAAATATAAATGGATATTAATGGTTGCTCAATGGATATTGCTACCAATAACTATGATTTTATTTGGTTCAATACCTGCTTTTGATGCGCAGACCCGCTTGATGCTTGGTGGTAAACACAGGATTGGTTTTCATGTGACCAAAAAACATAGGAAATAAATTAATTTAAATGCCCATTAATAAAAGAATCTGCATCCATAACTTTTTTGCCTTGTGGTTGCAGTTTTTTAATTTCTAATAAAATATTGTCTTTACAGGAAATATATAGCTTTTTGTCTTTAACAATAAATTCTCCATGATTTATATTATCTTTAATCTTTGTTAGTTCTATTTGTATAAACTTTAATATATTTCCTTTATAATCCATAAACAATCCTGGCCAAGGAGTAAAAGCTCTCCACTGGTTATATATATCACTAGCGGGCTTATCCCAATCAATCTTTGCATGTTCTTTTTCAATCATTTTACAAAAAGTTGCTTCGTCATGATCTTGTTCCTGAGGTTGTATTTTTTTAGATATATATTTATATATCGTATCTACTAATATTTTACCACTTAAATCAGCTAATTCATCGTGTATATCTCCAATAGTTAAATTATCTTTTAATATATATCTTTCTTGAGATAAAATAGGGCCATGATCCATTTTCTCATCCATTAAGATAATTGTTATACCTGTTTCTTTATCTCCGTTTAATATGGCCGCTTGGATAGGTGATGGACCTCTATATTTAGGTAATAAAGAAGGATGAACATTTATTGATTTGTGTTTAGGAATATCTAAAACTTTTAAAGGCATTATCTTTCCGTATGCAGCCACAACATTTAAATCTAAATTAAATTCTTCTAATTTTTGAATAAATATATCATCTAATTTTTCTGGTTGTAAGACTTGTATATTATTTTCTTTAACTAAAACTTTAACTGATGGGGCAGTAAGAACTTGTTTTCTGCCGACAGGCTTGTCAGGGGCACAAACTACTACTGCAATTTCAAAAGCGTCTTCTTCAAAAAGACGTTTTAATATTATTTCAGCAAATTCTGGTGTACCAAAAAAGCCTATCTTTATTTTTTCATTACTCATTTTAATAATTTATCAATAAATAAAATACCATCTAGATGATCTAATTCATGTTGTAAAACCCTAGATAGATAATCATCACATTTAATTTTATGTAAATCTCCTTTACGATCCTGATATTTAACCTTGATTCTTCTGGGTCTTTTAACACTTCCAAACTTGCCCGGTACAGATAAACAGCCTTCATCTATAATAGTTTTACGTAAACTTTTCTTTAATATTTTAGGATTAATAAACTCCTGTGATTTACCAGAAGCATCTATATTAACTACCACAACTCTTTTCTGCTCATTTACTTGTGGTGCAGCCAAACCAGCTCCATCTTCTTTTAGCATTGTTTCTGATAGACTATCAATAAATTGTTGAAATTCATCACTTTTAAGCTCATCACTTGAAATTTCAACTGATCTCTCTCTTAAATTTTCATTAGGATAGGTTAATATATCTAATATCATATATACAAAATATCATAAAATGCAATATATTTCAAGAACAATAACTACAATTTTTTACACTAGTTTTTCAGGATCTACATCTATAACAAAATCTGAAGGAACTAAGTCATATATGTCTTTTAATTTCTTCTTGTTGATTTTAATAATAATATTATATCTAAATTTACCTCTAACTTTTCTAGGATAAGCAGGTAATGGACCTAATATTTCTAAGTCTAGTTTTTTGTTTTTAATCTTTTTAACTAATTGATCTGATAAAAAGAAAGCTTTAGAATTACTTTTATCTTGAAAAATTATTTTAACCAACTCAGAGAATGGGGGATAATTAAGTTCTTTTCTTGTTTTTAACTCAGATCTATAAAACATATCTAGATTATTTCTTTTTAAACTTTGAAAAATAATATGATCTGGACTATGTGTTTGAATAATAAATTTTGTATCTTGAGTTATTGCTAATAAACTACTAACCATTTGGAAAGCTTTTTCTTCAGTACGAAAATCTGGGTATTTAATTAATTGATCAAAATTAATAAAAGATATTAATCCAATTTTTTTAAAGTCTAATTTTTGTAAAGCAAATTGAGTTCCAATTAATATATCAACATCATCTAAGTTTTTCTTTTTATCTTCTTTAGATAAAGTTAATATGTTTTTGTCTTTAAAAATATTCTTTATTTTGTTTGCAATATCTTCAACACCTTTTGATTTAAATTTAATATTGGGGCCTGAACATTTAGGACAAAGAGGGGACACATCTGTTGAAAAACCACAATGATGGCAATGAATTTTTTTTGTTTCATTGTAGTATACAAGAGATATATTGCATTCTGGACAAACAAAAACATATTTACAATCTTCACATTCAACAAAACCAGCCAACCCTTTACGATTATGTAATAAAAAAACCTGTTTTTTATTTTTTAAAGTTTCATCTATATTACTAATTAAATCTTCACTTAAAAAAGAATAATTTCCTTTTTCTTGTTCTTGGTTGAGATCAATAATTTTAAACTCCTTTGTATTAAATTTTTTAAGTTTTGTGTTTTTAAAACTATTAGATATCTCCATGCTTGGGGATGAAGTAGAATATATTAATCTAGATTTTTGTTTCTCAGCTATCCATTCTGCAACTTTTCTAGAATCATATCTTGGATTGATATCTGATTGTTTATGATTCCAATCATGTTCACTGTCTAATATTATTGTACTTAAATTTGTAAAAGGTAATACTATAGACATCTTTGTGCCAATAACTATTTTAGGCTTGCCAGATAATATATCTAACCATTCTTTAAAATATTTTACTTTACTTGTTAAACGACTATGAACCTTAAAAACATTTTTTTCATCTAAATCTAAATCTTTTACCATCTTATCTATTTGTTCAATTTCTGGGACTAAAATTAAAATCTGCTTATCTTTATTTCGCTTAATAATTTCTAAATATTTTTTATCTCTTTCATTCAAATTTGTCCATAAAAAAAGTTCTTTTATCTGTCTGTTTCTTTTTTCTGCTTTATACTTCTTAACATCTATCTTTGCTTTTTTTGGGATAGAGGGTACAAAAGACCTAGCTACAACGCTCGGAGAAACTGCGTAGTATTCGGATATCTTTTGAATTAAATCTATTTGATTTTCTGTTATTAAAGGCTGAGGATATAAAATTTTATTTATATTTTTTAAATTTGGAATTTGGAATTTGGCTTTTTTTTGTGTCTTGCCTGCCCCGTTGTGAAACTTTACGGGGTGTCTTGTATCTTGTATCTTTACCACTAACCCTTTTACATTTCTATTTCTAAAGTTAATATCAACAATTTGGCCAATTTGAATATCTTGTTCCATTGTTTTAGAAACATTGTACGAGAATATACCTATATTTCTGGGTAGCCGTATAGTTGGTATAACTTCTACTATCATAATTCCATTTTAGCACTGATTTTGATAAAACAAAAAACCCTTTTCAGAGTTACATTTTTATTTAAAACAATCCTAAACAAATTCAGCTACTAAATATCCCACACCAAAAGGTCCTTCATAAGATAAAATATTTGGTTGTAGGTCTATTTCATCTATAACTCCTAATAGCATAGCTATTGAACGCACTCCACACTCCCCAGCTTTTTTTATAAACTCATCATCTATTTTAAGAATTTTATCATATTTCTTTTCCTCTATCAATTTAATAAGTTGTTTATCAAACTTCTTACCTTCTGGTGTATATCCCGCTGGAGAATCTTCTGTTAAAGAATGGGAAAGATCTCCAGAAGCAATAACTGCAATTCGTTCGTTACTTTTTTTAATTAAATCAGACAAATCCTTACCAAAAGAAAAATGTGTTTTTAAATCCACACCTGAATAACTTATTGGAATGATCTTAGTATCCTTAAGACCCTGAGATAAATATGATAAAGGAACAGATATTCCATGATCAACTTCTTCTTCCTGAATTAACCTAATAACATCTTTGGTTTCAAAATGTTCATAAATTTGATAGGACATTCCTAAATTTCCTTGCCATTCTAATTTTGTAACTAAATCTCCAAATTCAGCTAACGAAGCTTTCAAAACAGGGGATTGGTTTATCGTCATCTTGTTTTTATGTATTTCACCGTGTGGAGTAAAGATAATAATCGTATCTGGTTTTACTGCATACAAATCACCAGATAGCTTTTCCATGGCTTGTTTTGTTTTTTTAATCACATCTAAATTTTCTTTCCCAATAGTGGGAATTAAAATCGGTGGGTGTGGTGTAATAGCTGAAAAAATTAACATAAAAAGAAAGGGTAAAATAGCAATATTAACAATAAGACGATTACTAAAAATAGAAAAAATTTCAGAAAATTTCTTGCTGCTGCTTTACTGCCCGTTTTCTTTTGTTTTGAATAATTTAACAAAAAAGGTTGAGTTCGTTCGTAGTATATTCCAATAATTAAAGCTACAGCAAGTATAATAACTACTATTGGATCAGAAAGGGTATATTTTCTTCCTATAAAATCATAAATGCCAGATGAAATTAAAAGCGTAAAAAAAAGAAATATTCCTATATAAAAACCTGGGATGATACCGGCATGTTTTAACTCATTTTTTGTTAATTCTTTGTCATTTTTTGTAGGAGGAAGGCGGTTAAAGATTTTAAATAAATTTAAAGGGTTCATATATGAAATTATTTAGAAATTTTTAATTCTTCACCTAATGGATGCAAACTCAAAACTTTATTTGTTGTTGTAATAATATTACTCCATTTGTACCCCAACTCTGTAAATGTTTTTTCATCCGCAATAGCTCTACGTTCACCATTGGATATGACATATACTTTTGGATCATCTGAAGATTTAACTAATTCACCGTCTCTTAATCTAGCAGGATCAAAAGTTGGATATTTTTCTAATTCTTCTGGACCAACAGGAGTTAATTTAAAATCTGAATAATATACTTGCATAAGTTCTCTTGACCAGATAGGATGTTTTTTACCATTTTCTACATAATATACACCTCCTGTTTCATTGTCTTGTAATAATCCACCTGTTGGATAAGAACTTTCAATAGTAATTGAATCTCCTAAAATATATCCTTTAATCTCACTTTCTTCAACCTTAATTACTTCTTCTGGATTTAAACCAATTACCCTAAAGACCTCCATACTAGATATATGTCTTAAAGTATCATTGTCTAATAAATATACTTTACTATCAGGTGTTTCTAATAACGAATAGTTAGGATATTTAATTGGTATACCTGTCTCGTAATTATCTAATTCTGTTTGAGGTACAGATAATATTTTGTCAAAAGAATATCTGGAAGCAAAAGCTGATTTTGTTGTAAATGGTCTTTTAACTCCGTTTTGAATTAACCAAATTCCACCATCTGCCTGATTCTGTAACAGTGACCCATCTGGATAGCCTCCATTTAAACCAAACCAATCTAACCATATATTATAGAATAATTCATTACCATGAATATGAGGGGTATAGATATATAAAGCTCTGGTCGCATCATTGGTCATGGTTATATATTCGCCATCAATATTATAGCTTTGTCCTGTTCGATATCTAAACTCATTTGGATTGTCTAAATAGTACCTAGCAGCTCCAGTACCCCAATCAATTTGATTAGCTAATCCTCTATACTTTTCTCCACAACCACCACTGTCTGGACACCCATAACCAGTAGCCCAGTCTAACTGTCCTTTAGAAGGAGCTGAATCAGTAACTAAACTTTGTTCCTTTTGTAATAGAGTTAAAATATATTTTGGACTAATCTTGTATAACCATGCTGAATCTAATATTATCTGTGGAGTAATCATTCTAGCATTAGGGTCTATGTAGTTATGTAGAGTGCTGCCCCTTTCTTTTAAGAAGTTATACACATCATCCATACTCATAGAAGTATAATCTGTCATATCGTTATTAGATATGATGTAGTGTGGATTAAATGTTTCTTGTGCAAAAACACCACTAATTGGTGTTGCCACAATAGCTAAACTTAAAAGAAAAATTGATATTTTTGTTTTCATACGCTTTCTTTATATTTTTTAATATTTATATACATTTAGTATATCAAACAATACTTAAAATTGCCAAAAAAATGTAAAATTGCTAAGATATATCTATATGAATGATCAAATTAAAATTTTAGGTATAAAGATTAATATATTATCTAAACAAGAAATTTTAGAAAAAATTAAAGAATTATTTAATTCAGAAAATAGACAAGAACAACTTGTAACAACTAATCCTGAATTCATTATTGAAGCTCAAAAAAACCAAGAATTTAAAGATATATTAAACAACTCATGGTTATCAATAGCTGATGGATATGGTGTCCGGCTCGCAAGCAAGTATTGCTCACTTGCCTTAAATTTTCAATTTTCAATTTTCAATTTTCAAAAAATAATAAAAAATTTTTTTATCGGGCTGAAAGTGGCATGGTGGGGGATAACTAGAAATAATAAGAAATTAAATATAATAAAAGAAATAATTACAGGTGTTGATTTAGTAGAAGAGATTGCTAAAAATTTTAATAAAAAAATATTTTTATTAGGTGGGTACAGTGATGTCCCGAGATTAACAGCAAAAAATTTAAAAAAAATAAATAATAATCTAATTATAAATTATTCTGTTTTTGAAGTAGATGATATAATTAATGAGATAAACAATTTTAAACCAGATATTTTATTGGTAGCCTTAAATCATCCGCGAGCACAAATTTGGATTAGTAATAATTTAAATAAAACACCATCAGTTAAATTAGCAATCGGCGTTGGCGGAGCTTTTGATTATATTTCAGGAAAAACAAAAAGAGCTCCGAAAAACTTAAGGAGCTCATATGAGTGGTTATTTAGATTATTTAAACAGCCACAGAGATTAAAGCGAATTTATAGAGCGTCAATTAGATTTCCTTGGATTGTATTTCAGTATCACAAAGATACATACTCATAAATTTTATAAATTTAGTAATTCAACCAGATCCTTCGGCTCAAAACAGCTCTAGAGGTCGCTCAGGATGACATCATGAAAAACAATAAAATAAAAACAAGATTTGCCCCAAGTCCAACTGGTGATTTACACATCGGTAATTTAAGAACTGCACTTTTTATTTATCTATTTGCCAAAAAAATAATGGGGAATTTTTATTAAGAATAGAAGATACAGATCAATCTAGATTAAAAGAGGGGGGCGTAGATTCAATTTTAAATGGTTTAGAATGGGCAGGAATAAAACCAGATAATTTAGATAATATTCCTCATCAATCCTCAAGGACAGAAATATATAAAAAATATGCTCAACAATTAATAAATGAGGGAAAAGGATATTATTGTTTTTGTACCCAAGAAACTTTAGCTGAAATGAGAAAAAACCAAGAACAAAACAAGCAAGCCCCAAAATATGATCGTAGATGTTTAAAATTAACTCAAGCACAAGTTGAAGAAAAATTAAAAACAGGCACACCTAACGTGATTAGGATGAAAGTACCTGAAGGAAAAACCAAATTTAAAGACCTAATTAGAGGAGAAGTTGAATTTGACCATAAAGAAATAGATGATCAAGTATTATTAAAATCTGATGATTTCCCAACATATCATTTAGCTAATGTAATTGACGATCATGAAATGGAAATTACCCATGTAATTAGAGCTGAAGAATGGTTACCATCAACACCTAAGCATGTTTTATTATATAATTATTTTAACTGGGACTTACCAGAATTCGCGCACATCCCATTAATCTTAGCTCCTGATAAATCAAAATTATCTAAACGTCATGGGGCAACAGGTGTTTTAGAATTTAAAAGATTAGGATATTTACCCGAAGCTGTAATTAATTATCTAGCTCTTTTAGGATGGAATCCAGGAACAGACGAGGAAATATTTACTTTAGAAAAACTTGAAAATGAATTTTCTTTAGAAAAAGTCCATAAAGCAGGAGCTGTATTTGATATAGAAAAACTAGATTGGATGAATGGCTTATATACCAGAGAATTAAGTTTGGAAAACTTTACTGAAAGATGTATGCCGTATTTAGTAGAAGCAAACCTTATTGATTCAGAAAGTTATGATGAAAAATATATTCAATCTGCAGTAGCTTTAGAACAAGAACGAATTAAAAAACTTTCTGAAATTTCAACAGTCACAAAATATTTTTTTAAAGAAATAGATTATGATAAAGAATTATTAAAATGGAAAAAATCTGATTTGGAAACAGCTAAGTTAAGATTAGAATTTTTATACGAAGAATTACAAAAAATTCCTAAAGAAAATTGGACAAGAAACTCTTTAGAAAATTTATTAATTAGTTTAATTAAAGCTAAAGATTTAGGAACAGGGGACACTCTCTGGCCAATGCGTATAGCATTAACTGGTCAACAAAATTCTCCTGGACCATTTGAAGTTGCAGAAATTCTAGGAAAAGAAAAGAGTCTAGAAAGGATAAAGAAAGGGATAGAGATGATATAAAAAAAGAAGCCACTCAAAAGAGTGGCTTTTGAAATGTGGAAAACAATTATATTACTTTATGGTACAATATATATAAGAAATATGCATAAAACAAGAAACCCCGTAAAATTGCTTTGCAATAACAGGGCAAGAAATCTGACATTTATCAGCCGGTTTATTTTAACTGTGTTTTTCTTTAATTTGTTAATTGTGCCAATGAATATACAAGCTGAAACTGTATATAATGGGGGAGACAATGCAGAAATTACAAGCTTGTCTGAACAGATCAAAGCAAAACAAGATAAAATTAAAGAATTATCAGATAAAATTGATGAATATGATAAATCTATTAAAAATTATCGTAGCCAGGCCGTAACTTTATCAAGTCAGGTTAACTATCTAGAAGCTAGGATAATTAAAACAGAAGCTGAGATAGAATTAACTGAGAGTCAAATTTCAGAAAATGCTTTACAAATTCAAGATACAGAGAATAAGATAAGGCAAAATGAAACTAATACAAACAATCAGAAAAAAGTTTTAAGAGAATTTATTCAAGAAATGTATCAAAAAGATCAAACTTCTGAGTTAGAAATAATATTAGGTCATGATTCTGTTTCTGATTACTATAACGAGATGAGGGCCTTAAGTATTTTACAAAACAAAATGACAGATACTTTAAAGGATTTAAAAGATTTAAAAACAGAATTAAATAAATCCATGGCTGAATTAGAGGCCAAAAAAGCTTCTTTGAAAAATTTAAAAGATAAATTAGAAAAGAATAAAGAAAGTTTAGATGAACAAAGAATAACTAAACAAAATATATTATCTCAAACAAGAAATTCAGAAGTTCGTTTTCAATCTCTCTTGTCTTCTGTAAAAAACGAACAAGCTAATATTAACTTTGAAATAGCTAATTTAGAAAAAGTAATTAGAGAAAGGCTAGCAAAAGAAGGTCCAGACAAATTAGCAGCTTTAGGTAATGCTACTTTTAACTGGCCTGTACCAAACAGGGGAATAACAGCATATTTCCATGATCCAACTTATCCTTTTAGATATATTTTTGAACACCCAGCCATTGATATACGATCCAAACAAAATTCTCCCTTAAGAGCATCTGCATCAGGTTACGTGGGAAGAGTAAAACTTGATTCCTCTTCAAATTATGGATATATAATGATTATACATGCAGATGGATTTTCTACAGTTTATGGTCATGTGACCAAATCATATGTAAAAGAAGACCAATTTGTAACTCAAGGAGAATTAATAGGACAAACTGGTGGAATGCCAGGTACCCCAGGATCAGGTAGATTATCAACAGGACCGCATTTACATTTTGAAATACGTAAAAACGGTATTCCAGTTAATCCATTAAATTATTTACCATAAAATTATGCCTGACTTTTTATTCAGTATTAGAGATGTAAGCATGTTTGATCCATGTTCGCTTACGCACTTTCTATGGTGGATAATTTTTGGTGTTTTAATATTTCGTCTAAGTACAAAATACCCAAATCTTAAAAAAATAAAATATTTTTTAGGTATTGGTTTTTTAACTGTTATTGGTTGGGAGATTTTTGAGATAATTAATAGACAATTTAATAATTTTGTACAACACAGTATGCCAAACAGTATACTAACAGATATTTGGGGATTAATAACTGGTTATGAAACATGGTTTAATGTTCTAAGTGATATTGTTTTCGGAATGTCAGGAATTTTAGTTGTAAATTACTATATTCAAAAAGGTAAAATTAAAATACAAGATTTATCATTAAAAAAATCCTTTAAAACTAACAAGAAATTTTATTACACAACAAGTGGTTTAACTATTTTTATAATATATGTTATGATTTTTTAATTATATGGAATTAATCATTGGACATCCCCAAATCTCATTTTTTGATTATTGGTCTATAGTTCATTTCTGTGCAGGAGCTATTACTGGATATATTTTAATTAGATTAAGATATAGATTTAAATATTTACAATACACAAAACAACTTTTTGGTCTTGGTGTGGCCCTTTTCGTTTTTTGGGAAATTATTGAAATTTTCTTAAGACAGTTTGATAAAGCAGTTAAGAATGGGGTAGTAAAACCATTTACGGCTCAGGAAAGTGAAATCAATATTATCGCCGATGTAATAATATGCCTTATAGCAATGGCTATTGTTTATTATTTTTATGAAAAACCTAAAAAAGAAATACAAGTAAAGGAGAAAATAGATGTATGACTCATGAGGAAAAAATAGAGCAGATATGTACTCGCCTAAGCGAGATTTTTAAGTTAAAAGGTTTTACTTTCAAAACAATGAAAAGGCAAACCGATAATCAAGGTAAAGGAGTATTAAATTTGAAAAAATCATATACATTAGCTCATACTAATTTAAGAACAAAAAGCATAACAATAGATATATATACTCCTAGACACAGGAAACCAAAAGCTATTAAATCAATTTTAAACATATTAGCTCATGAAATAGCTCATCACCAAAAATTACCATATAAACAATTCCACAGAGGAAAATGGATTATCCGTCAACATTTTCCAGCTTTTTATAACCAAGTTAATAAAAATATTAAAAAAATACAAAAAGATAAAATA
>JBDRGZ010000040.1:0-2283 GCA_043817345.1 Patescibacteria group bacterium
GGACATTCAGACGAAACCAATTCAAGAAAATCCCTAATTTGTTTTAATTTATAATGCTTAAAATCATCTTCTAAAACGCAATTCATTTTAGCCCGGTGATATTTAAAGTCATAAATCTGGCCATGCATTAAATGAACTTCGTCAATAATATCTTTAGAAGAATATTTTTTAGAAACAAAATCTCGCAACCGCAAAAAAGGTAAATAATCTCTATATCCCTTGGCCCAATTAAGAATTGTTTGCTCGCTTATTTTAAACCCATATCTATCACTAATCTTATTAACAACTTCTTTGGTGGTATAAAGACGATTATATAAGGTAATGGAATCTAAAATAATTCTCAAAGGATATGTTCTGCTTTTACTAATCTGTGGAGTAAATTTTTTCTGACAATGTTTGCAGAAATAAATCTGGACTTCTTCCATTTTCTTTTTCCGTTTACCTTTTTTTACAATATCTTTGCCTTGGCAATATGGACATTGCTCAACTTTTTTTTCTTGTTTTTTATCTTGTTTATCTAAAAGCATGAAATATAATTTCTAATTTATAATTTATAATTTTCATTAAATATCTAATTCTATAATTTACAAACTTATTATTTTTTATCTAAAGTATTAGTTATTTTTTGAAAAATTAAATGTAATTCATGAGCTTCTTTCCAAAGACTTCTAAGTTTTTCTTTTAAATCAGGATGATACTTTGCTAATATTCTAATCCAGTATTTTGTCTCATTAGTTTCTTTCTTGCAAATATATATTTTATTTCTGAAATCTTTTTTTGAACTTGATGCATTAGCTTCATGATAATTTGCCCCAATACTTGTCCCTGCTCTAATTAGTTGACTAATAATACTACGATTAATTTCGTCTCTTTTAATTTTTACTATAAACTCTATTATATCTTCACTAAATTTAACTGTCCGTTCTTCTAAATCATATTCTTTATTTTTATTGTTTAAAAATTTATTCATTGAAAATTGTTTGTAAATTAAAAATTGTAAATTTAATAGAAATTAGAAATTAGAAATTGAAAATTGTAATTCAGGTCTCATATTTTAGAAAAAAACTAACAACTTTTTTTAAAAATCCTTAAAAAGTGGCTAAAAATGATGTTTTTGGCTTTGTTGTGCGTTTAATAAGTGCATACCTTTGTTTTGACTATAAATAAGCCATAAAACAGAGATTGGGTTCCTAATTTTATGCTGAAAATGTACCAGATTATGTAATTATGAATACCGCATCCACTATCCGAGACCTACTCAATAATAACAGAAACAGTACTAGTAGATGTATCGTCTGGTGTGTCAGTCACAACATCTGGAGTAGTAGATGCTACTGGCTCAGTCACAACATCTGGTGTTGTAGTCCCAATGTCATTCTGAGGTATGACCGAAGAATCTATAGATCCTTCACTATCGTTCAGGATGACATCTATAACAGGCTTATCCGGTATAATAGGCTCAATATCACCTAAAACAACATCACATTCGCCTGAGCGAGTTGTAGGAACGCCATATTCAGTATATAAGCAATATGGTTCGCCTGTTTTGCTGTCATAAATAGTAATACCGCTTTGCATTGCGTTTTCTGCTTTAATTTTCAAATTTTCTGTTTCAATATTCTTAGATCTAATTTTATCAATCACAGCGTAACCCTCGCTATCTAATACTAATCCTGACAGAGACGTAGTCCCTGAGCTTGTCGAAGGGTTTTCCTCTATCATGCTTAATGTTCCATCTTCATTCTTAACAATTCCAAGTAAATCTTTCATTTTATCAACCTCACTCTTAACTGCCTTAACACCTGCAATAGCAAAGGTAGCGTAGTCATACAAAGATATAGATTTACCATCTTCTGATAACACTCTTTCAGGCGCTTCTTCTGCAATAATGCCAAGGTTAGTACTATCGCCTCTGGTGTCATCCCCAACTTGATTGGGGATCCAGGTCTGGATTCCCGCTTCCGCGGGAATGACATCCACCTTCCATTTATAAGTAGCAACATTCATTTCTTCAATTTCATCTAAAATATCTGCATAATCTTGTTCTTCTAAATATGTAATATCTGTCTTGTATTTCTTTGATGAATAAACATCCCATCCATCTGCAATGGCATTACCTCTTCCCTGTCCTATGGTAAGGATATTTGTTGGAGTTGTTGTGGCTATACCAAATCTGCCATTCTGATCAATAATTAAAGATGAAGTTGTTGTTGGAGCGTTAAGTATATCTATTGTATTTATTATCTCATTAATCCCCTGAATCGCCAATGGGACTAATTTGTT
>JBDRGZ010000041.1:0-31693 GCA_043817345.1 Patescibacteria group bacterium
ACTTTGCCAATCTTTTCTGAATTTGGTTTTCCAGATCCTTTCTTGATATTAGCTGCTTTTTTTAATAACTCAGCTGCTGGTGATGTTTTTAATTTAAAATCAAAAGTTCGATCTTCGTAAACAGATATTTCTACAGGAATAACATCACCACCTTTATCTTTAGTCGCATCATTAAATTTTGTACAAAAATCTTGTATATTCAAACCATGTTGACCCAAAGCAGGACCAACTGGAGGTGCTGGGTTTGCTTGCCCAGCTCTAATTTGTAATTTTAATACTGTTTTTACTACTTTAGCCATAAGGATTTGGTAGTCATCTTGAGCGAGGAGTCCCGATAGGGCGACGAGTCGAAAGATCTAGTAACTTGCAAGATAAATTTTATCTTAGCACTAAGTATTATTTGCAAACTTCTAGATCCTTCGGCTCATAGCAACCCTAGAGGTCGCTCAGGATGACATTTTTAATTCTTTATATCTTTTTAACTTGTAAAAAATCTAAATCAACAGGTGTTTCACGACCAAATAACGAAACTAATACTTTAACTCTACCTTTAGCCTCATCAATTTCTATAACTTTACCTTCCATTTCTTTAAACGGACCGTCAACAATTCTAACAGGCATTCCTTCCGTAATATCAATCTTGTATTTAGGTTCTTCAACACCCATACGTTTTTGTAAACCTTCAATTTCTTTTTCTGACATTGGTGAAGGTGTTGTACCAGTTCCAATAAACCCAGTTACATTAGGGGTGTTACGTACAACATACCAAGAAGCATCTGTAACTTGCATTTCAACTAAAACATAACCTGGGTAAACCTTTTCCTCTACTACTTGACGTTTACCATTCTTAATTTTAATTTTCTTTTCTTTAGGCACAAGAACTTGAAAAATTTTATCCTGCATATCTAAAGAATCAATACGTTGCTTCAAATTATGTGCAACGCTTTCTTCATATCCAGAATATGTATGAATAGCATACCAACGCTTTCCTTGTTGTGATATTTGTTTTGGCATATTAATTTTTCCGCCTCCGCCACTAACAACTCTTATGCTACGGCAGATAAAATTTTTATTTAATCAAAATTCTAATTAAAATACAAGCTTGCCCGCCAAAGCGACAAAAGGGTCGCTAGAGAGCGGAGAAGGGTTAAGTGAGTATTTTTTTAATTAATTCACTTAATCCAAAATCAACAATACCTAAAAAGAAAGCCATACCCAAAGAAAAACCTATTACTAACATTGTATAGTTTTTTACATCTTTTTTTGTTGGCCAAACAACCTTTTTTAATTCACTTTTTGAAGCTTTGACGTATTGTATTAGTTTATTAAACATATTATTTCTTCCGCCTCCGCCACTAACAACTCTTATGCTACGGCAGATAAAATTTTTATTTAATCAAAATTCTAATTAAAATACAAGCTTGCCCGCCAAAGCGACAAAAGGGTCGCTAGAGAGCGGAAGAGGGTTAAGCTATTATTTTAAAAAGGCCTTCCAGACCTCTAATATTAGAGTAGCACACTATTATTTTTTTGGCAAATGTTTAAAATATTCAGGATTGTTTAATTTATATAAAATAAGTACCCCAACCATCCCCCCAAACTTATGTAAACCAATACCTAAAAAAGATTTTGTCCCCCTTTTAAAAGTTATCCCATGTAGACGATTCTTTTTTTCATTTGGCAATGAATTAAAATATATCAAAAATGCCACCTGATCTTCTGTATATTTTTCTTCCAAAATCCACTTATTAAACCATTCTCGACCTGCTTCGGTTAATATATTTTCTAAAAACTCTTTTTTTATTTTTTCTCTATCTGCTTGCAAAAATTCAGCTGAGATAGAATTAATAAAATCATCATCATCCATTTTTTCTTCCATATTTTCGTTATTGTCTTCTAAGTTATTTTTTAACATAAAATTAAAATTTTTCTTTTATAATAAATTAGCTTTGCTTTTATTACTCTATATTAATTTCTGTACTCAACAAGATCCTTCGACTCCTAACAACTCTGAGAGTCTCTCAGGACAAGCTAAATCAAACATCCAAATTCTTCACATACTTTGCATGAGTTTGAATAAATTTCTTTCTTGGCCCAACCTCTGAACCCATTAGGATATCAAAAGTCTCGTCTGCTTTTTCAGCGTCCACAACAGAAACCCTAAGTAATACCCTATTTTCAGGATTCATAGTTGTTTCCCATAATTGATCGGGGTTCATTTCACCAAGACCCTTGTATCTTTGAATATTTATACCAGCAACTTTTTCACCAACACCTTCCCCTAAATTTTCCTCATCTTCCTCGCCCTCTTCTTTTTTAACTTTAACCGTTGCTTTAGTTTTTTCTTTAACCATTTCTGCCAACAATTTATCCTTTTCTTCGTCAGAATATACATATTTCATAACACTTCCTTTTTTAAGAGAATATAATGGTGGTTGAGCAATATACAAATGACCTTGCTTAACAATTTCTGGGAAGTATCGATAGAATAAAGTTAAAAGTAAGGTTCGTATATGTGAACCATCAACATCGGCATCTGTCATTATGACTATTTTATCATAACGTAATTCTTCCAAATTAAATTCCTCACCAATATTTGTACCCAAAGCAATAATTAAAGACTTAACTTCATTGTTTGCTAACATCTTATCTAATCTAGCTCTTTCCACGTTTAAAATTTTTCCACGCAAAGGAAGGATTGCTTGTGTTTCACGATCTCTACCTTGTTTTGCACTACCTCCAGCACTGTCACCCTCTACAATATATAATTCACTATCTTCTGGTTTTTTACTAGAACAATCAGCTAACTTGCCTGGTAATGCAAACCCATCCAAAGCACCTTTACGTAAAACTGTTTCTCGAGCATGCTTAGCAGCCCTTCTTGCTTGTGCTGCTAATAAAGCTTTACCAATAATAGCTTCGGCTTCTCTAGGATTTTCTTCTAAGAATATTGAAAAATATTCACCAAATACTTGGTCAACAGCAGTTCTTACTTCTGGATTACCTAATTTAGCTTTAGTTTGTCCTTCAAACTGAGGGTCTATAACACGTACAGCAATAACAGCTGTTAATCCTTCTCTTACATCGTCACCTGTTAAATTAACATCTTTTTCTTTTAAGATATTATTCTTTCTTGCATAATTATTTAACGTTCTTGTTAATGCTGTTCTAAACCCAACCAAATGCATTCCACCTTCTGAGTTAATGATATTATTTGCAAAAGAAAACATTGATTCTCTGTAATCATCAACATATTGTAAAGCTACTTCAACAATAACCGGGTCATTCTTAAACACCTTACTCTTTTCTCCTTCTTCTTCTCCATTACTTGATCCGTTACGATTTGGAATAATTTCTCTATCAACATAAAAAACACTTTCATGTTTTGGTTCATTGTTAGCATTTAAATGCTTAACATATGATTTAACACCACCTTCGAAATAGAATTGGTAAGACTTAAGTTTACCTTTAACTCTTTCATCAAAAATATTAATTTTTATACCTTTATTTAAATAGGCTTGTTGACGTAAGTGGTCAATAACTATTTGCCAATTAAATTCTGTTGTTTCAAAAACTTCTTCATCTGGTTTAAAAGTAATTGTTGTACCAGTTCCACGTGCTTTTCCAACAGCTTTAACTTTTTTAACTGGTTTACCTCTCCTGTATTCTTGTACCCAAAGTTTTCCATCTTTTTTGATTTCAGCTTTTACATATTCTGATAATGCATTCACAACTGATACACCAACACCATGTAAACCACCTGACACCTTATATCCACCACCACCAAATTTACCACCAGCATGTAGTTTAGTTAAAGCTAATTCTAAAGCAGATACTTTGTATTGCTTATGTATATCTACAGGAATACCTCTACCATCATCAGATACTTCAACAGCCCCATCTGGCAAAAATGTAATAGCAACCTCTGTGGCAAAACCTGCCATAGCTTCATCAATACCATTATCAACAACCTCCCAGATCATATGATGTAATCCAGTGGAACCTGTTGAACCAATATACATGCCTGGTCTTTTTCTAACAGGGTCCAAACCTTCTAAAACTGTAATTTGATCAGCTTTATATTCTGAACTTTTATTCTTAACTTTTTGACTTTTATTGCTTTTCTTTGCCATAATATTCTAATTATATTTTATATATATTGACTTAATTGTTTTCCAACTTCTAAATTAGGTATGTTTAATAAATCAATTACTTCCATTTCTCCACAAGGAAATTTGTCCTGAATCCCAATTTCATTAGAAGCACATATCATTCCGTAAGATTTCTCACCCCTAATTTTTGTTTCTTCTAAAACTATTGATTCTCCTTGACCATGCCATTTAACTTTAGCTCCTGGTAAAGCCATCGCAACAAACATTCCTTCTCTTAAATTTGTACCACCACAAACCACTTGTACTGGTTCTGTTTGTCCAATGTCTGTTATTGCTAATTGTAGTTTATCTGCGTTTGAATGTGATTTTAATTCCATAATTTTACCAATAATAATATTATCAAAATTTTTATTTTGACTTTTTTTCTTTGACGAGCTAAACATTTTCTTTATCCAATTTAACATATATTTTTTATTTAATTTTATTCATTATCTAATTCCCATTTAGCCGTATAAAAACCAAATTTATTATTTATATATCCTATTAAAAATCTACTACTTTTTTTTTGCTTCTTCAGTTCTGTCTTCTTTATTAATATTTCTCTGCCTTAATTTAATTTTAACAACAAATGTCAATTCCATTTCTGAATCTTTCTGTTTTTTGTTCATATCACTATCAAAAGTTCCATAACCATCTTCTTCTACATATTTTATAAAATCTAAAAACAATTCTTTATCATCATCTGTTAAATCTTCTATTCTAATATTTCCTAAATTTGAGCCCTCAACTATTCTATCGCCCCATTCTCCTATTTTTTTTGTAAACTCTTCTTTAAATTTTGTATCTAAATCTTGCGGTTTTGGTTCAGTCATATTTTTTTAGTTATTTTCTAATTTTTTAATATTTTAATTATTGCTTTTTGTTGCTTTTTCCAATCACTACCCCATCTACTTGTTCCTTCAATTGCCATATAATTTATATTATTTTCTTTTGCCCAGTCCATTGCTCCGCCTGAATATCCCAAATCATATCTTATTTTAAATTTTGCGTATTTTTCATAAATTTCTGCCCATTTAACAGCCACTTCATCATCTTCTGCTATAATCACATCCTTACCAACATTGTGCAACATAATTAAATTTTTTATATTATTATTTTTTATAAAATTTATTAAAGCTTTTGTTTCTGGTTCAGACGCACCATATCCACCACAAAATATTTTTATTTTTTCATCACTGTAATTTTTTCCGACTCCCCATTCAGAATATTGCTTGAAATTTTGTGTTGAAAAATTTCTGTTTAAATCAACCTGACATGCATTAAATCTACCAATTTTTCCGCGATGCATATAATCTGGATTTTTCTTTGCTTGTAAATAACCATCTATATTTAATACTGGTATAATAAAAAGCTGAATATTTTCATCTATGGGCTGATCCGTCTTTGGTGGAAAATTTTTATTAGCAAAATAATTTATAATTTTTTTTGCTAATTTAACAGTTCCAACTTCATTGCCATGAATTCCACCAGTAATTAATAATTTATTTTCACCATTGCCAATTTTATAAGCTAAAATTTCTCTGCCTTTAACGCTTTTGCCAATTACCTCTCTGCCAACTTCGTTACTAATTTTTTCTTCTTTATCAAATAAATTATCAAATATTCCAATTAATCCCCTATATACAGTTCCACCGATATAATATATTGTTTTAAATATTTTTTTCATATATTTTTCATTTTTATTTTTTAATTTTTAGTTATTATATCCCTTTATCTAACAAATATATTAACAAAGCAACAACTGTAGCTATCCCAGTTATTATCCAATATCTCATTACTATTGTTTCATTTTTCATGCCTTTTAATTGAAAATGGTGATGTAGTGGTGCTGCCAAAAACAACTTGCGTTTCTGTTCTGACCAGCCCTTCTTAATCCCATATTTCCTATACAATAACTGCCCAATATCTGAACCTGTAGTTGCGGCCAACAAGATGCCAGCAATTGGCAATAATAATATTGCATTAGTTAAAAACCCAACCACAGTAAGTGTGGTAGTTAATGCTAAAATTCCTGTTTCGCCTAAATAAAATTTAGCTGGTGGAGCATTAAACCATAAAAATACAGCTAAAGTACCAGCTATCATAAAACAAAAAACAGATAAATCAATTTGCCCGCGAATAAAAGCAATTATACCAAACATTACAAACAATGGGACAAAAACACCACCAGACAAACCATCAATCCCATCAATTATTCCTGAAGAAAACACACCAATCATTGTAATAATAAACATGGGGATATAAAAACCATTGATATAGAAATCACCTAAAAATGGTATATGAATGGTGTCCCAACCTAATTTAAAATGAAACCACAATGCACCAACTAAACCAATAACTAATACCATTAAAATTCTCTTACTTAAACTAATTCCTCCGCCCAAGTATTTACCAGTCCCGTGAGTTGTAAATATATCATCTGCAAAACCAATAACTCCTGCGACAACTAATGTAAATATTGGTAACCAAGTTCCTGCACGAGTTAAAAAGTTTAATCTGCTAAATACGCCTCCAAAGATATTATCTAAAATAAATATTAAGATAGATAAAAATAAAACTGTGACCCAGATTAATAACCCACCGCCACGAGGTGTGTTTATTTTTCCATCTTTTTCAATTTTTTTAAAGTTAATTAATTCATGTCCGTCAGGTGTGTATTTTTTACCCTCTTTCTTCCACATTTTCCATTTAATCAATGAATGAACCAAACTAGGCGCCCACATGAAGGCGCCGACAAAAGCTAGAAATGTTAATATAAATATTTTTGCTACCATATATATTTTATTCTTTATTAAACACGACCCACATAGTTTCCAAAAAAACTAAAATTAAAATTAAAACAACTAAGTTCCACCAAGCAATTAAATCTTTGCTTTGTAAAAACAAACTACCAACTACTAAAATTCCAAACCAAATTGCTTGACGAAAAGAATTTTTAACTTGCAAAAAGGTATGTTCAAATTTACTAAATACTCTCCTAACTAAAAAACCAATAATTGAAGCTGTACCAACAATCGCAAAAAAACCAGCTAGATAGAAGATAAGAATACCAACTAAGCCGGAATTTTCAGGATCAATAAAAAAAACCACTAATATCCACGCTCCCCAACACAAAAGAGTGGCTGAAATCATTGAAAATAGATATTTACCTAATGTCATTACTATACACTCCAAAACCGCAAATTCTAGCTAGAATTTGTCATTTTTAGCTATTTTTTAACTATCTTAATTATATCAAATTAACAAAAAAACAGCAAATATTTTAATACTGTAAGTTTAGCTAATATTAGCCCAAAATATATTAATTTAATCCACAATTAAACCAAGTATCTAAAGCTATCCACCATACCACTAAATTTACTATTTAACTCCTCTAAAATGTCTCTTTCGTGTAATTTAATCTCTTGGGCCATTACTGATGAAAGAGAAGCTATGGTTAATATCTTATCCTTGTAATACATTGCTTTGGCTTTACTACTGCCAACACTCCCCCATTTGTTTTCTAATATTTTATCAAATTCATCACAAACCAAAGAAGCCTGGATTGATTTAGCTAATCCAGACTGGTTTTTAAAGTTTTTATTTAATATTTTATTTATTTCAGTAAAGGCCATTATTTTTTACTAATGTCATCCTGAGCGACCTCTAGGGTTGCTATGAATCGAAGGATCTAAAAGTTTGCAAACAATACTTAGTGCTAAGATAAAATTTATCTTGCAAGTTACTAGATCTTTCGACTCGTCGCCCTATCGGGACTCCTCGCTCAAGATGACATTTTAAAAGAGCACATATTTTTAAAATCACAATACTGACACTTAAACTTATTTGGTGTGGCATTAAAATCTGCTGATCTAATTTGTTTAATCCGCTCTAACATTTTTTCTTTTTGTTTATCAATCTCTTCATCAGTTCCTAAAAACGAGACTTGCATATTATTATCTAGATAATAGAAAGTAAGTTTATCAATATTCCAATTAAAAGTTTCTTTAGCTGCCATCTGGTACATTAGTAACTGATCTTTTTCTACAGTTTTTTCTGTTTTAGCTCTACCTGTTTTGTAATCTATAATTTCCACTTTATTATCCCCAACATGATCTACCCTATCAATTACACCCCTAATAGAATAGTCTTTAATTTTAAAATTAAAACCTTTTTCTAATTCAATAACTTTAGGAGTATTTTCTTTTACTTGTCGGTATAGATTCTTTAAAGATTTTTCTCCTTGTTTCTTGTATTCTTGCTTTTGTTCTTTAGACTCGTACCAGTCGTCAATCCATGATTCTCTATATATATCAATTAATTCTTTCTCGCTTGGCAAAACTTTTTTATCGTTATCTTTTTTGTTAAACAAATCATCTTGTCGTATATCTCCACTTTGTTTGATTAAAGCCATAAATTTCTGTAAAGCAGAATGCATTGTTTTTCCATAACTAAATACAGCCTTGCCTGTTACGGGAATTTTTAAGATAAAACCAAGATAATATTGATATGGGCATGTTTCATAACCCTTAAGTTGAGAATATGAAAAAGATGTTGGTACTTGAACTTTAGAATTTTTGACATCAACTGTTTGTATATTAAATTCTTGTTTTTGCTCTTTAGAATCTTTCTTTTCAATCTCTGGTTCTGAATCTAATCCAATTTCATAAATGAATCTAGATAATTTCTTTTTTCTGGTTCCTCCATAATCTTGTGCGGAAGTTAAATACAATCCTGATTTAGCTCTAGTCATAGCAACATAGAATAAACGTCTTTCTTCTTGCAAATGAACATCACCAGAAGGAATGATTTCTTTAATTAATTCATCTGGTAATATGATTGGGTCTTTCCTGTCCATTGAAGGAAAACGTTTATCTACAAGATTAACAACAAAAACATACTTAAACTCTAATCCTTTAGCTGCATGAATTGTCATAACTTTAACAGATTCAGGACCTTCTTCTAATTCCTTTGATAAACTACCCTGCTCTCCTGATTCTAGTTCTAATTCTGTTAAACGCATAAAATTCTTAACAGACTTATCATCAAAAGATTTTTCAAACTCATCTATTTTTTTAATAAACAGGTTGATATATATGAAAGATTTATTATCATCTTTATTTAATAACCATTTAGAATAATTAAAATCTTGAAGAAATTGTAAAACTACAGCTTTGGTATTTTTTTCTTTGGTTAATTTGGTATGAGTCGCAATCAACCCCATTATCTTGTTTACTTTCCTAACAGTCTCTTCTTCTAAATTACTTAGCATACTAATTTTCTGACAAGCTTCATACAATGATAATGTTTTTCTTTGGCTAAATCTAGAAATTTCCATTAGATCTTCTACCTTGATGTTCATCATTGGAAAATTTAAAACACGCCACATAGCTAAAGACTCATGATAATTGTCTAATAGTTTTATATATGCCAATACATCCATTATCACCTCTTTAGAATACAAACCCTTAGAAGCTACAAAATTAAATGGAATTCCAGCATTTCTTAATCCGTTTAAAAAAGCTTCTGCTTGGTTATTTGCTCTAACCAAAACAGCCACATCATTAAAAGAAAAATCTTTTTCTTTACTTAATTCAATAACCTTATTAATTACACCTTCAACTTCTTGTTGAGCCGTAGAATAATGTAAATGTTCAATAATTCCTTGTTGATCTAAATTGGATTTTAATTTCTTTGAAAGCTGATTATTCTTTTTCTTTTCATTTAATTTAACTTCTAACCTTTCTGGGTTATTTAATTGAATAAAGTTATATGCTAGATCTAGAATATTTTGAGATGAGCGATAATTTTGGTTTAAAAATTTCTCTTTTGTGTTGGGGAAATCTTTCTTAAAATACAATATATTACTCATTGATGCATTTCTAAAAGCATACACACTTTGATCATCATCCCCTACAACTGTTAAATTATTACCATCTCCAACCAATAGTTTAACTAATCCATACTGAGCCCAGTTAGTATCTTGAAACTCATCAACTAAAACATATTTAAATTGATATTGATATTTTTTTAAAATATTTGGTCTTTTTCTAAAAAGTTTCAATGTATAGTTTATTAAATCACCAAAATCTAAACTAGAATTATCCAACAATAATTGTTGATAAACATGGTATGCATTAGATATTTCTTGTAATCTTTTAACTTCACTGGTTGCATCTTCCCCACCTGTACTTTCCATTGTATCCAAATCCATTTTTAATTTATCAGCATATTCTAAATATTCTTCTGGTGAAATCTCTTCATCTTTACATCTTGAAAAATGATTTACTAAAGCATGAACAAATTTAGTTGGATTACCTAAAGGTTTATAGTAATCAAGATTAAATTTATCTAAATTTTCTCTAACCAACATCCATTGTTCTGTAGAGTTTAAAAGTTTAAAATCATTTGCTATACCAATATCTAATCCGTGAGCTTTTAATATTCTTTCACAAAAAGAATGAAAAGTCATAATCCATAAATCTGTATATCCATATGGTAATATCTTATCTACTCTTTCTTCCATCTCTCCGGCAGCTTTATCTGTAAAGGTTAAAGCTAAAATTTCATCAGCCTTAATTTTCTTTTCATTTACTAAATATGCTATTTTTTCAGTAATAACAGTGGTTTTACCTGTTCCAGCCCCAGCTACTATCAAAAGAGTCCCTAAGGTATGCTCTACGGCTTCTAATTGCTCTTTATTTAGTTGTTTCCTGTTATCTTTCACACTTTTACTTTATCATGAAACCTTTTAGTTGACAAAAAAATACTTATATACTGGCATGATAATATCATCCAAGATGTTAAATTAGAGTTAGAGTAAAGCTAATATATACAAAAGCCCCGCACCAAAAGTGTGGGGTCTTTTCTTGTTTTTTAGATTCTTTACTCTATTTCTATAATCAATTTTATTCATCTACTTTGGGCCTATCTAAAACCAATGGATCCATTTGCTTTTCTCCCTCAGTTATTTTAACCACATCTTTATCAATCTTATTCAACTCTTTATATGCTGAGTTATACATATTTACAGTTGTTCCTAAGTTATTACCTAACTTTTTCATATATTCTTCAAAACTTAAGATGTGCTTACCTAACTTCTCCACATTATTCCTTATCTCTTTAGCAGACTCTTCAATTTGTAAAGCTTTCAAACCCTGTAAAACTGTTTGTAAATATGCAGCAAAAGTTGTCGGAGATACGATAATGACTTTTTTTTCATTAAAAGCATAGTCTATCAAACTTCTAGTATTAACTTTAACTGCTCCAATTTCATTAATAAGTAGATCATAATATATTCCTTCTGCAGGAATGAACATAAAGGCGAAATCTAATGTATCTTCTTGAGGACGAATATATTTAGATGTTTCATTAATTCTTTTCTTTAAATCATCCTTAAAACTTTTTTCCAATTCTAGTTTCTTACTCTCATCCTTTTCATTTAATATCCGCCTATAGTTTTCTAAAGGAAACTTGGCATCAACCGGTAGTATCTTATCTTTAATATGGATAGCTGCATCTACAGCTTCCCCATTTTTAAAATGGTATTGCATTTCAAAGCTTCCTGGGGGTAGTATGTTGTTTAAAATCATTTCTAATCCTGCCTCACCTAGACTTCCTCTGTTCTTTGAATTAGTTAAAACTTGTTCTAAATTTTTAAGTTGTCCTGTAAAATCTACCACCTGCTTATTTGTGCTCTCTAATCTTTCTAACTTAGATGTTACATCTTTAATTATGTCTCCTGTTTGAAAAGATTGCTTCTGAATAAATTCTAAATTCTTTTCTAAACTACCTTTCATCTCTTCTTTAATCTTACCTATCTCATCTCTCATATCTTTTAATTTGTCATCTTGACCTTCATCTTTTCCACCTTTACGCGTCAAAACAAACAGAACTGCTCCAAAACCAGCTAAAACAAGGATTATTAAAATTATTTGAAATATGGTTGACATTTTATTTATTTAATGTTATGTCATTGTAACACAATATTAGTTAATTTCAAAAATTTTTATAAAAATAAAAGGAAATAAATTTTTATTTTTTAAAAAATATTTTTTTGCAATTTTCTAAAGTCTGTTCACAAACTTCCTCATGCCTCACCTCTTTCAACTCCCCCACCTTACGAGCCACGGATTCAACATTCTGTGGCTCATTTTTTTTACCACGATTTGGCTCTGGTGTTAAATATGGTGAGTCAGTCTCAATTAAAATCCTATCTAAAGGAACAAACTTAACAATCTCTCTTAAATTATCAACTGATTTATTTTTAAAAGTAATAACTCCATTAAAACCAATATACATACCTAAATCTAAAAACTTTTTAGCAATTTCTTTGGTTGCTCTGGAATCAAAACTATGAACTACTCCTTTTAATTCTCTATCCCTAACTATTTCATATAGATCATCATATGCATCAGTTGAATTGTCTTTACTACCTCTTGCATGAAAAACTATTGGTAAATTATTTTTCTTTGCAAAATCTAATTGTGGAATTAATCCATTTTTCTGTAATTCTTTAATTTCTTCAAATCCTCTATCGTCTGGAATATGCCAGTAATCTAAACCAATCTCTCCAATAGCTACAATTTTGCTATTTTCATCTTCGTCTAATAGCTCTTGGTATTTTTTTTCATCAAACTGTTCTTCACGAGATTTAAATTTAACTTCTTCTTCATCAACCTCTGTTGAGGATAAATGAATTGGGTGTAATCCAATTACTGCATAAATTGGATCATTAGGATATTCATTAGCAATACTTAATGCCCTCTTGGATGTATCTATTTGTGAACCAACATTAATAACGCCGATTTCTTTTTCTAAGCAATCGGCTATTATTTTCCTATAATCATCTTTAAAAGATGAAAAATTTAAATGACAATGACTGTCTATGAGTTTCATATTTTTTAAGGATGTCATCCTGAGTGTCTTTTAAAGCTGTCGGGAACGAAGGATCTGTTTTTTAAAATAATTTAAACAGATTCTTCGCTCAAAACGACCAAAAAAGTCGTTCAGAATGACATAATAGATTTAGCTTCTTCAAAAATTTCAGGCAATAAAGGTAATAGCCATGTTCCTACGCCAAATAAATATTCTGCTAATTTTGAACCCTCAATTACAGGCAGTAAAAATTCTGCAAAAGGAAATCTAATTACAAAAACTAAAATTACTCCCATCACTATCCCGCCTTCAATTACACCAAAAATTAATCCAGTGATACGATTAATTGTTTTTAAGAAAGGAATTACAGATAATATGTTATATATCTTATTCAAAACCCAAAATACTAAACTAATCAAACGACTAACAATAATGAAAATTATTAAAAAACCAACAATTCTTGCCCAATTGTCTGGCATACCCATACCAACAAACCAATCTGCAAAAGGTTGAAAATAGTTAGAAGCAACTATTACTCCTAAAACTGTTCCTACCAAAGATCCAAACGAACGAATTAATCCAAAGAAAAATCCAGCAAAAGCAAAGAAAAATAGGATAATTATTAAAATAAAATCGAGCATAGTTAGAGTCATATATTTTTATTTAATTAAATTCTAGGAAATAAAGGATCTTGTTTTTTAATTTGTTTGTCACTAAACTGCTTAAGAATAGTTTCTGAAATACTAGGTGTAAACGGAAATAATAGCTCAGCTACATTTAAAATTACTTGAGCTACAGGTTCTAAAACTTTTTTAATTTCATTTTTATCTTCCATTTTCCATGGTTTAGCATTACTAATATCTTCATCACATTTTCTTAATT
The DNA here is from genome assembly GCA_043817345.1 of Patescibacteria group bacterium. Lineage (GTDB taxonomy): Bacteria > Patescibacteriota > Patescibacteriia > UBA2196 > UBA2196 > CAYSXS01. The sequence continues at coordinate 13,911 of JBDRGZ010000041.1, forward strand.
GACTCCACAAAACTTCTAAAGCTTCATTAAATTTATATTCCCCCATCTTATTATTAAAATCTTTCTTTAATTTTTCGTCACTACCAATTTGTATATTAGCTTCAATTTGATTTTGTTCTAATAAATTAGAAGTCCTGGCAACTAAGTTACCCAATCCATTAGCTAAATCTGCATTATATTGTTGTTCAAATCTTTCAATTGAAAATTCACTATCATCAACTGGATTAATGTAACGCAATAAATAGTAACGTAATGGATCTGTCCCATATTTTTCAACCAACTCAAAAGGATCAATTACATTACCAAGCGATTTACTCATTTTCTGGCCACCAACAGCGTTGATAAAACCATGAATAAAAATCTGTTTAGAAGTTTGGAGGCCAGCTGATAAAAGCATTGCTTGCCACATAGAAGATTGTTGTCGTAAATTATCCTTACCTGCTACCTGTACGCCAGGCCAATATTCATTAAATTTATCTAAATCATTAGGCCACCCTAGACATGAGATATAGTTAATTAAAGCATCAAACCAAACATACATAACATGTTGATCATCACCAGGGACAGGAATTCCCCATGGCATTTTATCCTTTAAACGTGAAATGCTAAAATCCTCCAGACCTCTTTCTGTAAATTTTGTAATTTCATTTAATCTAAAGCCTGGTACAACAAAATCTGGATTATTTTTATATAGTTCTAAAAGTTTATCTTGATAGTTTGAATACCGAAAAAAATAATTTTCTTCATCTATTGTTTCTAAATCTAAATTAGGATGGATTGGACATTTATCATTTTCTAATTCCGACTCTGTTTTTTCTAACTCACAACCAACACAATACTTAACTTTATAACTTTTCTTATAGATATCACCTTTATCAAAACATTTCTGCCAAAATTCCTGAGCTGCTTTTATGTGGTGTTCGTCTGTAGTGCGAATAAAATTATCATAGCTTAAATTCAGAGCTTTTTTTAAATCATCAAATTTGGCTGCATATTCATTACAATAATCTTGAGGATCTTTTTTTTGCTCAATTGCACTACGATAAATTTTTAGACCATGCTCATCAGTACCAGTATTAAAAAATACATCATCGCCATTCTGACGATGGTATCTAGCAATTACATCTGCTTGTACAATCTCTAACGCAAAACCAATGTGTGGTTTATCATTAACATAAGGTAAAGTTGTTGTAATGTAATATTTCATATATATGTATTCTAAACTCCGACTACTACCACGTACTCTCCTTTTACTTTATCATTCTCTACTTGCCCCAACACTTCTTCAATATCCCCGCGGTAAATAGTTTCAAACTTTTTAGTTAATTCTCTACAAACTACAAATTTTTTATCTTTTGTTCTAAATTCTTTTAATATATTTAATGTTTTAACAATTCTATGTTTTGATTCATAGAAAACAGTAGTTTTCTTTTCTTTCCAGATTTCTTTTAACATTTTTTGCTTTCCTTTTTTGTGAGGGATAAAACCTAGAAAAATAAAGTTATCTGTTGGCAATCCACTAATTGATAAGGCTGTAGTTACCGCACTAGTTCCAGGGATAGGTATGATATCAAGATTTTCTGAATTTACCAAATCTCTAATTAACATATTACCTGGATCTGATATACCAGGAGTACCAGCATCTGTGACTAACGCCACATCATTATCTTTTATCAATTCTATTAATGAATCTACTTTTTTTTGTTTTGAATGTTGATGGTAACTAATGAGTTTCTTGTTATTAATCTCATAACGATCTAATAATTTCTTTGTAACCCTAGTGTCTTCACATAGAATATATTTTACATCTTTTAAAACACTTAACGCTCGTAAGGTAATATCTTCTAAATTTCCAATAGGTGTTGCAACAACATATATCATATATCTAGTTATTTATTTTCTTTTTCTTCTTGATCTTTACCAAAAATACCTTTTGGAACAAATTCATTAACTAAAATACTTAACATGGCCGCAACTGGTACAGCTAACAAAGCACCAATAATACCACCTAATTGAGCACCAATTAAAATGGCCACAATTACAATTACAGGATTCAAACCAGTTGCTTTTTGCATTACCTTTGGTACTAATACATGATTTTCAAGTTGTTGAATGAATACATATAGTATGACAACCAGAAGGGCTTTCACCCAAGAATCTGAAATAGCAATGAAAATAGCTGGTATTGCACCAAGGAATGGCCCCACAAACGGTATTATCTCTGTTAAACCGGCAATTAGGGCCAATAAAAGGGCATATTTAACACCCATGATTGTCAATCCTAAATATGTCATCAAACCAACCACTAACATCAGGGTCAATTGTCCGCGTAACCATAGACCCATTGTGTCTTGAATACGATCAATCAATTTAACAGCGTAAGCTCTAAATCTTTTAGGGGTCACAAATTGTATAAAGTGCTTTAAGCCCTGTTCCTCTACAACTAAATAGAAAACAATCACCAACACAGATAATAACGAGACCAGACCACCAAATATGCCAGTTAAAGTTGAAAATACACCCTTGGTTGCCTCTCCCAGGTTAGAACTTAAACTCTTAAGCGCTTCAGGTAAATTAGCTTCACCTCCACCACCACTGTCGCTAACACTATTTATACCCACCATAACTTTTTCATAAAACGCTGGTAAATTCCTAGCAAATTGACCTACCTGTTCTGAAATAGGAGGAATAAGCATAACAAGCACTAAACTAAATACAGCAAAGATTATTAAATAAATAACTAAAATAGAAACAGCTCTTGGTATCTTGTGTTTTTGAAAATAGTCTACAAAAGGATCTAAAGCAGCAGCAGCTACTATAGATACGAAAACTAATGCTACTACATCACGAATAACATAAAAGAAAGCTAAAACTAAAAGCACAAAAATTACTCGTAGAATTGATTGATATGAGATTGTTTTTTCCATATATTTATTTTTAAATTATTTAGTTTAGTATTATAGCTTTTTTATTATTATCTACCAGAATTATTTTTCAAAAGACATAAATTTTTTCCTGCGAAAAATTTATTCAGTAATTTGTAAAATTTTTTACTTTGTAAAAACCAAGCAATTTTACAAATTAAAGCTTTTGAAAAACAATTCTGGTAGACAGACTGTCTCCATTAATTTTGTCTGGAACTATTTTATATTTATATTTTTAAAATTTTTAAAAATTCTTTTTCGGATTTAAATGGGCCAATCAAGGCTAAATTAATATTTTTAGTCTGAAATATTTTTTTAGCTACTCTATCAACATTTTTTTTTGTAATCTTCATAATTTCATTTATCCTCTGTTCTGGAGTTTTTGTTTTTCCAACCAATAATTGCTGGCGACCATACCAATCAGCTATTGATGACGAGTCTTCCAAATGCAAAACCATTTTACCTTTAATAAACTCCTTTGCTTTTTTTAACTCAGCATTTGTAACTCCTTTTGTTTTTATCTTTTTTAGTTCTCTGAGTATTAATTCAATGGCTGACATAATTCTTTCTTTGTCTAGTCCGGCACGAATACTCACATTACCAATATCTTGATAAATATTTAAACTTGAATTGATATAGTAGCAAAGACCTTGTCGTTCACGCACATTAATGAATAATCGTGAACTCATTGAACCACCAAGGACCACAGATAAAAGATTGGCTGGTAGTAAATCTTTGTCTTTATGACTTGGTCCAGGAAAACCAAATGACAAATGTACTTGTTCTGTATTTTTGTATTTTAAATTAATTTGTGGTCTAGTTTGTTCTATTTTAACTTTTTTAAATTTATCTTTTGCCTTATTTCTTAAACTAACATCAAAATATTTCTCAACCATACCTTTAGTATCCTTAACATTAATATTACCTGCTATACTTACCAATATATTTGTTGGGAAATAATGTTTAGCACAATAATTTACCATCTTATTCCTACTAGTTTTACGAATATTAATTTTTGTGCCTAATTGATCATGAGCCAAGCTACTGTTCTTATACATTTCCTCCTCCATCAAAACTTCTGCCCATGCCATAGGCATATCATCATACATGTTTATTTCCTCAATAATTGTTCCCTTTTCTCTGTTCAATTCCTTTTCCTCTAACTTTGAATTAAAAACCATGTCTGAAAGCATATCTAAAGCCAATTCCACATGTTCATTACTAATCTTAATCCAATAACCTGTATGATCTTTAGCTGTATAAGCATTAAAATCTGCACCAACCGAATCTAATTCTTTTGACAAAGCAAGGGTGTTTGGCCTTCTGTATGTGCCTTTAAACATCATATGTTCAAGAAAATGTGATATACCAGCTATATTTTTACTTTCATGACGTGAACCAGCACCAACTAAAACCAACACCGTTACAGCTTTTGTTTCTTTTTGTGGTGTTAAAATAACCTGGAGTCCATTTTTTAATTTATATTTTTTCATTTTATAACCTCTCTTCAAAATATTTTTCTAACTCTTCTATCTTTACCCTGTCTTGTTTCATTGTGTCCCTATCACGAACAGTAACTGAATTATCTTTTTCAATTGTTTCAAAATCAACTGTTACACAATATGGTGTACCAATTTCATCTTGACGACGATAGCGTTTACCAATTGATCCTGTTTGATCATATTGACACATCCATTTTGCAGATAAAGTTTCAAAAACTTTTTGTGCTGATTCTTGTAAAGGTTCTTTTTTAAACAGTGGCAAAATAGCGACTTTAATCGGTGCCAAATCTTTGTGTAATTTTAATACAACCTCAACTTTATGTTTAGAATCATCATCACCACTTCGAGTTTCCACTTCTGTATAAGCATCAATCAAAAACATTAAAACAGCTCTATCAGCACCCATTGAAACCTCTTGCACACATGGAATAAACTTATCTTTATCTTGATCAGTATAGTTCATGTCCTCACCACTAAACTGCCCGTGACGAGATAAATCCCAGTCACCGCGGTTATGAACACCAGCAAATTCATTCCATCCACTAAACGGGGTCTTGTATTCAATATCCCATGCTTCCTTAGCATAATGTGCTAATTCATCTTTTTCATGCTGACGCCAGCGAATATTATCTTTGTGATTAATAAATTGTTTATACCAATTCATTGTCCACTCTTTCCACTCGTTATAAAACTTATCGGCGTCTTTTGGATTTACAAAATATTGCATTTCCATTTGTTCAAATTCGCGAGTTCTAAAAATGAAATTACCTGGTGTTATTTCGTTACGAAACGCTTTACCAATTTGAGCGATACCAAATGGAATTTTTTTTCGCATTGAATCTTTAACATTTAAATAATTTAAATAAATACCCTGGCAAGTTTCTCCACGCATATATGCTTCATCTTGTTTACCTTCAACTACGCCCAGATTTGTTTTCATTAATAAATTAAATTGTTTTGATTCACCTAATTCTCCTTGACAGTCAGGACATTCTTTTTTTTCTAATTGATCTTCACGGAATCTTTTTTTACATTTTTTACATTCTACTAAAGGATCTGTAAAATTCTCTAAATGACCAGAAGCTTCCCAAACAATTTTTGGACTTAAAATAGCACTATCTAATCCAACCACATCTTGTCTTTTTTGTACCATTTCTCTCCACCAAGCCCTTTTAACATTGTTTTTCAATTCAACCCCTAAAGGACCGAAATCCCAACACGAACGAAGACCACCATAAATTTCTGCTGCTGGAAATATAAAACCGCGTCTTTTAGCTAAAGACACTATCTTTTCCATTTGTTCTGATTGTTTTTTTTCAGCCATAAATTTGATAAATAATGATATATATCTACCTAAATTGTATAATATTTATTAAATTTGGGCAAATAAAAAAAGCCAACTAAAAAAGCTTGGCTTTTTTTGACTTATCTTGTAAAAATAGATAAGCCAATAAAGTATTTACTTCCCCTATCACGGACAGAATAAAAATTACTGTCCGCCAGAAAAAGGCGAATTTGCTAAAAAACAAAGCAAAAATAACAAAAAATAAAAAAATAACAAAAAATAAAAAAATAATTATTTTTTTCATGTTTTTCCTCCACTATTAAATTTTTTTACTATTTATCTTAAATCCTAACAGCTTTTTCAACCTGTATATCCCCTATTTTATTCAACACTATTTTATCTCTCCTGTCAACCTGTTTAGATAAAATTAATTTAGCAATTTCATTTTCAATTTTATCCTGAATAACTCTGCATAAAGGACGCGCACCAAAAGCCGGGTCAAAACCTAATTTTGCTATTTCTGCGACTACTTGATCTGTAAAAATAAATTGTATACCTTTATCACTAATATTCTGCGCCAATTTATTTAGCATTAATATTGTTATTTTTTTAACATCATCTGGAGATAACGGTTTAAAAACAATCACTCCGTCAAACCTATTAATTAATTCTGGTCTAAAAAATTTATTTAATTTATTTTCTATCAAGTCTTGCTTTATATTATTAATATTAATATTATTTTTTAGCCCCTGCTGAATTAAATCTGAACCAGCATTAGATGTGCCAATTATGATTGTATTAGTAAAATCTATTGTTTCACTTTTTGAATTTGTTAATCTACCATCCTCCATAACTTGCAAAAACAAATTATGCACTTCAGGATCTGCTTTTTCAAATTCATCCAGTAATACTAAAGCAAAAGGTCTTTCTTTAACTTGATCAGTTAAATATTCAATAACTCTAGGCAAAGCACCAACTACGCCGTATTCTGACATATCTAAACGAATCATATTTGATTCACCACCAAAATATATTTCAGATAATGTTTTAGCAACTTCTGTTTTTCCAACACCTGTTGGCCCAAGAAACAAAAAAGAAGCAATTGGTCTTTTCCCTGTCCTTAAATTGGCTCTAGCTCTACGTAAAGCTTCTGCAATATATTCCACACCTTCAACTTGATCAACTACTCGTTTATGCATTTCTTGTTCTAGGTTTAATAATTTTTTAGATTCAATTTCTGTAACTTTTGTTACAGGAACTTTTGTAATTTGTGAAACAACTTTAGCCACATCTTCAGCATCAACTAAAGCTTTTTCACCTTTACTCTGCCTGACAACTTGAGCAACCTGTTCTAAAATTGTGACTGCTTTGGCAGGTAAATGTAGATTATGTATATATTTAATTGAAAAATCAAATGTTGCCTCTAAAGCTTGGTAGGTAAAATATATTCCATATTTATTTTCAAAAATTGGTGCTTTAGATTCCAAAATTCTAATAGCTTGATTTCTTTCTGGTTCAAGTACATCTACTTTAGCTAAAACTCTAGATAAAGATGTTTTACTTAAATGTTTTTTAAATTTATCCTCATCAATAGCAGCAACTAACAAGAAGTATCCTTTTTGTAACTCTCCAGATAACATTTCTGCAACATCTAAACTTTCAGAAGTTTCTGTACCTAAACCAACCAGTGAATCAATATTATCTATAACAAGAATGATATTACCTGCTCTTTGAACTTCTTTCAATACAGCTAATAATCTAGCTTCAATGGCTCCTGGTTTACTAGCACCAGCAACTAAAGCAGAAACAGACAGACGAACCAATCTTTTGTCTTGAAATATTTTAGGAACTTCTTCAGCAGCCATTAATTCAGCTAAACTATCTACTACAAAGGATTTACCAGTACCTGGCTTACCTACTAACATAACTCCCGATCTACCAGAGTTGAAGTATGAGAAAAGGGTTTTTAATTCTTTTTCTTTACCAATAGTTGGCTCTAAATATCCCATTCCCGCATATTGAGTTAAATCTTCTGAGAATTGATCTAAAAAAGGAGATGCCACAGCTGTATATGCTCTATTTACCTGCCCTTTAGGTTTTAAGACGGCTCTTTGTTGTAAACCGCGCCATCTTTTGGAAATGATAGCCTGAACACGAGACCATTCAACCATGTTTTCTAATTTAATATCATCTATCTCTAAATCAAACAAGATCTCTCTGGCTAAACCTTCTGTTTTAGATAAAGCAACCAAGACTTCTTCTATACCAACGTATTCCTGTTTTGTATTGTAAGCTTCTGTATATGCTAAAAGGAAAATTTTAATTACTTCTTGATCAATTCCCTGCCCTTGTTTAACTTGAGGAAAATCTTTTTCTAATCGTTCTTTTAAAATCTTTGTATCAATTCCTAAACGGAAAAAATATGCTCTAATTTTTGACTCTTGTAAAATTGAATGTAAAAGATGAATTGGTTTTAATGGCTGGTTTAAATCTATAGATTTTAAATATGATTTCTCAATTAAACTAATAGTCTCAAAAGAAAAAGCCTGAGCAACATTAACTTTTTCTAATTTAGATTCTCCCCAAATATCTTGTTCATCAATATCTAGATCTTTTTCTTCTTCTATTTTATCTATTAATTTTTTAATAACCTTATGTTCTCCTGGTTTTTCACTAGACATTCTGTAGAAAATATATGTAGCAACTAAAATGACTAACCAGAATAAAGTTAGGATAATGTGTTGTTTAACAAAAAAATCAAAAAAGTCACCTCCATCACGAAGATATATGTATAAAAAGTAAACAACAACGAGAAACCCAAGAATACAAAAAACAAATAGGAATATATCAATGATTTTCTTAATTGTTTTCCATAACCTTTTATTGTAAATATATGATCGAGAAAGATTTTTTTGCCAAACCAAAACTTTATCCATTAAAGATGATGAAACACACAATCCTTTACATACAGGACAATTATTATCTTTTCCTTCACAATGTGAACAAGTTATGTACATAGAAAGTGGTAGTCATCCTGAGGAGTTTACGACGAAGGATCTGTTTATTAAAATAACTAAAACAGATTCTTCACTCAAAACAGCCAAAAAGTCGTTCAGAATGACATTGATCTCAAAAACATATAAACCACAAAAATTGGCAATATAATATAAATTAATAATAATAAAAAATAAAAAGCAAGCCAAAGTAAAAAGGCCGCTGTTTTAAATATCAACATTATTACTCTAATAAAGAAACTGATAAATCTACTCCAAATATCATAAAAACCATACATTGGAACAAACATATTTTTCAACCAAATCTTCAAAGCCAATCTTCGCTCAACATTCTTCATCTGTTTTAAAAAAACAAAAAATCTTTCCTTTAAACCAACTGTATACCACCAAACTGGAAAATATATCAAATCACCCACAATTTTGAGTGAGATAAACCTAAAAGTACTTGTTGCAATACTTTCTTTATTCATATAAATAATTATAACATAAAAAAAATACTTTTTATAATTTATCTTGTTTTATTTTTTGTCTGACTTTTTCCATCAAGTCAAGATAAAACTTAATATTGTTTAAACTAGCCAACCTTAAAACTAAAGGCTCTTGAGCTTTAAACAAATGATGGAGATAACCTAATGAATACTCTTTTACATTATTTTTATTTATACTTTCCTTAGATTCCTTGTATTTAGCGTTATTGATATTAATAACTTCATAAAACTTACCAGATAAACCATTATTCTTAAATCTATACAATCTACCGTGTCTGGCTTCTCTAGTAGGAATTACACAATCAAACATATCTATACCTTGTTTAACTGATTCAATAATATTTTCTGGTTTTCCAACACCCATTAAATATCTAGAAATATTTTCAGGAATCTCAGGAAGTGTATATTTTAAAACTTTATACATCAAATCATTAGATTCTCCTACAGCTAACCCACCGATAGCTAATCCATCAAAGTCTAAATTTGATAAAAATTTAGCAGACTTTATCCTTAAATCTTTATACACAGATCCTTGGACAATACCAAATAACAAATTATCATTTTTTGATTTCTTTCTATGATACTCTAAAGACTTTTCAGCCCATAAGTGGGTTAATTCCATATCCTTCTCTGCTTGTCTTTTAGAACAAGGATGAGGAGAACAAACATCCAAAACCATTTTAATATCACTTCCAATAATGTCCTGTATTTCTTGAACCTTTTCAGGAGTAAACATATGTTTGGAGCCATCAAGAAAAGATTTAAACTCTACTCCTTTTTTAGATATCTTTCTTAAGCTTTTCCCATTTCTTGTTCTTTCAGATAAAGAAAAAACCTGGTAACCACCACTATCTGTTAGAATTGGTCCTTGCCAATTCATAAAATTATGCAAACCTTTAAATTTCTTTAAAACTTTTAATCCTGGCTGAAGGTATAAATGGTAGGTATTAGATAATATTATCTGTGAATCTAAAAATTCATCACTACTTAGTGATTTTACAGAGCCTTTTGTTGCAATAGGCATAAAAAAAGGAGTTTTAATCTTACCGTGAATGGTTTTTAACTCCCCTAGTCTAGCTTTAGATTTTTTAGATTTTTTATTTATTTTAAACATAAAAACCTCCTGTCATGCCGAACTTGTTTCGGCATTTAACAAATTATCACGCTAGGTCCTGAAACAAGTTCAGGATGACAAGTTGCTTAAAAATATTTCTGAATTTAATTGTTTTTCTAAAACTTCATTTAAAAATATCTGTGAATCTTTAAAAATTAATGACAAGTCTTTAGAATTAACTCTTTCTCTTAAAAATTCATCTGTTGGTGAATATATTATTTTTTTAATTAAATTAAATTCATTTGAATTCTCTACTTTTTTAAACAACGGACTAAAGCCAGCTAAAGCAAGAAATTTATATATAAACAATATTCTTAATACAGGTAAATCTGTATTATCTATTTCTGGTAATTTATTTAAAAAATTATTTAATAACTCAAATATTTTTTTATCTGGATGATTATTCTCTGTGGCCTGTTCAATTATTTCTAAAAAATACATACCATAAGCTACTTTAATTACATCCTCTTTTGTATCTGAAAAACTGGAGCTAACTACAGCCCCAGTTAATTTATCTAAAATCTTACCTTTAACCCATTCAATTTCTACTAAATTCATTGGTTCAACATGACCAGCTAATTTACTTTTAATTTTTTTAGCTCCAACTGCTTGTAAAACTACCTTTCCATACTTCTGGGTATATATTGTAATTAGTAAATCATCCTCACGAAAAACTTTCCTATTTAAAACTATTGCTTGATCTTGATAATACATAAATCCAATTCTATATCATTAATTTTAACTTTCTCTAAATCATCATCACTAACAGATAGCTCATTAGCTAAAGTTTGTCTTTTTAAATCTTCATTAAATTTATCAAATACATTCTTTAATGTCTCATCTGAAGTATTATATTTTATCTCTATTCTATCTCCAATGGTTAAGCCGGCTTTTTTACGCATACCATTAATTGTTCGAACTAATTCACGTAAATATCCTTCTTGTTTTAATTCCTCATTAATATTTAAATCTAACTCAACAGATAAGTCTCCATTACCTTCAATACATACTACTTCTTTAATATTTACCTCATCCTTAATTAATTCTAAATATTCATCTTCCAATTTACAATTCTTAACTTCTAATTTTTGCAAAGGTTGCCTAACCTTAATTCCAGCTTCAGCTCTTTTGGCTAAACCTAACTCAACCACTTTACGAGTTTGTTCCATATAGTCTAGAACTTTTTGATCTAGAAATTCTGTCTTAACTTTTGGCCAATCTTCTAGATGGACTGATTCTTGTCTGCCTTTTAATTCCTGATTAATATATTCAGCAGTATATGGCATAACAGGTGCAATGACCCGTCCTAAAGTAAACAATGCTCTTTGTAATGTTTTTAATGCTTTTATTTTTTCTTCTTGATTGTCTGATTTAAATCTATCTCTTGATCGACGCACATACCAAGTTGAAAGATCTGTAATAAATTCACCAATTGGTCTTGTAGCACGAATCAAATCATAACTGTCATACGCTTTAGTAATATCATTCTTTAATTCTTCACTTCGTGCAGTAATCCATTTATCTAATATGTTAGTTAAATCTTCCTTAGTTGCACAATGAATTTCTAAATCATTCTCAAACATTTTATAAAAAGATATTACATTGTATAAAATCAAAAGCACTTTCTTGTAAACTTCATCTACTCCTTTTTCTGAAAAACACAAATCATCAGCTTTCATAACTTGTGAAGTAGCTAAATAATACCGCATAGCATCTGCACCATATCTTTCTATTACTTCCATTGGGTCTGGGTAATTATTCAAATGCTTAGACATTTTTTTACCATCCTCTGCTAAAACCATTCCATTAGCTATAACATTTTTGTATGCGCGACTATCCCTCAAAGCTGTTGCTAAAATATGTGTGTAATAAAACCAAGCACGAGTTTGATCCACACCTTCAGCAATAAACTCAGCTGGAAAATTAGCTTCAAACCTTTCTTTATTTTCAAAAGGATAATGCATTTGTGCATAAGGCATTGACCCAGATTCAAACCAACAATCTAATACATCTGGCACACGTTTCATTATTCCTTCACATTTATCACATTTAAAGGTAATTTTATCTAAAACATGTTTATGTAAATCTTCTATTTTTTCTCCACTTACTTGTTTTAATTCTTCTATTCCACCAAAAACTCTTTTTTCTTCACATTTATCACATTGCCAAATAGGAATAACTGAACCCCAAAATCTTTGTCTAGAAATTGACCAATCACGAGCACCTTCTAGCCATTGTCCAAATCTACCAGCTTTTAGGTGTTTTGGTACCCAATTAATATTTTTAGCTGTTTCTAAAGCTCTTGGTTTAATTTCTGAAACTTTTACAAACAATGAAGAAGTTGCATAGTTTAATAAAGGGCTATGACAACGCCAACAACTTGGATATGAATGATTAAATGGGATTTCTTTAAATACTAAATTCTTCTTTTCTAAATATTCTAAAACTTTTTTATCAGTAGACATTGGTGCGTCTTTTGGCTTAACTTCCATGCCCACAAAATCTTTCACATCATCTGTCAGCCTACCATCTGGTTTTACATGTTGAATAAATGGTAAATTCTTTTCTTTACCCATATTCATATCATCTTCACCAAAAGCTGGTGCAATATGTACCACACCCGTTCCATCTTCAACTGTAACAAAATCTGCTAAAAATATTTTATATAGATTCTCCTTATTTTCTAAATTTTTGTCTAGATAATATTCAAACAATGGTTTGTATATTTTACCTTCAAGATCTTTAGCTTTAACTGTTTCTAAAATTTTATATTCTTTATCTTTAAAAATTTCATTAATATTCTGTTTAGCTAAAATATATTTTTCATTTCCAGACTCAACTTTAACATATTCAATTTCTCCACCTAAAGCTAGGGCTACATTGCCTGGTAAAGTCCAAGGAGTTGTTGTCCAAGCTAAAATATATGTATCTGGTTCATCCTCTAACTCAAATTTAAAAATACCTGATAAATCATCTATATCTTGATAGCCTTCACTTACTTCATGTTGTGATAAAGTTGTTTCACAACGTGGACATATATGCATTGATTTATATCCTTCATAAATTAATTTTTTATCCCATAAAGATTTAAACACCCACCATATACTCTCCATATATTCTCTATCCATTGTTTTATAGTCATCATCCATATCTGCCCAACGACCCAAGCGATCAATGACTTTACGCCATTCATCTGCATACATCATAACTTTACTTCTACATGTCTCATTAAATTTATCTACACCAATATTTTCAATGTCTTTTTTACTTTTAGTCCCCATTTCTTGTTCAACAATATTTTCAATTGGAAGGCCATGAGTGTCCCAACCCCATTTACGATCAACATGAAAACCTTGCATAGTCCAATACCTTGGAACCATGTCTTTCATTAAACTAGCAACAATATGTCCATAATGTGGCGTACCAGTAGCAAAAGGAGGCCCATCATAAAAAACATAGTCACCTTTAGGACTATCTTTTTCCAAAGATTTCTTAAAAATATCCTGTGTTTGCCAGAATTTTAATATATTTTTCTCTATTTCTGGAATCTTTATCATATATACATGATACAAAAATTCCCTTATTTTGGCAAATCTAAACAAACAAAAAACAGCCTTAGCTGTTTTTATTGTGTTTTTTATTCATAAACAGCATCAACCATCTTTTTCTCTTTATCTTCGTCTCTTAATAATAAACTTTCAATGGTTTCATGTGAAGATAGTTTTTCAAAATCTGGTAACTGGGAAACTTCAGTTAAACCTAAAAACCTAACAAAATCTGGTGTTACATTATATACAGTAGTTTGTATTTTTTTATCTAATCTTGCTTCTACTAATCCTCTGATTAACAAATTTCTTAAAATCAAACTACAATTAACCCCCCTTATCTGTTCTAGTTCCATTTTAGTTACAGGACTCCTGTAAGCGATGATAGTTAAAGTTTCTAATTGGGGTCTAGTCATTTCACCCGTTAATTCTTCTTTTAAAAACTTTTCTACAGTTTCTGAAGATTCTTTGTCTGTAGCCATTTGAATTTTTCCATCATGTTCAACTATTTTAATTCCTCTTCCATTGTTATTATATTCCCCCTTCAAACTTTCCAAAACAGTTTCAATTTCTGCTTTTTGTCGATTACAAATATCTGCCAATTGTTTAATAGACAGTGGCTTATTAGATATGAATAGGATTGATTCAATTTGATTCTTTATGTTCATACTTTTCTAATGTTATTTCTTCAAACATATTATCTTGTTTAACAACAACATGTCTTTGTTTGACTAATTCAAGAACTCCTAAGAAAGAAACAACAACCTCTGTCCTATCTTTAGAACCTTTAATTAAATCACTAAAACTTAAACTTATTCCTGATAAAATTTGATTTCTAATGTGTTCAATTTTTTCTTTAATTGAAACTGCTCTTAACATTGATTTCTTTGGCAATTTAACTACTGGTTCAATTTCTTTAATAATTTCTAAAAATATTTTTTTTAATTTATTAATATCTAAATTCTTTGGTGGGTTAAAAAGGACTTCAATATCTAATGGAATCTTTTTTCTAACAAACAAAGCTTTCTTTTCAGCTAAAATATTTTCAATTTTCTTTGAGGCTTCATGATACTCTTTATATATCTTCAATTGTGTTTCTAATTCTATTGCTTCACTTTCATCCTCAATATGTAAATTTGGTAATAGTATTCTAGATTTAATTAATAGCAACCTAGAAGCTACAACAAGAAAATCTGCTAATTCATCTGGATTTTTATTTTCCACATCAGCCAGATATTTCATAAACTGATCAGCTACTTGAGATAAATAAACTTCTGTTATATCTAAATCAGCTGATTCAATCAGCTGCAAAAGCAGGTCTAAAGGACCTTCAAATTTCTCTAATTTAACTTCGTATGACATCCTTATTTTTTCTTTTTAGTCTGTTTTTTCTTAGTTGGTTTAGTTTTTTTAACAAGTTTTTTCTTAACAACAGATTTTTTGATTTTTTTAGCTACTGAAAATATACCAATTTTTGCTTCTTCTAATTTTATATAGTCAGCGACTTTCATTTTAATACTTTCATTAAAACTACCTGAAGAAAAAACAGCTGTACCTTTTAAATTTTTATCAACAAAAACATGGGTTTTATATAACGAACCAAAAGCAGACATAGCTCCTGGTTTAACTTTAAATTGAGTCTTCATTACTCCTTCTTTAGGAATATCCACTTTAGTTATTCTAACTTCCTTAGTTGTCATTACTTTAGCTAATTTCTTTAAATCCATATTCTTGTCAGCAGGCACAATAGCAATAGCATAAGGTTTTTTACCTTGTTTTAATGGTTTATTTGTTTTGACCAATAAACTTTTGGCAATTTGATTTAATTTGATATGCAGTGTCTGGGCCACATCATACGCAGTATAGACAATTTTGTGTTGCACTACTTCATAATCCTTTTTACTCTCTTCTAAAATTTTTAATAGTTTTTTGTTGAGCATATATTTATTTTTTAATTTTTTTAAATTTTAATTTTAATTGTTCGCCTAATAATTTTTTAGCTTCTTTTTTTCCAAACTTTGTTATTTTTATATCTTTAATAAACCATTTATATTTTGTTCTTTCTCCAAAACCCACTAATAATTCTTTGTCTATTAAACGCTCAATGCTTTTAGTAATAATTTTAGTTTTATTTTTCACATTTAATCGTGTGCGCGAAATTCTAGCTGTCTTTGATTCCAAACATTGAAGAATAATATATTTTTGCAGACTAGACAAGCGCATAAAAAGCACTTAATTAATAAATTGATAATTAACTAGAAATCCTTTTTAATTTTCTCAACTCATCCATTAATCTTTCATATTCAACTGATCCTGGCTGTAATCTTTTATTATCTATTTCCTGCTGAATTTGTTCTGCCCTGTCTTTAGCATCAGCCATAGGTACTTTTTTTCAAAATCAGGCAAATCATTTCCTTGAGGTATAAATTGTTCTCTCATATTTTTTATTTTAATTATTTATTTTAATATTTAATTCATCTAATTGTTTCTTAGATACTTCAGATGGTGAATCCATTAATGGATCTCTATTATCTGAAGTTTTTGGAAAAGCAATAACTTCGCGGATTGATTCTTCTCCTGCCAAAACAGCAACTAAACGATCTAAACCAAAAGCAATTCCACCATGTGGCGGTACTCCATATTTAAAAGCTTCTAATAAATGCCCAAATTTATTTTGAATTTCTTCATCAGAGTGACCTAATAATTCAAAAACTTTATGTAAAATTTTTGGATCATGAGTACGAATAGATCCACCAGCAATCTCATTACCATTTAAAACTAAATCATATTGCAAAGCTTTTATTTTTTTCATCTTGCTCTTTTCCAAATCTTTCAAATTTTTAGGGTTAATTGCTGTAAAAGGATGATGAGCCGCGCCCCAGCGATTATCTCCTTCTTTATATTCAAACATTGGAAAATCAGTTACCCACACAAAAGCTAGTTCTTTTGGATTATTTTTATCTTCTCTTAAATCAGGTCTGTCAGAATTATATAATTTTATAGCCTGAGAGTGTTTTATTTTTTTAAATTCTTTAAAAGTTAATTTATAATCAGGCAATAATTTCTGAACTAATTTTAAAATTAAATTTTCTGTTAATTTTAAAACATCTTTTTGTTCAATAAAACTCATTTCTAAATCTAATTGAGTAAATTCTGCTTGACGGTCACCACGTTGATCTTCATCGCGAAAACAACGGACAACTTGAAAATATTTTTCTATACCGGCTACCATCAGCATCTGCTTATATTGCTGTGGGCTTTGTGGCAATGCGTAAAATTTACCTGGATAATTTCTCGATGGCACTAAAAAATCACGCGCGCCTTCTGGAGTTGATTTTGATAAAAACGGAGTTTCAATTTCTATAAAATCTTTTTTATACAAAAATTCACGCATAAAACGCACTATTTCATGACGTAATAAAATATTCTTTTTCATTCTGTCATGACGTAAATCTAAATATCTATATTTTAATCTTAATTCTTCATTAGCTTGCCTATCTTCATTTTCAATTTCAAAAAGTGGTGTTTCGGATCTAGATAACACAGTAATCTTTTTAGCTAAAACTTCTACGGTTCCTGTAATCATATCTTTATTAATCTGTTTTTCTCCTCTTTCTTGTACAATACCTTCTATTTCTAAAACAAATTCTGGACGAATTTCATTTAAAATCTCTACAGATTCTTTATCCAACTCATCTGGTACACATACTACTTGCATAATCCCCCATCTGTCGCGTAAATCTAAAAACGCAATCTTGCCCATATTCCTACGAACATGAACCCAGCCATTCAATTTAATAGTTTCTCCAACCTTTTTAATTGTTTCTGTTGATGTTGTTCTTTGCATATATTTTTGTTTATTTAATTTTATTTTAGCTTATTTCAATTAAAAAAGCAAAAAATGCTATAAT